>URVW01000026.1 GCA_900551435.1 uncultured Faecalibacterium sp.
TCTCGTACCAGTCGGCGCTCTCCTCGGGGCGGCAGACCACGATCATCTCCTGCTTCTCGAACTGGTGGATGCGGTAGATGCCGCGCTCCTCGATGCCGTGAGCACCCTTCTCCTTGCGGAAGCAGGGGCTGTAGGAAGTCAGGGTCAGGGGCAGCGTTGCCTCGTCGAGGGTCTGGTCGATGAAGCGGCCGATCATGGTGTGCTCGCTCGTGCCGATCAGATACAGATCCTCGCCCTCGATCTTATACATCATGGCGTCCATCTCGGGGAAGGACATAACGCCCTGCACCACGTTGCCGTGCATCATGAAGGGCGGGATGACATAGGTGAAGCCCTTGTCGATCATGAAGTCACGCGCATAGGCCAGAACAGCCTCGTGCAGACGGGCGATGTTGCCCAGCAGATAATAGAAGCCGTTGCCAGCCACGCGGCCGGCGGCGTCCATATCGATGCCGTCGAAGCTCTCCATGATCTCGGTGTGATACGGGATCGGGAAATCGGGCACGACCGGCTCACCGAAGCGCTGTGCTTCGACGTTGTAGGTGTCGTCCGGGCCGATGGGCACGCTGGGGTCGATCATCTGCGGGATGGTGTACATGATCTCCTGAATGCGGGCAGACAGCTTGGCTTCCTCTGCTTCCAACTCGACCATCTTGTCGGCGTCGGCCTTGACAGCGGCGTTGTTGGCATCGATCTGCTTCTGCAGCTCGGCCTTCTGGGCCTCTTCGGTGCACTTCTTCAGCTGGCCGAACAGCGGGCCGTTGGCCTTGCTCAGCTTGTTGCGGGCAGCCTTCAGGGACTCGACTTCCTTCAGGCACTCGCGGTACTTGGCGTCCTTCTCGATGACTTCATCGACGAGGGGGAGCTTTGCGTCCTGGAACTTCTTCTTGATGTTTTCCTTGACCGCGTCCGGGTTGTCACGGACAAATTTGATATCAAGCATGATTTACTCTCCTTACTCTATTTCGTTCGCGCGGGCCGCATTGGGTCCGTGCCGTTCAAAGGCGGTGTCCCGCCCTCAATCGCATTGTTGCAGAACCTCTCAGTCGGGCTTCGCCCGCCAGCTCTCCTAACAGGAGAGCCTTTGGCAGAAAGATGAAGTAAAATCGACTGCCAAGGCCTTCCCTTGTTAGGGGAGGTGTCATCGCATCGCGATGACGGAGAGGTTATTCCATTCGATACTGTCCGAGCAGATTTGCAAACTGTTTCAGCTGCTCATCCGAATAGAAATGCACGGTCAGCTTGCCTTTGCCGTCGTGGTAGGCCACATTGACTTCGCTGCCCAGCGCTTCCTTCAGGCTCTCTTCCACTTCGATGGGCAGGGTCCCGCGCGGAGCCGGTTCTGCCGGTTCCTTGGCGGGCTTTGCCAGCTTTTTGCAGAGGGCTTCGGCCTGACGGACGTTCAGCTGATGGTCGGCAATGATCTGCGCGGCCTGTTCCTGCAGCTCCGGCGTGGGAAGGCCCAGAATGACCTTGGCATGTCCGATGCTCAGGAAACCGCTCTTGAGCAGCTCCAGAACGTTCTCCGGCAGGTTCAGCAGACGCAGACTGTTGGCCAGCGCGCTGCGGCTCTTACCCAGCTTGCGGGCGGCCTGTTCCTGCGTGAGATCACAGCGGGTCATCAGCTCCTGAATGCCGGCGGCTTCTTCCACCGGGTCCAGATCCTCGCGCTGAAGGTTCTCCACCAGCGCCAGCTCCATGGCCTGTTCGTCGGTGACATCTTTCACGATGACCGGCGCTTCGGTCAGACCCGCCATCCGGCAGGCCCGCCAGCGGCGCTCGCCCGCGACGATGAGATAGCCGCCCGCCGCCTTGGGCCGCACCGCGATGGGCTGCAGCAGTCCATGTTCGGCGATGCTGGATGCCAGCTCGGCCAGCGTTTCGTTGTCAAAGGTCTTGCGGGGCTGGCCGGGGTCCGGCTCGATCTCCCGCAGGGGCAGCGACTCGATCTTGCTATCGGACTCGAAGCTGGGCGAAACGTCCTCGAACAGACTTTCCAATCCCCTGCCCAGTCCTCCTCTTTTTTTTGCCATCGCTTAAACTTCCCCCTGCTTCACTTCTTCCAGCGCGTTCTTCTGCACCACAGGAGCGCTGGCTCCCTTGCCGCGCCGCTTGGCCGGCTCGTGCGGGCGATTGTTCTTGACGAACTCGATCGCCAGATCCATGTACGCCTCGCTGCCCTTGCCCTTCGGCTCATAGAAGTTGATGGGCTGGCCGTAGCTGGGGGCCTCCGAGATGCGGATGGTGCGCGGGATGGTCGTCTTATAGACCTTTGCGCCGAAGTACTTCTTGACCTGCTCGACGACCTGCATCGTCAGGTTCAGACGCCCGGAGAACATCGTGAACACGACGCCCTCGATGTCCAGATAGGGGTTGTACTTCTTGCGGATGGTTTTCAAGGTGCTGATCAGCTCCGACAGACCTTCCAGCGCATAATACTCGCACTGGATGGGGATGAGCACACTGTCACAGGCGCACAGGCCGTTCAGTGTGAGCAGGTCGAGGCTGGGCGGGCAGTCGATGAAGATGAAATCGTAGTCCTTCTGGACCTCTGCCAGCGCCTTGCGCAGACGGCTCTCGCGCCCGGGCAGGTCGATCATTTCCAGACTTGCACCGGCCAGACGGGTGTTGGAACCGATCACATCGGTGCGGAACTCCGTCTTGTGGACCGCCTGACAGGCGCTGCACTCACCAATGAGCATCTCATACGTTCCCAGCTCGACGCTCCGCTTGGGGATGCCGTAGCCGGTGGTGGTGTTGCCCTGCGGGTCCAAGTCCACGATGAGCACCTTTTTGCCCAGTGCTGCAACGCAGGATGACAGGTTCACCGCCGTGGTCGTCTTGCCCACGCCGCCTTTTTGGTTTGCAACTGCAACTATTTTTGCCACGCGTGTTTTCTTCCTCCCGGGAAAAGTTTTTGTTCCACATGGAACATTTCGAAGTCGTGATCTGCCGTTTTCCCGTCAGCAGACCCCTGTAATCTTTAGTATAGCACATCATCCGCGCTTTTTGAACCCGATTTCTTCAGAATTTTCCGCAAAAACGCCCATTCTTCCGGGTCTTTGAGGAATTTTTCCTTCAAAGCTGCATTTTTCAGGCTGTCCCGTGTTCCACATGGAACATTTTAGGCGGTCTTATTTCTGCGCGGCGGCGGTCGGGATGCGGACCGTATATTCAATGTAGCCGTCCCGCTCTTCCCGGTGGGCCGTGGCCGGAACGCCGTTGTCGGTCATCAGGCGGATGGCGTGGTCGATGGTATTCACGAAGATGCGGACATCCTTGACCATTGAGATATGGTGCTTCCCCTGCGGAGAAGAGTTCAAAAGCTGGTCGATGTACAGGTCGGTCGCGCGGGCATTCAGCTTCCGTTTCGCGATCATGATGAGGGCTTCGCTGCGGCGGTTCTCGGGCAAGCGGAGCACCGCGCGGGCGTGGCGCTCGGTCAGTCCATTGTCCAACACGAACTGGCGCTGGTCCATGGTCAGCTGCAGCAGCCGGAGTTTGTTGGCCAAGGTCGGCTGTGCCATCCCCAGCCGCTTGGCCGCTTCGGCTTGGGTGCAGTCCCAGAGGACCATTACATCCCGCAGCCCCTGCGCCTGTTCGAAGGGGTTCAGGTCCTCCCGCTGGATGTTCTCGAGCAGTCCCAGCGCCGCCGTGCGGGCGTCCGCAAACTCACAGACGATGGCCGGGATGGTCTGCATCTTCGCCAGCTTGCACGCCCGGAGCCGCCGCTCCCCTGCCACCAGCTCGTACCCGTTCTCGATCTTTCGCACCGAGATGGGCTGTAACAATCCGTTCTCCCGGATGCTCTGGGCCAGACCGGCCAGCTCCCGTTCGTCGAAGCTGGTGCGGGCCTGATACGGCGAGGGATGGATAGATTCCACCGGCAGCGAGTAGATCTTTCCGGCAGTTTTCTTTCGTTCAAACATGATTTCTTCCCCTTTCTCCAAAATGCGGGTCTGTTTTCCACATTTTCCCGGGGAAAGGTGGAAAACACTTCGTTCCACCCCAAGTGTACCAGAAAACAAAAAGCCCTGCCAGAAGATTCGTTCGGCAGGGTTTTCTATATTTATCTCGATACAGCGTTACTTCAGCGGTGATTTTGCGATCTTTCCACCGTTTCTGGGATAGGCTGTCGGAGTTTGCGAAATCTTTTTGCAGAGGATGAGGGTGCGGGTGTCGCCCCCCGGCAGATGCAGGGTGCGCGTCTCCTTGTACTCGCCGCCCAGCTTTTTGATGGCCCCGCGGGCTGCGGCCAACTCTTCCTCGCCGGAAGCACCCTTCATGGCCAGAAAGCTTCCGCCCACCTTGACCAGCGGCAGACAGTATTCGGCCAGCATCGGCAGAGCTGCCACGGCGCGGGCCGACGCAAGGTCGAACTGCTCCCGCCACGTTTTGCGGGCAGCTTCCTCGGCGCGCTCTTTGGCGAATTCCACGCCCGTCAGGCCCAGCTGGCCGCAAGCGTACTTCAGGAATTCCACCCGCTTTCCAGTCGGCTCCATCAAGGTCAGTTTCAGTTCCGGCTTATAAATTTTGGTCACAATGCCCGGGAAGCCCGCACCCGCGCCCACATCGACCATCTTCCCTGCCACCTCGGGCTGGGAGGCAAACAGCAGACTGTCGAGGAAGTGCTTGTCCTCGATGCCCTCCGGGTCGGTGATGGCGGTCAGGTTGACCTTCTGGTTGTACTCCACCAGAATTTCGGCAAAGGCATCCAGCTGGTCGAGCTGGGTCCCAGTGAGCGAAATGTTCCATGTGGAACATTTCTCGGCGAGTCTGTTTTTATCGATCATTCCGTTGTCCCTTTTCGTCAGAGGTTGGTTTCGGTCTTATTCGCCGGTCAGGTGAACATAAATAGGAGCGTGATGGACTGTCGGAAGGAACACTTCCAGCACATCTTTCGTCCGAAGCTTGAGCGACGAGGTGTTGATGCAAGGATGACAGCCCAGAAATTCCCCCTTGGTCACGTCCTCGTCCATCAGGAGCTGGACATGATCTTCGGGGTCGTTCGCCAGCCCCATGATGGACGACGAACCCGGCGTGCAGTCGAGATAGCGCTCCATATCTTCCGGCGAAGCAAAGCTCAGGCGGGCAATGCCCAGCTGACCGGACAGTTCCTTGGTCTTGAAGGGCTTGTCCCCCGGCATCATGAGCAGATAGAAGTTCGTTTTCTGGCGGTTGCACAGGAAGAGGTTTTTGCAGACCGTCGCCCCAAGGCAGTCGTCAATGACCTTGCAGTCCTCCATGGTGTCCGCCTTCATAAAGGCGTGGTCTGTCCGCCAGAACTCGATGCCCAGCTTGTCCAGCAAGTCATAGGTGCGGACTTCCTTTTCCATCCGCCCGGTGCAGTCTTCGGGGCGGCCATGATACAGTTCCAGTTGCATAGGATTCCCCTCTCTCATGTTCTCATATCGCAGATGCTATCCCGTCAGTGGGCTGGGAGTTTCTCTGAGGACCGTCCGCTGGGGTGGGACCCTGTTGCCCGAAGGGCAATAGGGCGGGCGATGGAATTGCCTGCAACAACAGCGACCGCCGCCAGTGGCGGAATCAGGGAGCTGTTGTTGGGGCCGCGGCCAGCAAGACGCAAGCAAAAGCGACGCGGATGCTGGGAGCCGCAACCCGTATTCGTGTCCGAGGAGAAAGCTCCCAGAACGCTGACCCTATTACTTCCCCGCCGCAGCCAGCGCGATGCTCAGCTGTGCCACATCCGAGGGCGAAACCCCCGGGATGCGCCCCGCCTGTCCCAGATTCTTGGGCCGGATGCGGGCCAGCTTTTCGCGGGCTTCCAGCGTCAGGCCGGTCAGGTTCTCATAAGCAAAATCTTCCGGGATCAGCGTCTTTTCGTGGCGTGCCACGTCGCGGATCATCCGGTCCTGTCGGGCGATGTAGCCCGCATACTTGATCTCCGTTTCCAGCCGCTCGGCAAGCATTGGAGTGATGCCCTCGCCCCAGCCGATGATCCCCGCGAGGAGCGGATAGGAGATCTCCGGGCGGCGGAGCAGTTCTTCGGCGATGCCGCCCTCGGCCGCAGGGGCCAGCCCTGCCGCTTCCATCGCGGCCCGCAGGTCAGCGGTGCGCAGATGGGCTTCGTGCAGACGCTTCCGCTCGGTGTCCAGAATCTTCTGGGTCTGCTCGTATTTCTCCCAGCGGTCATCCTGTACCAAACCGTATTCCCGGCCGATGGGGGTCAGGCGCTGGTCGGCGTTATCCTGCCGCAGCGTGAGCCGGTATTCACTCCGGCTGGTCATCATGCGGTACGGGTCCATGACGCCCTTGGTCACAAGGTCGTCCACCAAAGTTCCCAGATAACTGGTGTGGCGCGGCAGGATGAGCTGTTCCCTGCCCAGCGCATTGCGGGCGGCGTTCAGGCCCGCCAGCAGTCCCTGCGCGGCGGCTTCCTCATAGCCGGACGTTCCGTTGAACTGTCCCGCGCCATACAGTCCCCGCACCTGCTTGCTTTCCAGCGTCGCTTCCAGACTGGTGGGGTCTACGCAGTCGTACTCGATGGCGTAGGCCGGACGCATGATCTCGATGTTCTCGAAGCCCTTGATGCTCCGGTAAAATGCATTCTGGACGTCCTCTGGCAGACTGCTGGAAGCACCCTGTAAATACATTTCCTCGGTGTTCTCGCCGCACGGCTCCACGAAGATGGGATGCCGGTCCTTCCCTGCGAAGCGGACGACCTTATCTTCGATGGACGGGCAGTAGCGCGGGCCGACGCCCTCGATCATGCCGCCGTACAGCGGACTGCGCTGGATGTTGTCCAGAATGATCTTGTGCGTCTCCGGATTCGTGTAGGCGATCCAGCACTCGACCTTGTTGTGCATCGGCGCGTCGGTCATGAAGCTGAACGGCTGCAATTCATTGTCGGGGTCCCCCGGCTGGCATTCCAGCTTGGAAAAATCGATGCTCCGGCGATGGACGCGGGCGGGCGTTCCGGTCTTGAACCGGCGCAGGGGCAGTCCCGCCGCTTTCAGGCTTTCGGTCAGCGCATTGGCCGCGTGCATCCCATCCGGGCCGGACGCATACCATGCATCGCCGACAAAAATTTTGCCGCCCAGATTTGTGCCGGTCGCGATGACCACACACTTTGCGCCGTACTCGCCGTTCAGCTGGGTCACGACGCCCTTGACGTGCCCATCCTCGACCTCGACCGAGACGACCTCGGCCTGATGGATGGCAAGCCCGGGCGTCAGCTCCAGCGCATGTTTCATATATTCGTGATACCGCTTGCGGTCGGTCTGGACCCGCAGGGCATGGACTGCAGGGCCTTTGCCCTTGTTGAGCATCCGGCTCTGCAGATAGGTCGCATCGGCGGCCAGACCCATCACGCCGCCCAGTGCATCCAGCTCCCGGACCAGCGTTCCCTTGGCCGTTCCGCCAATGCTGGGATTGCAGGGCATATTGCCGATGGCATCCAGACTCATGGTGAACACCGCCGTTTTTGCGCCCAGCGTTGCGGCGGCGTGGGCGGCTTCAATGCCCGCATGGCCCGCGCCGATCACGATGACGTCATAATCTCCTAAATGATTCACTTTCGTTTCCCTCTGATATAAGTGTTCCAACAGGACGGCGGGTGTTTCCCAGCCTTCTTTTTATTTGCCAACACAGAACCGCTCAAACACTTCGTTGATAACGGCTTCCGAGGCATTTTCGCCGGTCAGGTCGCAGAGCGCGTCCAATGCATCGTCCACGCAGACCGAAACAGCATCCAGTCCGAACCCTGCCGAAACGGCATCCAGCGCCCCGGCCACGGCATCCCGTGCGCGGATGGCCGCCGAAAGCTGCCGCTGTCCCGAAAGGCTGGCCGCGTGGGGGTCGATCTGGTTCGTGCCCAGCAGACGGGCCACCGCCGAAGCGATGAGCCTCCGCGCGCCTTCTTCCTGACAGCAGACGGGCAGGACCATTGCGAAATACGGCGCGATGACCTCGGCATCGAACTGCGTCGGCTTGTCCTCTTTGTTGATCAGCGCAATGGCCGGACGTCCGGCGCACCGCTGAGCCAGCGCAAAGTCCTCGCGGGTCAGCGGCTCAGAGCCGTCGAACACCGCCAGCACCAGACCCGCTTCTTCCAGCTTTTTCCAGCTTCGGCGGATGCCCTCAGCTTCAATAAGGTCCTCCGTCTCCCGCAGACCGGCGGTGTCAAAGAGATTCAGCCGGATGTCCCCCAGCCGCACGGCCTGTTCCACCACGTCGCGGGTCGTACCCGCCACCGGCGTGACGATGGCGCGGTCGAACCCGGCCAGAAGATTCAGCAGGGTCGATTTACCCGCATTGGGCCGGCCCACGATGGCGCAGTCCACGCCCTCGCGCAGAACGGCCCCGGCGTCGTAGTTCTGGATCAGCTGGTCCAGCTCCCCCTTCACGCTGCCCAGCACACTTTGCAGATGGACCTCGTCCAATTCCGGGACATCCTCTTCGGGGAAATCCACCCACGCGGCCAGATGGGCCTGCAAGCCGGTCAGCGCCTCTTTTTCCGCCGCGATCTTTTTCGCGAGCGCGCCGCCAAGGGATGCATTTGCCAGCGCGGCTCCCTGCCGGCCATCGGCCGAGATCAGGTCCATCACGGCTTCGGCTTGGGTCAGGCCCAGCTTTCCGTTCAGGAAGGCCCGCCGGGTATATTCGCCGGGAGCCGCCGGGGACGCCCCGGCTTGGATGCAGCTCTCCACCAGTCTCCGGGCCACGGCGCTGCCGCCATGGCAGGACAGCTCGACCACATCCTCACCGGTGTAGCTGTGGGGTGCGCGGAAGAAGAGCGCCACGCCCTCGTCGAAGGCTTCCTCCCCTTCCCAAAATTCTCCGAACAGAGCGGTGTAGCCCTTGGCATCCAGAACGCGCTTGTTCGGGTTCGCCGGGTGGAACACCCGGTCCGCCACAGCGTAGCTGTCCGGTCCTGAAAGCCGTACCACGGCAATGCCGCCCGCACCGGGTGCGGTGGCGATGGCCGCGATGGTCGAATTCTGCATCTGTGTTCCTCCCAGTCTTTTGAATCAAAGCTTATTGTACCACGAACCGACGAAAAATGGAAGATTTTCTTCGGTCCGCCGGTTTTCCACCACAGCCGAAAATCTTGTGGAAAAATCGGCATCAAAAAAGCCTGTCCGGTTCCGACAGGCTCTGCTCACCGTTCCGGGCGTTCTGCCGAACGGATTCAAAAAATGCTCCTCCCGGGCAGTTTTCCACCAGAGAGGAGCATGTTGGTTCAAAACTTACAGCTCGATCTTGCCAAAGCTGAAATCGGCAAAATCATCCACGCGCTCGGTGCGCTTCGGCGCCACCGGTGCTGCATTCTCTGCATCACGGGGTGCATAGGTGCGCTCGGGCACACTGGAGCCGCGGCCGCCGCGATTCCCGTTCGGGCGGGAGCCGCCGCGATAACCGCCACGGCTGCCGCTGCGGTCGCCGTTCCGATTGCCGCGATAACCGCCGTTGCGGCTGCCGTTGTTCCGGCGGCCATTGCCGCGCGGACGGCGCTCGCCGTAGTTGTTGTCAGTCTGTGCATCGGGAGCGGTGGAGTAGATGACCACACGGCGGTCACGGCCCTCGCCCTTGCTCTCGCTGCGGACGCCCTCCATCTTGCCGATGGCAGAATGGATGATGCGGCGCTCGTAGGGGTTCATCGGCTCCATCGCAAAGCTGCGGCCGGTCTTGCGGACCTTCGCACCGATGCGCTGTGCCAGCGCGGTCAGGTCGCTCTCGCGCTTGTCGCGGTAACCGGCGACATCCAGACCCAGCTTGATGTAATCGCCTTCCAGACGGTTGGCCACAAGGCTTGCCAGATAGGACAGGCTCTCCATCGTCTCGCCGCGGCGGCCGATGAGCGCACCCAGCTTCTCGCCATCCAGACGGATGATGGTGGCTTCGCCCTTCTGCACGGCGCTGAAGGTCACGTCGTTGACGCCCATCAGAGTGATGATCTCCCGCAAGTAGTCCACAGCGGCCTTGACCTTGTTGTTCTCTTCGATGTTGATGGGAACTTCCACCTCTTCGGCATCCTCTGCCGGGGCGGCTTCCTCGCTGGCAGCGGGAGCAGCCTCTTCCACAGGAGCCATCTCCGGCTCTGCGGCGGGAGCAGCTTCGGCTTCGGGAGCCTTCTCCTCCACGACCGGCTCAGCAGGAACTTCCACCGGCTTCTCCTCAACAGGAGCCGGAGCTTCTTCCACGACCGGAGCAGCCGGGGCATCCGGCTCTTCCACGCTGACGCGCACCTTGGCGGGGGTCAGCTTCAGGCCCAGAAAACCCGTTTTCTGGGGCATTTCCAGCACTTCGTAGCTCACGTTCAGATCCTCAGCCTGAACCCCCAGCAGGGCGCAGGCCTTGGCGCGGGCTTCATCGACCGTCTTGCCGGTCGCTTCCTGAGTACGGATCATAACCGTTATTCCTCCTCTTTCTTGTTCAGCTCGCTCAGCGGAACGGTGCGCTCGTCCTTGTAGCGTTCTTCGTCCAGCTTGCGGGCATATTCGAGACGGCGCTTGTTCATCTCACTGGCGGAGATGTTCTTTTCCACGGTCTTGCCGGTCTTTTCGTCGGTGACCTTGATGGTGGTGCTCTTCACACCGCGCTTCTGCTCCTTTTTGCGGGCAGCCATTTCAGCCATGACCTCGGCCTTCATCTTTTCGGGGTCATAGATCTTCTTCATGATGATGCTCTGCACGGTCATGAGGATGTTGGAAACAACGTAGTACAGCGAGAATGCGCAGGGAACGGTGAAGCAGAAGAACAGATACATCAGCGGCATCATGTACATGGTCAGCTTCATGCTGCCCTGCATCTGCTGGCCGGAAGCCTTCATGCTGATGTGGGTGGAGATGAACATGGTCACGATGGCCAGAATGGGGAAGATCAGCAGGGGCAGGTTCTCTGCGGCCAGGCTGTACTGGGGCACACGGGTCAGGTCGATGCCGAAGAAGTCCATGTGCTGGCCGAACTCGGTGATAGTGCTGATCTGGTCTGCGGTAAAGCAGCTGGTGACGGTGCTCTCGCCCGCGAGGACCTGTGCGATGATGTTGGTGTCGCGGGTGACGGTGGTGAAGCTGATGCCCAGCGCGGTCAGGGCTTCACCGGCGGCGGTGATGGCATCGGTCCCGATGTGGAAGATGCGCTGCAGCGGGCGGTACACGACCTCGATGACGCCGAACATGACGAGGAAGTTGACCAGCATCGGCATACAGCCGGCGGTGGGCTTATAGCCCTGCTCCTGCAGCTTCATCAGCTCTTCCTGCTGCTTGTCGGGCTTATCACGGTACTTCTTCTGGATGTCTGCGATCATGGGCTGGAACGCAGACATCTTGGCCATGCTCTTCTGCTGATTGAGCTGGAGCGGGATCTTGATGATCGTGATCAGCAGGGTGAACAGGATGATGTCCCAGCCGTAGTTCGGGATCAGCTTGTAGATCCACTCCATTACATAGCCGAGAGGCCAGCCGAGGATGTATAAAGGATTCATATCTTCGTCCATTCTGCCCCGCCTGTGGTGCGGGACGATTAAATTTTTATGAGAAGGACACACCGCCCACAGTACGCTGCGTCACAAGAAGCAAACCAAATGCCTTTCAAGATCTGCGGCTCCTCCGCCCTTGGTAGAGCTTGGAGGCCGAGAGCTTCCGCTCCGGGCTGACCCATTTTCCTTTCGGCGGAACGGGGTCGTAGCCCCAGCGGCCCAGCGGATTGCACCGCGCGATGCGGGCCATCCCCAGCAAAAGCCCTTTCAGGCAGCCGTGGGTCTGGATGGCCTCCAGCATATACTGGCTGCACGAGGGCGAGAACCGGCAGTTCCGGCCCAGTCCGGGGCTGATGAAGCGTTGGTAGAACCGGATGGGCGCACAGAGCGCGTTCCGCGCCAGCCGGGAAAGGCTCATTCCGGCTTTGCCGCCTTTCGGGCGGGCGGGACGGTGGCCGGGGCCTTGGCTCCCGGCTGCTTGGCCTTATCGGGCAGACCGGCCTGTGCGAAGAGCTTGGCCACCACTTCGCTGAGCTGCCAGCTCTTGAGCCGGGGCGTCATGCCGCGGGCCACGAAGATCAGATCATAGCCGCCGATGTTGTAGTCCAGATGCTCGTCGATCGCAGCCTTCATCACGCGGCGGGCGCGGTTGCGCTGAACGGCGTGGCCGATCTTTTTGGTGGCCGTCAGGCCGACGCGGGTCTTTTTGCCGCGGGTCTTGAGCACATACAGCACGAGGGCCGGGTTCACATAGGACTTGCCGCGGGCATACACGCGGCCAAACTCGCTGTTGCGGCGGATGGGACGATAGCGCACCTTCGGCGCCTCCTTTTCAGGTAAGATCAGGGGAACTTCGAAAAAGACAAAGTTCAAAATTCAGTATAGCAAAAAAACGCCGACATGAAAAGCCTGTCCGGACGTTTTTTGTGCCAAATCTTCGGTTTGTTTTTTGGGCAAACCGCACGATTGTAAAAAAAGAAGACCGCTAATCCGATATCAGCGGCCTTTTGTGCGCATGTTCAATTCTGCGCCGGACCCATTGTTCAAACGCTGGATCAGACGGTCAGGCTCTTGCGGCCCTTTGCACGGCGAGCATTGATGACCTTGCGGCCGTTCTTGGTGCTCATGCGGGTCAGAAAGCCATGAACTTCCTTGCGCTGACGCTTCTTGGGCTGAAAAGTTCTCTTCATGGTTGTATCCTCCGTAAAAACTCGTCCCCGGTAGTGGGGTCTATTCTGGTCCCAAAATGGGGACAGGCTTGCAATTCAACAGTATATCGCACACTATCCCCTTCTGTCAAGCATTTTTTTCGCTTTCCAGCAAACTTTTTTCAAAAACGGCCCCGGACCGGCTGTGAAAAAACTTTCAACTTTTTCACCCTTTTCCCGTGGAAAACTTTTCTTCCACCACATCTTGTGGCTTTTTTCGGCCTTGGACACAAGAAGTGCAGAGCCGCGCACCATCGTCTTTTCTTATGTATTATAAATTACATTATAGAAATATAGACGCAGGGAGATTTTTGTGGTATACTAACTTGGTATCAGCAGCATTGTTGAAAACTTCAATGGAGTGGATGTTTTATGGATTCTTTCAAGGACGTTTTAGAGGCCGCTCAGGCGTACTGCAAAACGCAGATGGCCGAGCCGACCTATAATCTCTATATCGACGGGCTGGAGCCGATCAGCTTTGAGGACTCGAGCCATATCACCCTGTCGGTGCGGAACGACTTCATCTGCAAGATCGTGACGGACCGCTACCTTGGTCTGCTCAAGGAAGCCTTCAAGACCGTGCTGGGCTTTGATGTGGACATCACCCTCGTGGTCCCCAGCACGCCCCCGCACGAAGTAGTTCTGGCCCAGCAGTACGAAGCGAATCCCGCTTCGCCGCAGGGGAACTACGAATTCACGTTCGAAAACTTCATCAAAGGCCCGTCCAACCAGTTTGCGTTCGCTGCGGCGCAGGCGGTGGCGGCCAACCCCTCCGGCGCTTACAACCCGCTGTTCATCTACGGCGGCTCCGGTCTGGGCAAGACCCATCTGCTGACGGCCATCCAGACCGAGATCAAGCGCACCCACCCCGATTTCGTCATCATGTACGTCACCTGTGAGCAGTTCACCAACGAGCTGATCGCCGCCATCCGCGCGGGCAGCACCGAGGACTTCCGGATGAAGTACCGCGTGGCCGACCTGCTGCTGGTGGACGATATCCAGTTCATTGCGGGCAAGGAGTCCACGCAGGAAGAGTTCTTCCACACCTTCAACTCCCTGCACGACGCCCACAAGCAGATCGTCATCGCGTCCGACCGCCCCGCCAAGGAGATCAAGAGTCTGGAAGAGCGTCTGCGCACCCGCTTCGAGTGGGGCCTGACCGCCGACGTCCAGCCGCCGGATTTTGAGACGCGCGTCGCCATCGTCAAGCGCAAGGCCGAGCTGCTCCACCTCGATCTGCCTGAGGATGTGGCGGAATTTATCGCCAACCACCTGAAAAACAACATCCGCCAGCTGGAAGGCGCCGTGAAAAAGCTCAACGCCTACTACATGCTGGAGGGCATCCAGCCGGTCATCAGCGTCGCACAGAATGCCATCAAGGACATCCTGAACGAGACGCAGCCGGTCCCGGTCACCATCGAGAAGATCGTGGGCGAAGTGTCCCGCACCTTCAACGTCTCCCCCGCCGACATCCGCGGGACCAAGCGGAACGCCAATGTGGCGTCCGCCCGCCGCGTCGCCATCTACATCCTGCGCGAGGTCACCGGCATGAGCATGGAGGAGATCGGCCGCGAATTCTCCGGCCGCGATCATTCCACCATCGTCTACTCCCTCAAGACCATGGAGCGCGACATGAAGAACGACCAGCACCTGCGCGAGACGGTCAGCGACATCATCAAAAACGTCAAGGCGTAAGCCGGTCCACGGGGCGAAAAGTCGTACTCTTTCAGGAGGAAAACCCCAAAATATGGGAAGAAAAGCGGTCAAAATGTCAAAACTGGACCTATATCTTGTGGAAGCGGGCCGAATCTTTCCACTCTTTCCACAGAGTTTTCAACATTCAACACCGGAAATCCACACCGGCTGTGGAAAAGGACCACGGACTCCACGATTCCACATCCCCTCCACACTCCATTCACAATCCGGTGGAAAACCAAACCCCGGCATGAAACCAAAGCTTTTCCGACTTTTCAACATCTTCCCCACCCCCTACTACGATTACTACAACAAGTTCAATATAGATCAGGCGGTTCTGCATCCGATCCCATGGGCAGACGACCTGAAAAACTAAATCCAGAAAAGGAGAGACGAACGATTGAACATCATCTGCGACAAGACTCTGCTGAGCGCCGCCATTGACGGCGTATCGAAAGCAGTCACCCTCCGGTCCACCATCCCGGTGCTGGAAGGCATTTTGCTGAAAGCCGAAGGTTTTCAACTGACCCTCACCGGCTACGACCTCGAAATGGGTATCGTGACCACCATCGAAGCCAATGTCAAGGAGCCGGGTGAGATCGTGCTGAACGCCAAGCTGCTCAGCAGCATGGTCAGCCGGATGCCGGCTGGACAGATCACGATCCAGTCCGCCGAAAACGGCCGGACCACTATCCAAAGCGGCGTGGCCCAGTTCGAAATCCAGTCGATGGCCGCCACCGATTTTCCTGAACTGCCCAATACCGGCG
Organism: uncultured Faecalibacterium sp.; assembly: GCA_900551435.1. GTDB lineage: Bacteria > Bacillota > Clostridia > Oscillospirales > Ruminococcaceae > Faecalibacterium. Next base: position 15,111 of record URVW01000026.1, read on the forward strand.
CGGAAGAGACCCTGACCATCAAGACCGGCGTGCTCCGCGATATGATCGAGCGGACCCTGTATGCCGTCAGTCAGGATGAGAAAAAACCTGCGCACACCGGTGAATTATTTGAGATCCAGCCCGATAAGCTGACCGTCGTGGCACTGGACGGCTACCGTCTGGCCATCGTTGAGCGGCCGGTGTCCGCGATGAAGGACATCCGGATCATCGTCCCCAGCAAGACCATGACCGAAGTTTCCCACCTGCTGGCCAACGACGACGAGGAAGAAGTCCACATCTGCGCGAACCGCCGCTATGTCGTGTTCATGACGGCGGGTTACACCATCATGAGCCGCCTGATCGAGGGCGAATTCCTCAATTATCACAACGTCATCCCGGACGGCAGCCGGACCCGCGTGACGCTGGACACCAAGGAATTTATCGAGACGATCGAACGCGCTTCCCTGATTATTACAGAGCGTCTAAAAAATCCCCTCCGCATCAGTTTTACAGAGGGTAAAGTCGTTGTCCGCTGCCAGACCAATCTGGGCCGCGTCGTCGATGAATTCAACGCTCAGTGCGAGGGCGACGATGTGGAGATCGGCTTCAACAACCGCTATCTGCTGGATGCCCTGCGCAACGCCCGCACCGAACAGGTGCGGCTGGAGATCAGCGGCCCGCTGAGTCCGGTCAAGGTCCTGCCCGCAGAGGGCAGCGACTTCCTGTATCTGGTCCTGCCCGTCCGCTTCAAAAACGATTGAGAGGCTGAATGATGCAAAAAATTCTCATCCATACGGAATTTATCAAGCTGGATGCCCTGCTGAAATACGCGGGCCTGTGCGAAACGGGCGGCGAAGCCAAGGAGTTGGTGCAGGGCGGAGCCGTGAAAGTGAACGGCGAAGTCTGCACCATGCGGGGCAAGAAATGCCGCGCCGGGGACGTCATCGAGCTGGACGGCCAGAGCGTGACCGTCGGTCAGGGACAGTGATCGATGCGTCTGCTTTCGCTGGAAGTCCAAAATTATCGCAACATCGCGTCGGCCAGCCTGACCCCGGGCCGGGAATTGACCGTCATCTGCGGCAATAACGGACAGGGAAAGACCAATCTGCTGGAAGCCATCTGGCTGCTGACCGGCGGAAAAAGCTTCCGGGGCGGCAAGGACGCCGAACTGGTCCGGCGGGGCGAATCCTTCGCCGTGCTGGAAGCGTCCACTCTCCGCGCACAGCAGGAAGAGCAGGAGCCGGACGAACCCAATCATATCCGGATGACCATCGGTACGCCGGATTCTCCCCGGCCCGGGCGGACCGCTTCCGTCAATGGTGCACCGCCTAAGCGGGCGGCGTCGCTGGCGGGCAGCTTTCCGGCCGTGGTGTTCGACCCCGGCCACCTCAGCTTGGTCAAGGGTGCACCCGAGGGACGGCGGAAATTTCTGGACGCGGCCTTGTGCCAGCTGTATCCGGGCTATCTGGCGCTCTACCGCCGGTACGTCCGGGCGTTGCAGCAGAAAAATGCGCTCCTGCGCCGTTCTCCGATCGGAAAAGAACGGCCTTATGCTGAAAAAGCGGCCCTGCTGGAAGTGCTCAACACCGAGCTTGCCATGCAGGGCGAAGCCATCCAGCATCGGCGGCGGGCCTATTTGGCGAAACTTTCCCCGCTGGCCTGTGCCAATTATGCCGAGCTTTCCCGGGGAGCCGAACGGCTGGAACTGCGGTATGCTGCACAGTTCGAACCCGGCGGCTTGGCAGACCTGCTTCGTGCCCGTCAGGCCGAAGAGCTTCGGGCGGGACAGAGCCTGTGCGGGCCGCACCGGGAGGATCTGGAGCTTCTTCTGGATGGCCAGCCCGCCAAAGTGTTTGCGAGCCAAGGACAGCAGCGCAGCGTGGTCCTCAGCCTGAAGATGGCCGAAGCTGCTGCCGCAGCGTCCATCACAGGCGAACATCCGGTCCTGCTGCTGGACGATGTGCTCAGTGAGCTGGACGATGGCCGCAAGCAGTATCTGCTGACCCGGATGCGGGAAAAGCAGACCTTCGTGACCAGCTGTGACGACACCGCCTTCCTCAAAACGGACGGCGAAGTCTACCGCATGAACGGCGGAGTCCTCACCCGGGTATAGACTGGCACAAAAATGGCTTGAGTGCTAAAATTGGAGATAGTACGCTATGTATATTCATCTGGGCAGAGACTACGTTCTGAATGACCGGGATCTCATCGGCATCTTCAATCTGGAGACGACCACCATTTCCCCGCGCGGGCGAGAGTTCCTGAACTACGCCCAGAAGAACGGGGCGGTCGTCAGTCTCTCCGAAGAGCTTCCGCAGAGCTATGTTCTGGCGGACGCTTCGGTGGATACCGTCTATCTGTCCGAGCTGTCCTCCGCCGCACTCAAGCGGCGCGTGGAAGCGGCATTCTAGCTAAATACAACAAAACGCTGTTATCGAGTGAAAATACTCTCAGTATATAGAAAATCTTAGACAAAAGGGAGAAAGGATATGGCAGAGGAAATCATCACCAGCACCAACGCGGAAACCGCGACGGATCACGAGTATAACGCCAGCGAAATCCAGGTCCTGAAGGGTCTGGAGGCCGTCCGGAAGCGTCCCGGCATGTATATCGGCTCGACCGGCGAGCGCGGTCTGCACCATCTGGTCTACGAGATCGTGGACAACGCCATCGACGAAGCTCTGGCGGGCTACTGCGACCACATCGAGGTCAAAATTCTGAAGGACAATATCATTCAGGTCACCGACAATGGCCGCGGCATCCCCGTGGACATTCAGGCCGATACCGGTCTGCCCGCTGTGACCGTCGTTTACACCATCCTGCACGCCGGCGGCAAGTTCGGCGGCGAGAACTCCGGCTATAAGGTCGCCGGCGGTCTGCACGGCGTCGGCGCTTCGGTCGTCAACGCCTGTTCCGAGTGGCTGACCGTCAACGTCCGCCGCGACGGCCACGAGTATGAGCAGACCTTCCGCCGCGGCGACCCGGACGGCCCCCTGAAGTGCATCGGCACGGTGGACCCGGGCGTGACCGGCACGCGCGTCACCTTCAAGCCGGACCCCGAGATGTTCAAGGACACGACGGTCTATAACTTCGAGACGCTGGAAAAGCGTCTGCGGGAAGAGAGCTTCCTGAACGCCGGTGTCAAGATCACCCTGACCGACGAGCGCGAGCTGTATACCCCGATCCTCGAGGATGGTCAGGAGGGCGACCCCTGCTACCGCACCGAGGTCATGTGCTACGAAGGCGGCATCAAGAGCTTCGTGACCTACCTGAACGAAAAGCGCAACCTCGAGGTCCTGCACCCCAATGTCATCTACCTCAAGGGACAGACCGACCGCGGCATGGCGGAGATCGCATTGCAGTACAATTCCAGCTACAATGAGCTGGTCCTGAGCTTTGCGAACAACGTCAACACCCCGGACGGCGGCACGCACGAAGAGGGCTTCCGCACCAGCCTGACCCGCGTGTTCAACGATTACGGCCGGAGCCACGGTCTGCTGAAGGACAAGGACGAGAACCTGTCCGGCTCCGATGTCCGCGAGGGCCTGATCTGCGTCATCTCGGTCAAGCTGCAGGAGGCCGAATTTGAAGGCCAGACCAAGGCAAAGCTGGGCAATACCGAGATCCGCACCCTCGTTTCCAACATGGTCTACACCAAGCTGATGGAGTTCTTCGAGGAGAACCCCGGCGTGGCAAAGGCCATCTTCGAAAAGGCCACACAGGCCGCTCGTGCCCGCGCCGCCGCGAAAAAGGCCCGCGAACTGGTCCGCCGCAAGAGCGCGCTGGAGACCAGCCGGATGCCCGGTAAACTGGCGGACTGCCGTGAAAAAGATCCCTCCCGTACCGAAATTTTCATCGTCGAGGGCGATTCTGCAGGCGGCTCGGCCAAGATGGGCCGTGACTCGGCCATTCAGGCCATCCTCCCGCTGTGGGGCAAGATGCTGAACGTCGAAAAAGCCCGCGCAGACCGCATCTACGGCAACGACAAGCTGATGCCGGTCGTGCTGGCGCTGGGCTGCGGCATCGGCGAGGAATTTGATATCTCGAAACTGCGGTATGACAAAGTGTTCATCATGGCCGATGCCGATGTCGATGGTTCGCACATCTGTACCCTGATGCTGACCTTCTTCTTCCGCTATATGCGCCCCCTCATCGAGCAGGGCCATGTCTACGTCGCCCAGCCGCCCCTGTTCAAGGTGCAGAAGGGCAACACCGTCAAATACGCTTACAATGACGCCGAAATGGCCGTGCTCTCGCAGGAGATGCCGGGAGCAAAGGTCAACCGCTATAAGGGCCTTGGTGAGATGAACCCGGAACAGCTCTGGGAGACGACCATGAACCCCGATAACCGCGTCATCGTGCAGATCACCATTGAGGACGCCGAAAAGGCCGACGAAGCCTTTACCATCCTGATGGGTGATCAGGTCGAGCCGCGCCGCCGCTTCATCGAAGCCAATGCGCAGTACGCAAAGCTGGATGTCTGATTGAAAACAACCTCTCAGTCTCGCCTTCTGGCGCGTTTGCGCCGACTCCCCCGGCCGGGAGGGTCTTTCCTGACAGGGGAGCCTTTGGCGGATACCAAAAGCTGTATCCGACTGCCAAGGCCTCTCCTGTCAGGAGAGGTGGCAGCGCGTAAGCGCTGACGGAGAGGTTGATACAAATCCTACGGAGGAAAAAATGGAAGAAGATTTTGTGATGATCCCCGGAAGCGGGACCAAAAAGATCATCCGTGACGTCAAGAAAGAGATCGAGACGGCATTCTTGGATTACTCCATGTCCGTCATCGTGTCCCGTGCTCTGCCGGACGTGCGCGATGGTCTGAAGCCGGTCCACCGCCGCATTCTCTATACCATGCACGAGCGCGGCAACGATCCCAGCCATCCCTACCGCAAATCGGCGGATACCGTCGGTGCGGTGCTGGGTTCTTACCACCCCCACGGCGACGCATCCGTTTACGATGCCATGGTCCGTCTGGCACAGGATTTCTCCCTGCGCTATCCGCTGGTGGACGGCCAAGGCAACTTCGGTTCGGTCGATGGCGACCCACCGGCTGCTTACCGTTACACTGAGGCCCGCATGAGCCGGATGGCGGTCGAGATGCTGACCGACATCGAAAAAGATACCATCGACTGGGACCCCAACTTTGACGAAACGAAGAAGGAACCCAGCGTTCTGCCCTGCCGCTTCCCCAACCTGCTGGTCAACGGCAGTCAGGGCATCGCGGTCGGTATGGCGACCAACATTCCGCCCCACAACCTCGGTGAGGTCATCGACGGCTGTGTGGCATATATCGAGAATCCGGACATCGACCTGCCGGGTCTGATGGAGTATATCAAGGGACCGGACTTCCCCACCGCCGGCATCATCATGGGCCGCAGCGGCATCCGCGCCGCCTATGCTACCGGCCGCGGAAAGATCACCCTGCGCGGCCGCGCCACCATCGAGGAAAAGAAGAATGGCCGTGCGCAGATCATCGTGACCGAGATCCCCTATATGGTCAATAAGGCGCGTCTCATCGAGAACATTGCCGATCTGGTCAAGGAAAAGCGCATCGAGGGCATCAGCGACCTGAACGATGAGACGAACCGCAAGGGCATGCGTATCGTCATCGACGTCCGCAAGGATGCCAACCCGCAGGTCGTCCTGAACCAGCTGTATCAGTACACCCAGCTGCAGGATACCGTGGGCGTCATCATGCTGGCCATCGACCACAAGGTCCCCAAGGTCCTGACCCTGAAGCAGATGATCCAGAAGTACGTCGAGTTTCAGGATGAAGTGGTCCGCCGCCGCACCCAGTACGACCTGAAGAAGGCCAAGGAGCGCGCCCACATCCTCGAGGGTCTGAAGAAGGCTACCGATATCGTGGATGAGCTGATCGCCACCATCCGCGCGTGCAAGGGCGGCATGAGCGAAGCAAAAGCCGCCATCATGGAGAAGTTCGGATTCGATGACGTTCAGGCCGATGCCATCGTCAAGCTGCAGCTGGGCCGTCTGGCCGGTCTGGAGATCCTCAAAATTGAGGAAGAGCTGGGCGCATTGCAGGCGAAGATCAAGGATTGGGAAGAGATCCTTGCCAACGACGCCCGCGTTCTGGAGATCGTCAAGAACGAGCTGCTGGACATGAAGAAGCGCTTCGGCGACGAGCGCCGCACCGAGATCGAAACGGTCAACGGCGAAGTAGACATCGAGGACCTCATTGCCGAGGAACAGTGCGTCTACACCCTGACCGAAGCCGGCTATATCAAGCGCCAGCTCAAGGCCACCTATCAGGCGCAGAAGCGCGGCGGCCGCGGCATTTCCGGCATGACCCGCAAGGAAGAGGACATCGTGCAGGAGATGTTCGTTGGTTCCACCCACGACTTCGTCCTGTTCGTCACCAACCGGGGCCGGATGTTCCGCCTGAAGGGCTACACCATCGCCGAGGGCAGCCGCACCAGCAAGGGCACGAACATCGTCAACCTGCTGCAGCTGGCCGAGGGCGAAAAGGTCACGAATATGCTCTGCTACCCCAAGGACGATGACGACAACAAGGCGGGATTCGTCACGATGGTTACCAAGCAGGGCTTGATCAAGCGCACGCCGCTGGAACAGTATGCGAATATCCGCAAGTCCGGCCTGATCGGCATTGCCCTGAACGAGGGCGACGCACTGGCATGGACCCGCCTGACCACCGGCCACGATATGCTCATCGTTGCCACCCGCAACGGTCAGGCCATCCGCTTCAACGAAGAGGATGCCCGTCCCATGGGCCGCAGCGGCCACGGCGTCCGCGCCATCAAGCTGGCCGAGGGCGACGAGGTCGTGGGCGTCTGCATCTGCCGTGAGGGCGCAACGGTCCTGACCGTCACCGAAAACGGCAAGGGCCGCCGCTCCGAGATCGATACCTACCGCATCACGGCCCGCGGCGGCAAAGGCATCCGCAACTACGACGCTGCCAAGGATAAGGTTGCAGCGGTCAAGATCGTGGATGATGTGGACGATATCCTGCTGAGCAGTCAGGAAGGCATCATCATCCGTCTGCACGCCGACTCCATCCCGGTCCAGAGCCGCTATGGCTCCGGCGTCCGTGTGATGCGTCTGGGCGAGAACGACAAGGTCATGGTCCTTGCCCGCACCGACCACGACGACGAAGCCCAGACCGCAACGGTCGAGGCCGAAGAGGGCGACGAACCCACCGCCGAGCAGCTGGCCGCGATGGAAGCCGCCGATGAAGCTTCTGCGGCTGAGGCTCCCGAAGCGGATGCGGAAAACGTTGACGCTGAAAATTAAGCGCAAGGCTTGAACGTTCCCCTTTTGCAGACACTTTGTTGGGCCTGCACAGCCTTTCCGGCGTGCCAAAGGCTCGCCCTTTGGGAGAGCTGGCTGCGAAAGCGGCCTGAGAGGGAAAGTTAGCCTAGACTTCACCCGGGAAATGTGATAAAATAACCGAACAATAACAAATCCCATGGGGGAGTAGCAGGCGCTGTTTGCAGACGGCGCAGCAAGTCAACACAATGGCCGCTGGTCGCGGTCTGGCTTGCTTTCATTTGCGAGACTCATGTGCTTTGGTGCGCGTACCACGCCCAACACATGGAGTCAGTTTGTAAAAAAATGACCCGGAATCGGACGTATCTGCGCACCGATTCCGGGTTTTGTTTTGCCGTACCCAAATTCCGGTCAAATTGAGGAGGCATTCACTATGGAATGGAGTTTCTTGTTTTTCTTCAACAGTGCGCTGCTGGGCGTCGGCCTGGCGATGGACGCATTCTCGGTCTCGATGGCAAATGGTCTGCATGACCCCAAAATGTCCAAAAAGCGGATGACCATCATCGCGGGCACGTTCGGCGTCTTTCAGGCCGTGATGCCCATGACGGGCTGGATCTGCGTCCACACCATCGTCGAGCTGTTCTCGTCCTTTGAGGTGTTCATCCCGTGGATCGCGCTGGCTCTGCTGGCTTACATCGGCGGCAAAATGCTTCTTGAGGGCATCAAGGGCGAGGAAGCTGAAGAAGCTGCCGAGCTGAGCGCGGGCGCGCTCTTCGTGCAGGGCGTGGCCACCAGCATCGATGCCCTGTCGGTCGGCTTCACCATCTCGGAGTATGGCTGGCTGATGGCGCTGGTCTGCTCGCTCATCATCGCAACGGTCACCTTCTTCATCTGCATCGCCGGTCTGCGCATCGGCAAAAAGTTCGGCACGAAGCTGGCGGGCAAAGCGTCCATTCTGGGCGGCATCATCCTGATCGGCATTGGTCTGGAAATTTTCTTGACCGGAATTTTCGGCTGAAACGATTTCGGTGCAGCCTGAATCCGCGAAAAGGCTTTTTGTGTCCTGAAACGCAGATTTTCGGCATCTTGCAAAAGAAAGATGGGGCCGGTTTGGAAAAGCTGCTGTGTTTTTTGCCGTTTCGTGCGCAAATTGGACAGCTTGGAAACGATGGCAAAAAATCTTAACTGAAATTTGGAATAAAAAAGCGCTGCAAGGCTGATTTTTGCAAAAAGAACCTCTTGCCAAACCAACGTTTGTCTGATATCCTGACAGTAGAAGCCACCACCAATTCGGGAACCGTTCCCGGGGTGTGAGATCTTCAGAATCCAGAAGGAGGTACCGAATATGGCAAACAGAATGAGCCGTCGAGTTTTCTTGAAATGCGCCGGTGTCGCAGCGCTTGCTGTGACTGCATCCGGCATCTTCAGTGGATGTTCCGAGGAACCCGGAACGCCGAGCGAGACGCCCCACGGCGTCAATGACCCGGTCGAGACGAATGGCGTCAACGTCAAGCTGCTGGGCTATCAGCAGGGCCTGTTCTCCGAGATCGCGGGCAATTATGCCGATAAGACTTTGATCGCGATCTGCTTCGGGCTGAACAATCAGTCGGAGCAGTCCATCCAGATGGGCAACACCACGCAGGATGAGCTGACCAAGGTGTGGGCCGCGATCAAGAACAACGACTTCTCCGGCCTGTCCAAGAGCGAATTTACCGTTGTCACCCAGAACCAGCGGATCGGTCATGCGGCCATCGGCTATAAGACGACCGAAGCCGGCATCGGCGGCATTCTGGACGCAGGATTTATGGGCACGCTGGAACCGAAAAAGACCGGCTGTGTCAAGGTCTTTGCCGTCGTCCCGAGCGATTGGGAGCAGATCGGCATCCAGTATACCCCGTTCTTCGCCCCCAGCGAGAACTACAACTTCGTGCTGAACCGCACCAATAAGCTGTAACCAAATTTGTTCCCCCTTCCCCGACAGGGAGCGACCTATAGAAAAGCCAGCGCCGCAGAGGATTCGTCCCCCTCTGCGGCGCTGGCACTTTTTGTACTTATTTTTCCGGCTCGAAATAGTCGGCGTATTCCTCCGTCAGCTTGCTGCCCAGCCGCCGGATGCCGCCGTAGAGATGCCGCTCCACCAGCGGCTCAAAGGCTGCAAGATCGCACCGCTCGATGGCTTCGATGAGGTTGTGATGGTCCGCGATGACCTCTGCCAGTCCGCCGCTGGTCATGGTGTCCAGCATCCGGAAGCGGCTGTAGTCGGCGTGCGCATTCTGAAGCGTCCGCCAGAGGTACATTTTGTCCATGGCCTCGAACCATGTCTCGTGCAGCAGACGATCCGCCTCGTACAGGCGGTTGAAGTCCGGCTCCTCCGCATGGGCAAGGGCTTCATAGGCGTCGGCGCGCTTCCGGATGAGCGCCCGCTGTTCGGGTGTGCACCGGGGCGAAAAATCCCGCAGGACCCGGGCTTCCACGGCGGTGCGCTCGTAGATCAGCTCGTCCACGATCTTGCGGTTCAGCCGGGTCACCGTCGTGCCTTTGTAGGGCACGATCTTCACCAGCCCGTTTTCCTGCAGCTTTTGCAGCACCACCCGGATGAGGGAGCGCGGTGCGCCGAACCGGGCGCAGAGCGGATTTTCGCTCAGAGAGCTGCCCGGACGCAGGGTCAGATCGATGATCTCCCGTTCCAGCACAGCATAGATTTCAGCATCGGTTTTGTACGTTTGTTGTTCCATAGCTTATTTCCCTAGACAACAAGGCCGTTAAAAGTTCCACGGTTCCTGCGGGAGAACTTCCAACGCAAATTCCAGTTTCTTCCCCGTCTCCGGGTGGATGAAGCAGAGCCGTGCACTCTGCAGCGCGATCGCGCCCTTATACCGGCTCCCGTATTTCCCATCGCCCCAGAGCGGATGCTTCCGGGATGCGAACTGCACCCGAATTTGGTGGGTCCGCCCGGTGTGCAGGGTGATGTCCGCAAGGCTCAGCGTTCCGTTCGTGGCCGAGATGCGGTATTCGAGGACGGCTTCGCGCACGCCCTTGCGGGGGCGGCTGACCGGGAACACCCGGCCCTTCCGGCTGTCCTTGAAGAGATAGTCCCGCAGGACGCCCGCTTCGGGCAGAAGCTCGTCCGGCGCTCCGGCCAGAACGGCCCGGTACTGCTTGATGAACGGCGGCGCAGCGGGCGTGTTTTTGGAAGGTTCGGCCCGCCCGTCAAGGACGGCGTAGGCTTCCTGACTCTGCGTGACCTGTTTCGTCAGCGCGGCGGCGGCTTTTGGGGTCTTGGCATAGACCATCAGGCCCGAAACGCCGGTGTCCAGCCGGTGGATGATGCCCACATAGGCATCCGGACGGCCCCACAGCTTCCGCAGGGCTGCCGGGACGTCCCCTTCGCTGGAAAGTCCCGCCGGTTTGTTCAGGACCACGAGCGCGTCATCTTCGTAGACGATCACAGCTTGCCCTCGTCCAGCAGCGCTTTCAGCTTGAGCACTCCGGCGATGGTCTTGCCGTCCTTGATCTCGCCGCTCATGACCATCTCATAGGCTTTCTGCAGGGGCACGCGGTCCGGGGTCAGAAACTCGTCGGCGTCAAGGTGCATGTGCGTTTCCTTCAGGCCGGTGGCGACCCAAGTGTAAATGACCTCGGTATCATAGCCCACCGTGGGGTAAAACTCGCCCAGCGAGGTGTAGTGCTCGGCGGTCAGGCCGCACTCCTCTTCCAGCTCGCGCTTGGCGGCTTCAAAGGGGTCCTCGCCCTTTTCCAGTTTGCCGGCGGGCAGCTCCCACAGCTCTTGCTGCATGGCATAGCGGAACTGCCGCACCATGCAGATGGTCCCATCCGGGAAATAGGGCACGATACAGGCTCCGCCGTGGTGGTGCACCACTTCGCGGGAGGCGGTCTTGCCGTTCTCCAGCAGAGCAGTATCCTTGGTCAGAGTAATGACCCGGCCTTCAAAGAGGACTTCACTGGTCAGTTTTTTTTCAAAATGTGCAGTCTCCATCGCTTCTGCGTCCTTTCTCAAAGGGCAGGAAATCGCTTCCGGCCCGAAAAATCACTGGTTCCAGTTTACGGCATTTCCTGTATAAATGTCAATTCGAAATTAAGGAAAAGTTAAGAAAAAACCGCTGCATCTGCCAAAAACTTAAAATTCTGCAAGAAAGGATACCACAAAAAACACAAGCGTAAAAAACCGCCAAAAAAATTCTTGAAATTTTGTTGTGTTTTGCCAGTCGGTTTGCGTTTACTTTAGGGGCGGAATTTGCTATTATAGTATATGAGCAATAGTGCCTTTTGGGGTTCTCCGGCCCCGCCGGGGCGCTTATTGCCCCGCGCAAAAGGTACCAAATTCTGAACAATGGAGGAAGAAAAATGCCTAGAGCAAAGCAAACCATGGATGGCAATACCGCTGCCGCTCATGTAGCATATGCCTACACGGACGTGGCTGCCATCTACCCCATTACCCCGTCTTCTCCGATGG
>URVW01000027.1 GCA_900551435.1 uncultured Faecalibacterium sp.
GAACACGGCGATGCCCGGGGTCAGACGCTGAATCTCGAACAGGCTCACCGGGATATTGGCCTGGATGGCGGACAGGAGCAGCAGCAGGATCACCGGGAAGCCGATGCCGTTTCACTCCTCATAGGTATCCTCCGTGATGCTGCCATCCGCACCCACAAAAAAGCTCTTCATGCCGTAGTGCTTGCCCTGTTCTGTGACGTAGTAGTCAAAGGCTTCCTGCGAATAGCCGGACTGATTCGTGGCCCGGACCCGCAGGAAATAATGCCCCGCCGGGAGCAGATAGACGTTCGCTTCGGGCAGGACCAGATTTTCCTCTTTCCAGAACACGCTTTCGAACGTGTAGTCTTTGTCCAGCTCGGCGGTGTAGTGGATTTCTTCCGCGCGGAAATCGAAGGATGTCTCCCACGAGAGATGCAGCTGTCCGTCCTCCACTTCCGGGATACCGATGTAGAACGGCATCGGCTTTTTCAGGTTCTCCCGATACAGCCGCCGGTTCTCGACGATCTCCGAATGCAGACTTCTTGCAATGGTGTCGTACTGCGCCCGCGTCACCGGCAGATAGGTCACATCCGGCTGCCGCCAGAGGAACGGCTCCACGATGCTGCGGTAGTGCTCCACCAGCGCGTCGATCTTCTCCGCGCTCATCACGGCAAACAGGTCCTCGATGGCCGCATCCAGCGCTTGGCGGAACTGCTCGCTCTGCAGACAGCGGCGGAACAGCACATTGCCCCAGTAATTGCTCACGCCCTGCTCCCAGCTCAGGCCGTCGGAGCGGTGGTTGAGTTCTCGCTCGGTGCGGGTCAGCATAGCATCGTTGTCCCAGTCCAGAATGTACCACCGGTCCACATTCAGCGGGCTGTAAAGATACATGTTCCGGCTCTGGGTGTCGGTGTTGCCGGTCAGCAGCTGGAACGCCATCCAATAGGCGATGTTCTCGCAGTCGAACCATGTCTCGAACAGCTCGTCCATCGAATCCATCTCGCCGTTCAGGGCGTCCAGCATCCGGATGAGCTTGGTGTGGTCGCTGTCGCCCTTGATCTCCAGATAGCGCTCAAACGCGGTCTGGTCATAGCCCGGGTCGGTCTGCTTTTTGATGACGTCCTCATAGCGGTAGAACTCGAAGAAATTCACCTTGTACAGATGCCCGTTTGCGTCCAAGCCATGCGCTTTCAGAGCGGTCTTGTTCAGCTGCTCCACTTGGGTATACAAGCCGTAGTCCACAAAGGAACTGTTGGCATGCTCGGTCAGGTCCTTCACATAGAGGTGCACGAACTGGGTCCGAAGCCCTATCATCTGCGGGATGTCCCGGATGAGGTCATACGCCAGCTTGTTCCGGAACCGCAGACCGTCGCCCTGATGCTTGTTCAGCGCCACCGTGCGCTGGCCCCGCCAGCTCCCCTTGTTCTTTTTCAGCTTGATCTTATAGTTTTTCTGGGCGTTGCGGCTGGACGTCTGGCCGCGAATTTGTACGGTGGCATTGGGCGTCGTTTCGCCGAAGCCCACCTCGCTCACCGCAGGACCGCTCTCGTCGCCCACCTGCAAAAGTGCATCCACCTGATAGCGCTTCACCTGCATGTAATCGTAATCATAGGCCGAATAGTGGTTGATCTCCGCCCAGCTGTGGTCGGTCCCCTCGGCCTCGTTCCCCCGGGTGACGGTCAGGTACATCGTGACCACGCCGCTGTCGTCGTAGACCGTATACAGCGCGTCGTTGTCCCGCAGATGCAGCCCATCGGCGGGCTGCGTTTCTACGGCTTCTGCCGGGGTGCTGTCGGCTTGCGGGTCTGCGATTTCTGCTACCGGAAGCAGCGCGCATCCGGCACAGCTGCCCGCCAATGCGGCCCCCAGCAGCAGGACCGTCCGGCGTGAAAGAATCGGCTCCTGCATCATGATCCCTCCTTTCTGCGAAGCGTGTGCTTCGGCGTTTCCTGTTCCAATCGATGTTCCAGCCGGGTGAACCAGCCGGTCTTTTCCGTTTTTGCCATGGGCTGACGGCCCAGAATCCGATAGGGCAGACTGCCCGTAAAAGCGTCCAGCCGAAGCAGCGCGGCCCCCAGAAACACCGCCGCGCCCAGCAGGAACCCGAACCCATAGTAGGCCGGGTCGAATGCAAGCGAAAGGGCCGTCAAAAGGGTCGCGGCCGCCGCAAACAGGCCCGACACCAGCACCGCTCCCTTGTCGTCGGTGAAGTAGAGCAGGATGAGCAGGACCGTGTTCCCCACCGCATACAGGCCGTAGCCCACGCAGAGAGTCCGGAAATAGCCGTGCATCAGGTCGTTGAAGCCCAAGGGCAGGGCGTCCAGCACCACGCCTTCCAGCGAGATGACCGCTGCCGTCGTGAACAGCTGCTTGAGGGCCGTATAGTACAATTCCCGGTTGAGGACCGACAGCATTTCTTCTTCGGCGGCAGCAAGGTCGCCCACCACGCCGCCGTCGTTGAACAGGCTGTAGTAGGTGTGGTAGCGCGGGTAGAAATTCACCTCCACCGAGACGACGAAGTTGACCGTCGTGATGAGGATGCTCAGAAACGCCAGCAGGGCCGGAACGTCGTAATACGGCGCACCGTAGAACAGCCCCTTCACCTGCACGCCGATGGGTCCCATCCAGACCAGCAGCAGATGCCCGAACAGCCCAAGGTCCGTGCAAAAGCCGGTCAGCGCCAGCGGAAGAAACTCATCCACCCAGCGCAGAAAGGCCCACGGGCTTTCCTTACTTTCGGGGAAATATCCGTGCAGAAGCCGGATGTCCAGCACCATCATCACGCCATACCCTGCCGCAATGGCCAGCAGAAAGCCTTCCAGCACCGGCGCACCCAGCCAGAACACCAACACGGCTCCCGCGCCGAACGCTGCCGCCAGCGCCGCCGCAAACGAGAGCAGGACCCCGCGATAGTCCTTGATGGCCGTCAGACAGCCCATCGCGTTCCAATTCACGATCATCTCCGCGAACAGCCACAGGCAGAGCAGCCCCTGCGCCAGCGTTGCGCCGGAGACGAGCAGGAACGCCCCGTACAGCCCGCACCCAAGGACCAGCATCAGACTGCTGGACCCCCAGAATGCGGGCAGGATGGCCGTTTCCCGTTCCTCGTAGAGCATATCTGCCACGAACCGCGTCACCGGCATCGAAAAGAAGCTGGTCACGAGCAGGGACGACAGCAGGGTGTAGGTCACCATGCAGACCAGAAGGTCCTGCTCGGCGCGGGCCGCCCCGGCCCTGCTGCAGAGCAGAAGGATGCCCGTCTGCAGCCCGACGCCCAAGAGCATCGGGCCGGTGCAGATGACGCCCGCATAGCCATAGGCCCGCAGCGCCGCAAAGATACCCCTGCGCCGGAACAGCTTTTTCAGTTCAAATCCGATCCCTGCCATTTTCCCTCTCCTGATCCGTGATCTCTTCCAGCCGACAGGCCCGGGCTGTTTCGTCGTACAGCGCCCGGTAGTTGTGGAGCATCTGCTCGTGGCGGTAGAACCGCTCCACCCGTTTCTGCCCGATCCGGCCCATCTCTTCCCGGCGAGCGCGGCTGGCGCACATCCGCTCCATGGCATCGGCAAGGCCCTGCCGGTACATCGGTGGCACGCAGTATCCGGCCCGCCCCAGTGTGTCGCCGGGTGCGCCTTCCAGCAGCTCCCGGCAGCAGCCGACTTCCGTGGTCACGCAGGGGCGGCGGGCCGCCATCGATTCCAGCACCGAGAGCGGCTGACCCTCCGAAATGCTGGTCAGGACTGTGAAATCCAGCCGTTTCAGATACTCCGCCACATCCACCCGCCCGGGGAACTGCAGATGTTTCAGATGCAGCTGTTCCGCCAGCTGGTAGCACTCCCGTGCATAGTCCTCGTCATCTACGCCGCCCAGAATGTGCAGCCGGACCCGCTCCCGCCGCGCGGACAGCTCGAAAAACGCATACAGCAGCGTTTTGACATCCTTGATGGGGGCCAAGCGCACCACCGCGCCGATGTCCACCCAGCCGTCCTCCGGCTTGAGCGGGATATCGCAGAACCGCTCGTATTGGACGCCGTTCGGGATGACGCGGCATTTTTCGGCCGCACAGCCCAATTCGATCTGGATGCGGCGGGCATCGGTGAACAGGCTCGTCACCCGGAACGCCTGTTGATAGATGCGCTCCGACAGCAGGTAGAAGAACCGCACCCAGCGGTCCTTGAATGCGGGCACGACCCATTCGGCGCGGATGATCTCTTCTTCCCGCTCCCGGGTATAGATGCCGTGTTCCGTCAGCAGGACCGGGCGGTGGTGCAGCGTCCCGCCCATACACGCCAGAAGCCCGCCGTAGCCTGTGGAAATGGCGTGGTAAACTTGCGCTTCGGGCACGTCGCCGGTCATCAGATACAGCACCGGGAGCAGCATCGAGCGCAGAGTGTGAAAGGCATCCGCATAGGCCGTGTAGGGCGCTTCTTCGCGGCAGAGCTGAGTGAACCATTCCATAAATTCGCGACTCTGCAAAAACGAGAGCGGGTGCGCCTTTTTGTCGTGGAAGAGCCGGAACAGCACGTCCCAATCCGGATGTCCCAGCCGCATCAGCTCCCGCAGGGCGGCCCGTTCCTCTCCGGTGAAACGGACCGGCTCCGGCTCGCCGTGCAGCCGCAGGGCGTCGTCCAGAAACACTTCGTGCACTTCCACGACATTCGAAGGCAGTTCATACGCAAATTTCCCGCGGTCTGCGGCCTTTGCGCCCACGACCCAGAGCACGAAGGTGTGCTCCTGCATCGCCTGAAGATACCCGTGCATCCACGTCGAGACTCCGCCGTGGACATACGGATACGACCCTTCCAGCACCAGACAGATGCGCATGATTCACCCCTCCTTTCGTTCGATCTCCACCGTGGCGGCATCGGCCCGCAGAAGATACAGATTCCCGGTCAGCGGAGTCAGCTCGCCGCCGGTCACCCGGCCCGGAACGCCGCCGTTGGCGCGGAACAACAGCCACGCCTCGTCCTTAAAATTGCCCAGCGTCAGATTCCAGCCCTCGGCATCCCGCTTCAGGGTGACCGTCAGGCTGGAAAAGCGCTGGATCGCGCCCGCGCACTCGGTGGCGGTCTGCATCCGAAGCTGCGGGGCCGTCTCGGCGAGCCATTGCAGATAGGCTTCCAGCCCTTCCTTATAGGCTTCCCAGCCCTCGGCGGCTCCACGGTCCACGTCCAGCAGATCGTCCGGGTGCATGAAGTGAGAGCTGACAAAATGCAGGTTCAGCTCACTCACCGCCGAAAGCCGCATATAGTCGTCGCCCTCCACGCTGCCCGAGACGATGCGCGGTTCTTCCACGATGCCGTCTGCGGCCACCCCAAATTCCTGCACATAGGGCAGACCGGACCCATCCCCAAAATAAGTGCTGGCGATGGTTTTCACCTGTGAACCCGTCCGCCCCAGCAGACGCCGCCCCGCCGCCGAGAGGATGTTGGACGGCGGCACATAGACGGTCCCTTCCACATAGGGCAGGACCACTTTCTGGAACGCCGCCAGCTCCTCCATCGCAGCGGTGATGGCCTGTTCGGTCGGCCATGCATGGTAGCTGTACAGGTCACCGTAATCTGTATCGGGCAGGACGAGCGGCTGATGGTTGTAGCCATGGAAGCCGACTTCGCCGCCCTGCCGCAGGAGCAGTCCGCCGAAATAGCGGAACTGCTGGGTGTCCTTTTGACGGACGGGCGGGTCCTGCGTATCGTCCTCATAGTTTTCGATCATCACCCCCGTAAACCGGACCCCATACCGCTGGGCCAGCCGCATGAGGTCCGGCCACCAAATTTTTGTGTAGAAATCCGAGATGCTCAGGCCGTAATCGCGGCGGATGTATTCGCCGTCGCCGCTGGGCACAGGGGACGGGAAATCGTCGAGGAAAAACACCGCGCTGTTGAGGACCGGATAGGCCGCCGCATCCCCCAGCAGACTGTAGGACGCCGCATAAAATCCGCGCACGACCTTTCCATAAATGCCGATGTTATCCACGACCACCCGGCCTTTGCCCAGCTCGTTGCTCCAGATGAGCGGAAGCCCCTCGTCGCCGGTGACGGCATAGACGGCGGCTTCCTCCCGCAGGTGCACCTGGAGCGCCGACTCGAACGGGTCACTGAACTCATACCGCTGTCCGCCGCCCAGCATGAATCCCTCCGCCGGGACGATGCTCTCCGCCATTTCGTAGGACCACGACGCCGAGAGAATGCCCAGCTTGGGCGCAACGACATCAAAATAGCTCGTCCGGACCGGGGCCATCGCAAACAGCGCATTTCCCCCTTCCTCGACCCATTCCATCAGCTCGATGAGCCGCTGTTCCAGCCCGTCCAAGTTCGGCATCAGGATCACGACCGTCTGGTAGGCCGCAAAATCGGGCAGGGCTTCCGGGCGGGTCTTTGCAAGGTCCACGGTCTGCGCCGCGACCTTCATATCCTGTAGAATTTGGTCGAACTCTTCCTTGGCCCCGGCCACGCCGTCCTGCGACGTGTCGCAGATCAGCAGACAAGTCACCGGCTGGCCGCGCAGGGTTTCTTCTTTGGTGAGGACTTCTTCCGGTTCCAACAGTTCCAGCCGGAAATGGGTCCCGGAATACTGCACGCCGCTTCGTTCAGCAAACAGCACAACGCCAATGAGCAAAAACACCGCCCAGACCAGCACCAATTTCTGCCACCGGAACCGCTCGAACCATTCCCGCAGACGCTTCATGAAGTCCCTCCTTTCCGCCAGAAATCCACCTCCCGCCGCCCTGCCGCGCTGAGATAGACATGGTTCCGCTCCATCTGCCGCAGGATCTCCCGCACAGCGGCTCCATCCCGACGAGCCGCTGCGCTTCGCAGCCGCAGAAGCCATGGTGTTTCCCGCACCGGCCAGCGCCGGACCAGTTCCGCCAGCGTCAGTTCCGCGGCATCATATTCTTCCAGCTGTAATTGGACCGACGCCAACCGGCAGCCCAGCAGATAGTTCCGCTTCCGGGTCTGCTGCTGTTGCAGAAGCTGTTCCAGCTTGCAGCGCTGCAATTCTGCCGCGCGGCCCTGCGCCAGCCCGAACGCCAGATATTCTTCCAGATAGGCGCTGTATTCGGCCAGAACCGCCGGGTCCTGCGGCGCGGCCTGATACTGCCGCTCGTACCGCTGCAAGGCAAGGTCGGCCTGTTTTGAAATCTGTGCCATCGCGGTGGCCGCATAGTGCACCACCTCGCTGTCCTCGTTCATCCGCGCCTGTTGCAGCAGGTCGTAATACTGCACCGGTTCATCGGTCAGGACCGATAAGATCAGCTTGCGGCGCTGCTCTGCACTGTCCACGATAAGGGCTTCTTCCAGCGGGACGGTCCCGGCGGCGGTGTCCCGACCTTCCACCAGAATGCTCTGGTGCAGTTCCTCGTTCACCCGCAGTTTCTCCATGCCGGGGCGCTCACCCTGCCGCTTTGGGGTCCGGCCCGCCGCCCACAGGACACTCAGCGGCCCCCACAGCGGGACCAACAGCACCACCGGCCAGCAGCCGCGCCCGACCTTCTTCCGCCGTTTCCACAGGACCCACAGGCAGACGCCCCCATGGAGCAGCAGCCCCAGCACCGCCGCCGAACCCATCCTCATGGCTGTCCACCCCGCTTTTCTGCGGTCATTTCCAGCTGTGCTTCCAGCGGGACCACTTCTGTCGTGATCCCCTTTTGGGCAAGCCTCGTCTGCACCACGGAGATCTCCGCTTCGCCCGCCTGATTCAGCAGTAAATAGACCGCCCCATCCGGACCAAGCCCTGCAAAATCGCTGCTGCGGATGGCCGTTTCCAGCTCCCGGCAGAGAGCAGCGCGGTCCCGCTTTTCCAGATGGACCCGGAACAGCAGATGTTCCGCCATTTTGTCCTCCTGCAAGGCACAAGCCGCTTCTAATTTCTGCAAAAAGCTCTCGGGCCGCAGGACCCGCAGTCCGGGCAGATAGTGCTCTGCGCGGGCGGCATTCTCGTAGGCAAAGGCCCGCACCAGCGCCGTTTCCACCAGCCCGCAGAGGATGCGGAAAAGATTCTGATAGTAAAGCGAAAGCTGGTCCTCTGCCGCCTCGTACAGCAGGATGAGCACGACTATCCGGCCCTCCTGCCGGACAGCGGCCCCGTACATCGGCAGTTCGTCGATGAGGTCCCGGTTGACCCAGACGCCTTCCTGCTCAATGCCCCGCAGGACCGGCAGAAACGTTTTCACCTCCACCGAACGCGGCAGCGCCCGCGTTCCTCCGGGGCTGGACGCCGCCAGCCGTGCAAAGCGCCCGTTTTCGTCCAGCTGGTACAGCGCGACGCTCTGATTTTCCAGAACGCTCTCCAGAACCTGCACCGTCTTGCGGTAGAGCTGCTGGGGCTGCAGGACGTTCAGTTCCTGCGTCACCGCGTAAATTTTCCCAAAGCTGTCCCGCCGCCCCAAGATCTGGCGGCGGAACTGGCGCTTGTCCTCCAAGGTGTCCTGATACAGCCGCCGCACGAACTGCAGCCGCTCCTGCAAAAGTGCGCTTTCCTCCTGCACGAACCGCACCGTTTCGGCACTGCGCAGCTGCACATAGCCGCACACCGCGCCCACAATGAAATAGACGATGAACGCCAGCCAGTTGGACGGCTCGTAGAACAAAAGCAGCGGCGAAGCTCCCTGCATCCAGTAGCCCAGCGCCAGCGAGACGGACGCCAGCGCCGCCGCCAGAACGCCCGCGTTCAGGCCATAGACCGTGCTGACCAGAACCAGAAACATCAGCCGGAAATCCACCACCCGGAACTGCGCCTGTGTGCCAGTCATCTGGACCAGCCCTTCGGTCACGACCCACGCCGTCAGAATTTCCGCCAGCCGAAGCGCCCGCTTGTGGCTCTGTACCGCATTGGCAAGGCGCTCGGCGGGCTTTTCCTTGGCCTGATACCGCTCACACCAGCTGCCGAACATCTCCGGCAGATCGTCCAGCATCCGATAGCGCGGGAACCAACCGTACCGCTGCCGCAGCGCCCCGTCATCGGGCGGATAGGCCCGGGGCAGGTCCGTGCCGTATGTAACGCGCAGTTCAGATGTGAGCTGCTTGAGCGCTTCGCCCAGCTGATCGTAATCCAGCGAAAAGGCCAGCGGTGCGGTGAACGTCTCCCACTCCGGCGTCCAAGTATCGAACACCCGCAGGACCAGTTCCGCAAGGTCCTCCATGCACAGCGCCGTGACCCGGTCCTGCGCCTGTTCCTCAAAGTGGACCGTGCCGGTCTGCATCTGTTCGAACATCCGCGCAAATCCCGCGTCCCGGCTGGTGCTCTCCGTCCCATACAGATAGGGCAGATGCAGCACCTTGATCTGAAGTTTGCCTGTCTGCGCATAGTGGCGGCAGAGCGCTTCCGAAGCCCGCGCCATCACAGCTTTTCCGGTCTCCGGCGTTAAAACGCCCTCCGGGCCGGTCAGGTAGAGCAGCCGCACTTCCCGCTCCCGGTTTGCTTGCAGCACCCGCCGCAGTCGGTCCATCTCGCCTTCCTGCTCACTGTGAGGTGTCAGGTACTCGGAAAAGTAAACGATCTGGTCAAATTCGTACGTTTCCACCAGTTCGTCCATCAGCCCCTTGCGGTCCAGCAGGATCGATTTGAGTTTCGGCTGCCGCGGCTGTCCCTGCACATGTGTGACCAAAACATGATCCTTGGGAAATGCCATCTCCACCCAGCTCTGCGTCACAAAACTTGTATTTCCGGTCAATAAAACTTCCACAGCAAGAACCCTCACACCATTTCTCTTCATCCGCCTTTTATTCTGACGGTCCCGATAGCGTCATTATAAGCGCGTTTTTCTGTGAGGTCAAGATAAAAATAACGACATATCGTATTCTTTTTCGCGTTTTGCGGACGTTTTTCGAGCAAAGAGAACGGTGCTGCGGCTTCGTTTGGCAATTTTTGCCAGAAAGAATTTGTGGAAGGTAACCGCAGGTTTACAAGCAGCCTACACTTTTTTATTTCGTTTTCCGACAGGATGTGCTATACTGACTTCAAACACTCCATTTTTCGAGAAATTACGGCAAATTCAGCCAGAAAACAGAACGTTCCCGTTCTTATAGAGGAGTTTTTTTATGGAAAAGAACGATTGCATTCCCATGGAATCATCCACGGTCGAAACTCTGACCCCTTATTCTGCGTTTGAGCCAGAAGCGCACACGCTTGCGGAAAACGAGCACTATGGCATTATCAGTTTCTGTAACCAAATCTATGGATTCATCAACGATTCTTTTGCAGATCCAAAAAATTTCCCGGAAATCACTTCAAAAAATGCAAACACGACCTTTTTTGACCTTTCCAAAGTGACCATTCTGCCAGAGGGCCACCGTCTGGATACCTTTCACTCTATCTATCTGGTCCGATTCTCCACAAACGGAACCGTTTTCGATAAGCGGAAAGAAATTTTTCAGCCCGCGATCGACTACCGCGTACCGATTACAATTCTACATTTCTTCCCCAAGGACCCTGACTCCGTCTATCTGATCCAGCCTGATGGCCTTATCAGCAGAATAAGCGCATTCCCAGCTGCACAGCAAAAGCTGGAACGTCTTGATCAGCTTTTGGAGCAAAAGATCAAGGAACCGAAATTTGTTCTAGCCAGTGATTTTCGTTCTCTCACTCGGGAAGCCGGAATCGATGATTTCAAACAGTATGCAGAAACTGTTGGAGAATTCCTGAAAAAGTTTCTTCCAAAGTTCGAACTGATCTCCAACCAGCTCCTTGCTGGAAAACGCTATCCCGGTTTAATTATTTATACGGGAAGTTGGCCTGAAGTTGAGGCGTATTATTCGTCCCAAAAGCCAAACCCCGCTCCCACTCCAAAACCTGCTCCCGAACCTCCACCTGAGCCTCCAAAAGAGAAAGCGGACCTTTCTGTTCTGGAAAAGCTGTATGCCTCCGGAGATTTTCTCGGATTTCTGCGCTCTCCAGCCTTTACGGAAACAGCCTTCTGTGATTTTTCGCAGGAATATCAGGAGATGGCTCTGACCTGTGCTGCTCGTCTGCTTCATCCGGAGGACTCTTCCACCGTTTCTCTGGACCTTATCCAAAAAGAGTTGATCCACTATACCATTTTTGGCGATGACTTTTGGAAAAAGTGGAAAAAAGATTCCGAATATGACCCTGTGATCATCCGATCCTGTGCGCGCACCTCGTGGATGGAATACGCCATTCCGGAAAATACCGGAATCATTGTGACCTGTCTCAACAGCCTTGGAAGCACAAACAGCACAAACAGCGCCAACAGCAATTACGCGGGACTTTCTCAGCGGTTTGCGCTGTGTCAAAACAAACTGATCCCGAATCTCTATCTTCTTCGTGTTGCTGCAACACAATCCTTCACTGCCACAATTCGGTGCATCGCAGAATACTGCCGTCTCATCAAAGAAATGCAGCAATGGCATTTCTACATGCATCTTCCGTCGGAGAAAAAACTTCTTTATTTTTCCGAGTGGCTTCGTGCAGTTTTTCAGCTCTTTCCAGAATTAGAGCTGCCCCGAACAACGATTTATAACATTTCGTCGGTTTATATCGACAGTCTCCGTTTCGAAGAACTGGATTCGCTGCTCCCTCTCATTGACCCGAAGAATATTTCCCGAATGACAAGTCTCCTCGCCTATGAGCAAGATCCTGCCAAGGGGCTTCAGCTGGACATTCGTTCCCTTTCTTTGGCAACCATCAATCTGCGGCTTTATCAAAAGACCGTTGCTCTCGTTTGGAAGCACTTTCAGCAGGATGACATCCTTCCGGACTACTTTTTGTTCACCCTCGCACAGATCGCCGCCTATGACACGAACCATTCTCTGGACGAAATTATTCGGTATCACATTGAATTCAACTGTCCGCGCTATCAGGTGCACGCGCAGCTTCTTCGCTCGTTTGGACATATCTGCGCCCTGATCGAGCAAGACCCTGTTTTTTATGCACTGGCATCGTATCTGGTACACGCTCTTGAAAAAGGCGATTCTGACATTGCTCTTTATTCGGCATTTCAGGAGCAGAGAAATCAGTTGACTCCGATCGGTGAAAAGCTGTGTGAGGGGATCGTTCACGATCTCGCCCAGCAGCAGCCGGATTCCCCCTATGAGATCTGTGACCGATTTGCCGCGTTTCACTTTGACTTTGAGCGGATGGAACAGATCCAGACGGCGTATACAGCATGGTATCTCCAGAATTGTATGCCGGAAGAACCTTCGTTGGAAGCTTATCAGGAATGTCTGGATGCTTTGTATCTTGCGCGTGCCTACGGCGCATTTATCCATCTCTTTTTGAAATCACAGCACTTTTTCTTGGATACAGACTCTCGTAAATCTTATCTCGAGAAAATCATTCAGTCGTATCTCCGGCTGCACCATTTCTCCGAAGCGGTCAGTTTTCTTCAGACCTGTAATGCCCCAGACGATGAGTGGAAGGACCGCCAGCTCATCTGTGTTCTGGGTGAAAATTTCCGTGCCCATTCTCTTTCGGCACAGGCGTTTCATATCTTTAGCGCATCGCTCTCCATCGAGCAGGCTGAGCCTCTCCTTCTGAACCATCTGAGTGATCATTCCACAAATATCCTTGCCGCCAACAGCCTCCTTGCGATTTATTGCCATCAGGGAATGTTCTGTCGGGCAGCCTATCTGTATACCGTCTATCGGTTGTTTGCCGAAGCCGGCTACTCAACTCTTTATACAAATCTTCGGCAATGTCTTCCTTCTACTGCAACCAGCCGATACACGATCTACGATGTGATCCAATGGTCGTTTTCTGTCCTAAATGCCGATGACCTGATCAAATTTATCCTATGGATCCGCAGCCTTAAAGTTCCTGATTATATCGCTCTAAAAAAACATCATCCCTTTTCTTTTTACTACGACCATCTCCTTGCAGACCCTTTGAATCCCACTCCATGGACTCGTTTTCAGACACTCTTGAAAACTACTCTCGACCGCCAAACCGTCCTTGATCGAAACCCATGGCTGCTCGTCGTCTGCGAACGTGTTTTGAAGGAATCTTTCCAACAGGAAACGACAGATGATACTCCCAGAGCGATCTATAAGCTCCTGACGGATCTGGACAGCAAAAAGCTTCCTTTGAATCTGCTCGCCTATGTGCTGCCCTACCTCGTGGAATCGCAAGATAAACGCTTGTGTGCTCTTTTGACCCGCGCGTTCGAAAACGATGCTGTTTTGGAACAGCTTTTCGCACAAAATCCTTGGAGCAGCACTTATCTTCCGCAGTTCCGTTCCTATCAGACATTTGCGCTGGAGCAACTCCGCATTTCCGGCATCGGGGACTATTCGAAGCTTCTCAATGTTCTTCCGACGGAGCTGAACATTGACGACCTCAAAATTCTGGCAGGCAGTGATTTCACTTCCCCGCGTGTCATCGCGCAGTTGTGTTCGAATTATCTGCAAAACAACCAGATCCATGAAACCTGGGAATACCTGAATGGTCTGGATCGGACAAAGATGAACTATCCGGAGCGTCAGCTTTTGGAATTGTTTATCCTGCTCTTTGACGATGACGAGATGATGCTGATGCAAGATCCGGAACTGTTCCACCCCGAAGAGGAAGTCCGCCGTGTCAAAATGAACTGCGCCCTGATCCTGAAGACCTATCCAGACAAACGTGGTTTGAAAGAATTTGAATCCAACTGTCTCAGTCTGGCGCATCGAATGAAGGTCTACAGCTTTGTATTCCGAGCTTTTTACGACGACGACATTTATCACGACCCTGCTTATCGTCTGGAAAACATACCGCTTGAAGACCCACAGACCGAGGCTGCTTATCTCGCATTTTTGAAAACTTGCTATCTGGCGCAGCTCTACTGGAACGCGTCGTACAACAGCTTCTACAAAACGTGGCGGTATCAAAAGCTTTACCTGTGTGCCGTTTTGAGCAGCTTCCCGCAGCCCGTCGATGATGCGTTCATCCGCTCTGCTATGGAGGAATTCCACCATTTTGAGAGCACCTACGCAGACATCTATCACCCCTTCACCGAGGATGTCATGGCTTTCATGAACAGCGTACAGCTGGAGCTTCCCGTCAAGCGGGCACTGCTGTTTGCGTTGGCGTCCGGAAATGTGAAATGGTTCTTGGCTCAGAACCGGGATGCTTTCTGCAGTCTGTCTCAAGACGACAAGAATATTCTGCGGAGGATCATTGCGCGGCTGGATTACCGCGAAGTCTCTCAGGCTGTTTATTCTCTGTATTCCGAGCAGATCTCTCTTGGCTTATTTGAACAGATTCTGGAAACCGCAGATGCTCTTTCGGAAATGCTGAAAGAAAGTCTGGAAGGGCTGAAAAGCACCAAGTTTGATAAGATTTCTCTCTCTGATATCTTCATGAAACCCGCCACACAAGAAAAGCCTTCTCTTTGTGTGGACGACCTTCTGAATCAGAAAAACGCAATCTTTGAGCGCTATTCAGCATGCCTAATTCCCCTGATGTTTGCCCGTCAGTTCCCGTTCCGCATCTACGGAAGCTGCCGATACCGTGTTCTGAGGAAACGGTCTTATCCGGCCTATACAGAAAAAATTCTGCGGAAGCTCGAACTCTGTGCGGAATATTTCGAGCAGCGCGGTGATCGTTCCGTCCGGGCTGCTTTCCAGTATCTTTCCGCCTTCCTTTGCTGTCTGCGCGGAGACAAAAAGAATGCGCAGCGCTCTTTGGAGTCTTGGCAGATCGAAAAAAGTCTTCCGCAGGAATGGGACGAAGAAGCCGAACGGATGCGTCAGTATCTTTCGGGTCAGGTGGAAGTCTTTACACCTCTTATGATTCTGGACGATAGTCAGACCCAGTCTGACCGTAACGCAGAGGACACCTTTATCTCTGTTCTGAATGATCATCTGAATGATCATCTGAACATTCCCGAAGAACCTCTCACGGAAGAGGCCGCGGAAGAATTTTTATCGGCCTACTCCGACGAAAGCCTTCCGTTTGTGACACGTTTCCGTTCCGGTGTCACACTGCTATCGCATTATCCAGAGCTGCAAAAACGGAACACGATCGGTCTGCCCGCAAGAGAAGATCTCACCTTTATGGTCGGCTTCAACGCCTTGCAGCCGGAATCCGAGTTGTCGGCAGAGGAACAGCTTTCGATTGCACTAGAACTGTTCCAGAATCACTCTGCTCACCTGCACCGTTCTTCCGCAGCTGTTCGAACGCTTCAGGATTCCATCATCAAGCTTCTTGGCCGGGACCTTTCTCTGACCAGCTGGGTCACTCATGCAGACAACATCAAAAATATCATCGAGCCGCCTCCGGAATCCGGTGATTTCTCTGCCTTGAACAAGGAGATCCTTCAGCCCTGCAAAGCCCTGCTTGAGCCGGACTGCTCCAACGAGAGACGGAGAGCCGGATACGAAGAAATTCTGGAGACACTCAAACGCTTCCGAAATTCCTATACCGTAAAAGTGGAGGCTTCCATTCAAAAAGAACTAAACCGCATTGATAAGAACCTCCAGCTGAGCATTCGTATTTTGCAGAATGCAGATGGTGAGTTCGTATCCACGGACGGATACGTCTACTATCAAATCGAAAACACCGGTCACATTACAGCTGACCTCACGCCGGATTCCCGGGAGCCGATCACGCTTTGGGTCCAGCAGGACAATCTGCGCGAGCAAAAGGCCAGTCTCGAAGAGCGTCCAGAAGCGATCACCTCGCTGCAGCACGGCTATATCACGGGCGGCAGGATCCGGCTGGACCTGACGGGTTCTCCCGCATCTGTCCAGATGACCCTCCGTCTCATCGCAAATAAAACGGTACTGTCGGACACCTCCGAATCGATCGCCGTCCGACTGAATACCGCAGCATTTTCGGTAGAAAGCGGCCATCACTACATCACGGACTATGCCGTTTCGGACCCCAGGATGCTGTTCGGACGGAAATTGCTGAAAGACAATCTGCTTCATCAGCTTTCTTCCGGATTGGCCGTTGTCTATGGACCTTCCCGCATTGGAAAGACGTCGCTCCTGAGTGTTGTGGACCAGTGTGCCGAGGCAAAAGGCAATGTTTTGCGGATCCTTTACGGTGATGAAAGTTCCGGCAAATTCAGCGATTATCGTGACCGCTTCTGCAAAGGGAGCGATTTGGCAGCGTGTTATGACGACAACCAGCATGTTTCGGAATATCTCTTGGTTCAAAGCATCACTGCGGCGCTGGAAAGCGAAACCGACCGACTGAATCAGATCCCGTCGGAAGAACTTTCCCAAAAACTTCTCAGCTGTCTAAAAAATACGAACAAATCGATGTCTGCCCGCTATAACGAGGTCAATGCGATCCTGAAAAATGCCGAAATGGAACTTTGGCTCGTTCTGGATGAATTCCAGCAGGTCGTTGAAAGCTGGAAATCGATCAGCAGCAGCTGTGAATTTGCCGACATCTGCCGCTTCCTTGGATTCTACAGTCGAAAACATATCGGTCAAACCCCGCAGATCAAACTGCTCATCTGTGGTTCCGATGATCTTCTGCGACATATGGTCATCGAGGATCAATCGGTCTGGCGTCAGATCTTCAACGACCGCTGCCGAATTCCCGTAAAACCGCTTGAGGAAGAAGATTTCTGCCGCATGATGGAAGAGGACGACGGGATCAGCGGGTCCGGCATCCGGTACGCTCCGGCAGCCCTCCACACGCTGTTTACCTACACGGGCGGTGTGGCCATTTACGGCAAGGAGATCGGCAATGTCCTTCTCGCCAAGATTCAAAACGATCCCCAGCATTATCAACATCGTGACACCCTCTATGTTTCGGATATTGCTTCTGCCGCTCAGGAATTACTGCGCAGCCAGACCAGCCAGCTGGATTCCGGAACGACCGAAGGCATTCGTGAGATCTACGATGCTGTCACCAAAAATCTTGACCCGGAAACTGACATGCAATACCTTTGGTACATCGCGTGCTGGCTGAAAGAGCATCCGGATCACGACACATTCCCGGAAAGCGTCTTCACCTCTCGCCCGCTGGTCTGCTCGGAGACGGACCTGAAGAACTCACTGAAAGTCGCATGTGAGCGCCGGATCATTCGCTACGAAGAACCGGAACTCGGAAAAGAAAAATTCTATTCGTTCTGCACGATCTTCTATTATTACGCTGTTCTGGGAACAAGCCGCGATAAACTTGACCTTAACAAGATCTTCCTGTCAGAGGAAGACACTCCTTCTCCCATTTCAACCTCAGATCAGGAAGAAGTGCAGCGGATGTTCCAGAATCTGTCTCCCGATGACCTGATTTCTCTTATCGTTGGAATGCCTTTTGAGAAGTTCCAACAAATGTTCCGGAACATGAGCACAGAGAACCAGCTTTCGCTCATCGGCATCATGTCGATGAACAAAGACCCCAGCGTCGGAAATGCGATCCGTCAGCTGGCAGGTGACAGCGTGACAAACAACACCCATGTGACCGTGAACGTCCAGAAGATCACGAACATTCTGAACCAGTTCCAGAGCCTTGATCCCGGTTCGGAAAAATATCTGACCGGTCTGCAGGAACTTCCCCGGCTTCCCGATTACTTCCAAGATACAGAACGGAAGCAGCTGGAGAACCTCAACAGTACGGACGAAGCATTGGCCGCCGAGGCTGAGCAAGCTGTTGAAACCGCCACGACCCGCATGGTCGCAGACTATCTGAGCGCTCTGGTCACGCAGGAAGATGTCACACAGACGTTCTGTGTCTGGAAACAGCTCGGTTTCGATGATCCGGATGCCTATGAAACTCTATCCAGCCGGCTGGAACCAACCTTCCTCTCTGATCTTCTCCTTGCGGCAAAGCTGGACCACATCTTTGCGCTGAGCTCCCACGGAGACGATTCCGGTCTTGACTACAGCCCTGTAACGCTCATGTACTGCAAAGCCTTGGAAAAGATCCTGAAGTATCACCACACAGACTTTTATATTTCTCATTTCCAGAACATTCGCACCAATGTAAAACAGATCACATTCGGTCAAATGGCCAATATGCGTCCTGACACAAAAGCGAAGATTCAGAATCATATCCTGATGGGCGCATTTCTCTATCCGATCCGTCCGGGGTTCGAGCACGAATGGGAAAAGATCACGTCTGATCCAGATGCTCAGGCTTGGTGGCAGGAGCACGGGGTCATTCTTGAGAAAATCACAAACATCCGAAATGATTCTGCTCACGGCGTCGAGGGTGTTGTCGTTCGCAAAGAACAGCTCGAATCGTTAAAAGACCTTCTTTTCAAAAGAAATAGCATTCTGAATACCAACGAATTGCGAAACATTCTTCGTTTGAAGCAGACCTAATTCTTTGATTTGAACTCCCCTTGTAACCCAATGGTTTACAAGGGGAGTTTTTTGTTGACTTCCGTCGAAAATTATGGTAAAATTCAGGCAGTTGAACAAGGTTAATTCTCCCTTCTGTGGCGATCTATTTATTGGAAAGGCATTCGGCTTTTCCAGCTTAGCTACAAATGGAGGCAGAATTATGAAAAACGCATTTACCATCGACTACGCAACTGCATGGCTCATGGGGATCGACCTTGTTGCAACTGGCAGACAGCTGAAACAGCACCGGCTGGCCCTTCACCTGACGCAGGAAGATCTTTCGGATTTTTTTGATCAGGTCGGAGATTCGGCTTCCAGAGTCATTATCAGCATGTGGGAGAACGGGAAGAAACTTCCTACGCTTTCTCATGTGGTGCTTCTGGCGCAGCTGTATCGCTGTCCGGTGGACGAGCTAGTTATCACCTTTATGCGTTCCGAAAGGGAGGCTGAGGGCGAGGGCGGCTCGTCCGTTCTTTTATGGATCTTTTCTACAGACCACCGCAGGAAGGAAACTTCCTGCGGTGGTTTTTTGTTAACTTCCGGTCAATTTCTTCTTTTTCAAAAATCCCGTATAATGCAAGCACAACAACGGAAGCGGCTCACAGGGAGCCGCCCCTCACACGGAATTTAAGGAGGAACCCCTCATGAAAAAGATCAAAGGCAAGAACAACAACGACCACATCCTCTGCGTCAGCGAGCGCATCCCCATGCCGAATCTCCACAAGCCCGGCGATCGTGTCTGGTACACCGGAAAGCACTCCTTCTATTACCGCCCCGCAAACGGCGGCGAACCGGTGTTCCTGTACTCGGTCGAGCGCTACTCTCCTTCCATCCTCAGCTTCTTCCAGAAAAACGGCCGTCTGGTCTGCGATGAGGACACCAGCGTGACCCACACCATGACCCTCGGCCAACTCTATCGGGCCAACGTCCACCGTTACAACTGTGTCATGGACAAGCTGTTCGACCAGCTTGCTTACCAGATCAACTACGTCATCCGCTACGAGCTGGAGGACCCCGAACCCGCCCGCAAGGAAAAGCTCGTGCCGCTCGACCGCGACGAGCTGGATGCCGCCTAAAGGAGATCTTCCCGATGCCCAACAACGCCATCCCTCTTGCTTCCTCCGTCGAAGCCGCTGCCCGGAAGCTGCAGATCCGCTTCCGGAAGTTCAGCCTTTCCAAGGACACGATCTATTTCTGCACCCTTCCGAACCTGCTCAAGTTCAATCTTTCGGTGTGGGCGGATGGGTCCATCAAGCTCTGGCGGCTGGTGGACGCGCCCCTTTCGAAGTCCAAAACGCTCCATCTGGAATGCCGGGACGATACCCGGCCCGAGCTTGTTCTAGGCATTTCGTCCACCGAAGACGGGATGTTCCGCATCTATGCGGAAGCCAAGCTCGATTCGGAATCTCCGGACGTCGAGCAGGAGCTGCAGCACCTTCTCACCGGGTACTGCCGCATCATCCAGAAGCCGCCCTTTGCGGGGCACAACCTGTAAACCGCCGGTTTCTTTTCAATTTTCGGCCAAACTGGTATCCTGAAGTCACTACAAAAAAGGAGATGTTTCCCTATGCAGGTCATCAAAAAAAGCAGCAGCGGCCTTCAGAGCCTTCCGCTGGATGCCATGCTGCTGTCCAACCGAACCATCTTTCTCACCGGCACGATCACCACCAGTTCCGTCAACGCCGTCTTGCAGCAGCTGCTGTTTCTGGAAAGTGAGGATCCCCGCACGCCGATCCGGCTCCTCATCACCTCACCGGGCGGCGAGATTCAGGCCGGTCTGGCCTTATACGACCAGCTGAAAGGCATGACCGTCCCGGTCGAGATCTACTGCATCGAGTTAGCCGCCAGCATGGCCGCCATCCTGCTGGCCGGCGGTGCGAAAGGACACCGCTTCATCCTCCGGCACAGCAAGGTGATGATCCACGAGCCGCTGATCTCATCCGCATCCGGCGGGATCTACGGAAGCGCCTCCTCCATCCAGAAAACGGCCGCGTCCATTCTGGAGGTCAAGGACACACTGACCCAAATTCTGGCGCAGGACACCGGCCGCTCCGTGGACGAGATCGAACGCGCCACCGCATACGACAACTTCATGAACGCCGAAGAAGCCGTTGCCTTCGGCATCTGCGACAAGATCGTGGACCACATCTAAGGAGGTTTGCATGAAACGAGATCCGCTTGTTCTAGGGGCTGATTACATCTTATCCGGCGACGACGTCGGCAAAACGCGCCCAAATGCCAACGCCCTCATCGTCGGCACGACCGGCTGTGGAAAAAGCACCAGCGTCATCCTGCCGACCATCGGGCGGCTCCACTTCAGCAATCCCATCCTGAACTATGCCAAGGAGCGGGACGCCTACGCGATGGAGCGCTATCTGCGCCACAAAAATTACAAGGTCCATCTGCTCAACATCGCCGACCCCAAAAAGAGCACCATCAGCTTCGACCCGCTGGGTTTCATCGAAAGCTATGCCGACATCGATTCGCTTTCCGCCGCTATCGTGGACATGACCATTCAGCGGACCGTGGACGATTACTGGCAAGCCAAGGCCAAGCCTCTGCTGTCCGGCCTCATCGCCGGATGCCTCATGACTTCTACCGGGAACACAGCCCCCGGCATGACCGAGGTCTTGAAGCTGTTCGACCAGCTGCTCCCCCACGAGGACGGCTATTCTGTGGAAACGCCGCTGGATGCCATGTTCCAGAAGATCTCCGACGCCGCGCCGGACTGCTACGCGGTGCGGGAATTCAACAGCTGGCACAGTCTGCCCTATCGGACCGCTTCCTGCGTGCGAGACACCCTCGCTTCGGCGCTGAGCACAGTCTTTCCGGAGGGTATCCGCTCCATGATGCAGAAAAAACCGCAGTTCGACCCGGTGAAATTCGCCAGCCGCAAGGAAGCCCTCATCGTCATCACCTCGGCGGTGGACCGCTCCCAGCAGTATTATGCGAATCTGTTCTACCGCTTCACCGAACAGCAGCTCCTCCGCTATGCGGCCTCCTGTCCCGGCGGCGAGCTGCCCCGCGAGGTCCGGTATTTCTTCGATGATTTCGCCTGTACCGCGCCTATTCAGGGCTTTGCCAACGACATCAGCCTGTTCCGCTCGGCGGGGCTGTCGGCGGTGATCCTGCTGCAATCCGAACACCAGCTGGAAGCCATCTACCACGAGAACGCCGCTGTCATCCGGCAGAACTGTGCGGTCTACGCCTACTTCCCCGGCGGCTTCGACGACCGCTCCTGCGAGATCGTCTCCAAGCGGATGGGCGTCCCCTACGAAGAGATCCTGTACGCCCCGCTGGGGAATGTCTACATCATGCAGTCGGGCCGAAAACCGGTCTTTCTGCCCCGGTACGACACTCTTCACAGCCCGGAATATCAGGAATATCTGGAATTCGGCATTCAGGCCGACCGCAAACGCTAAGAAAGGCCCCCTCCCATGAAACTTTCCGCCCACCAAAAATTCGTTCTGGAACTCCGCGCTCCGCTCGAGTGCCACACCGGCGGCAAACAAAAAAAGAGCCGGCGGACCGGCCCTCTCGAAAAGGATACGTTGGAAGCCCTGCTCAAACAGGAATTTGACGAGCTTTTTTCAGAAGAAGATTGACTTTTCTCCCTCACTGAAGCGCTTCCCACAGGGAATCCGCTTGAGTGAGGGTCTTTTCGTCTACGCCCTCTGCGGCGCGGCGGGCAAGATACCACAGTGCGCCGTTGGGGTCCTGCACGCCGGAAAGCGCCGTCTCTTCCAGCAGAACAGCAAAGTCGTCGATGTTGACGATGTCGCCATCCTGCGGATCTGTGCCGTCCTTGTTGCGGAAGCAGCCATATCGCTGCTGCAGAGCTGCAGGGTCGTCCACAAGAAAGAGCAGACTCTCACAGAGGTAAAAATCCGAATTCAGCTTATCTTCGCTGGATTCCATCAGCTGGCGCGGGCCTCGGCTTTGGTCAGCTCGCGGGGCTTGTCCAGGGCCAAGTCCTCGGGGGTGATGTCTCGTTCGTAGCGATAGGATGCCATTGTGATCTCCTCTTTTCTCTGGATTTCCCTCTATCATAACACAAAATCCCGGACAGCGGCAGACTGTCCGGGATTTGTTCATGTACTGTTCAGAATTGAGGAGCTTTTAGATACCCCGGCCCATCTCGTAGGCCTGTTTCATGGCGTCTGTTTTGCGGATATCGCCCGCTTCCATCGCGTTGACGCCCAGACGCCCGGAAAGCTTCTTGCGTGCGGCCATCACCTTTTCGACGCTGCAACCCGCTTCCTGCGCACCACGGGCAAATTCCTCGCTCAGGATGCAGGAGTTTCCGTTGGGGCGGGGGCTTCCCTCGAGGATCAGAACTTTTTTTCATAAAGACACCTTCTCTTTTTATTCTAGGTGTTCCCAGTATACATCTCTCGTGCTACACGAGATCAAGAGTCCCATCTGAAATGGACGCAAAGCTCCGGACCTTCTGCAATGCGTGGCCGAGCATCTGTGTGATCCACAAGGACTCCTCGGAACCTGATCGACCCAGAAAAATTCTGTGCCGATCTATATACAGCAACAATTTTGTTTGCGAATGGCCGCACCCAAACACTCGCTTTAAGCGATGATGATTCTGATGACCTAGTGCTCATTTTGAGCACTTGCAGCATCTGTAACACGTTTTCGATAGTCTTTTTGCCGACAGGCGTTGCTGCAATAGCGGGCATCTGCACGTTTGGGCGTGAATTTCTCGCCGCAGCACTGACAGACCAAATCCTGACGGCGCATTTGGCGGTATTCCCGCTACCGCCGATTATTGGCCTGATTGCCGCACCAATAGCTGTGACAATATTTCTTGGTGTAGATCGTGGTGTAGAACACCCGACCGCAGCCGCCGCAGATGAGTTTGCGGATAGCGTATCCTCCGGTGGTAAAACCTGTTTCCTCATACGATTCTTTCAAATAATCCTGATTGTTCTGCTCCCATTCTTCGTTTGTCATATACATGGAGATACCCCTCCTTTCACTGGCGTTACGGAAAAACAATGTGGTCAATTTGACCACATTATTTTCTGGTAACTGAGGAATCAACGTTTAGCCGTTCTCCCTGCATGGATTTCCTGCCCCCTTCCAGCGGCGTTTTCCGGCTCTCCCTTGCGGGGTCATCGCCGTGTATCCCATGCAGACGGTCTTTCGGTTTTCAAGGTGCGGTGCTGAATTTGGCAATAAAAAATCGCCACACAACAACCTGAACCTGACCATCCCTTCCGGGATGGCCTTGGTTCGGGTTTGCTATGTAGCGATAAGAAAGTCAAAAACTTGCTCCGGCTCCTTCGGGAGCCGAGCTGGAACTCTAAGTAAATATGTTATATTAAATTGTTGAAATAGATTACCACAAAAATCGCAGTGTGTCAACAAAAAACTTTGAAGATGTGCTGATTTCGGCAGCTTGCAAGAAAAAACGAGGGAAACTTTGGCAAAAAGAGAGAGGGCTGGACGATACCAGCCCTCTTGTGGGTCACAATTGCGCCATCACAGCGCCAATATCCGCATGGATGCAGACAGACTGCCGCTCGATCTCCGGCGGGCAAATGGCCTGTCCCTGATTGACACAGGCGTAGAATGCGTTTGGATTTTTAGCGGTCATCCGCCAGAACGGATACTTGATGATGACCGGGGTGTTGTAGCCAACGCCAATTTCCAAAAAGAGAATATTCTGCCCCTCGTGACGGCGCAGAAATTCACTGTATCGCTCTGCCGCACTGTGCCATCCTTCGTCCTCTACAAAGGTATTGTCTGCACGCAGGTTCATGTTCATGGGTCTGCCGCAATGCGGACAATGTGGCACAAGCTCCGATGGAATCTTTGTCTTGAGCGGTGTGGACTTCGGTGCGCTCAGTGAACCATCCGGCAGGATATGATACCCTTGCGCTTCGACCATCTGCCGGACGAGCTTCTCATTATCAAAGGTCTCCCGACAACAGGGCTCGGAGCACTGAAACAGACCGTAATCTCCCTGCGTGTAGAACAGACGCTTTTTGTCAAAGCCCGCTTTTTGGAAACAATGGTCTACGTTGGTGGTCAGCACAAAATAGTCCTTGTCCTGTACCAGCTTCAAAAGGGCATCATAGACCGGTTTGGGGGCATCCATATAGCGGTTGATGTAGATATACCGGCTCCAGTAAGCCCAGTGTTCTTCCAGCGAGGAATATGGATAAAAGCCGCCGGAGTACATATCCCGGATGCCGTACTTTGCTGCAAAATCCGCAAAATACTGCTCAAATCGTTCTCCGCCATAGGTGAAACCTGCCGAGGTAGAAAGCCCAGAGCCTGCACCAATGACCACTGCGTCGGCATGGTTCAGAACCTGCCGCAGCGTATCAATCGGTTCGGAGCAGTCGTTCGTAGATTTTTTTGTCCATATCTTTGAAAACATTGAAGATCACCTTTTTCACACTGGTTTGCGTCTTGAGAAACTCTTTGACGGTCTGCACCGCAATTTCGGCGGCAAGCTGGTTGGGAAAATGAAACTCCCCCGTGGAAATGCAGCAGAAGGCCACGCTTTCCAGCCCTTTTTCTGCCGCCAGCTCCAGACAGGAACGGTAGCACGAGGCCAGCAGTTCCTTGTCCGCTTTTGTCACTCGCCCGTTGATAATCGGCCCGACCGTATGCAAGACATAGCGGCAGGGCAGATCAAATGCAGGCGTGATTTTTGCCTGTCCGGTGGGTTCTGGATAACCCTGTCTGTCCATGATCTCCGCACAGGCAAGACGCAGCTGCACCCCGGCATAGGTGTGGATGGCGTTGTCGATACAGCCGTGGTTGGGGCAGTAGCACCCGGTCATGCCGTTGTTGGCGGCATTGACAATGGCATCGCACTTGAGCGTGGTAATGTCGCCCTGCCAGAGATACAGCCCCGGCTGCAGGGGCACGAGGTCAGCCGCATCGGTGATGCCTTTTGCTGCGGTTTCGGCTTGCAGGTACTCATCCTGTATTTGCAGAAAATCTGTGCCGATACGCCGTGGTTCACGGATATTCAGCAAGCCCCGCAGGAGCTGACGTTGGGTGTCTGCGTCTGTCGGTATCCGCAGTTCCTGATACTCCGGGTGTTCGTTCAAAAGCACCCGGATGAGGACAATTCGCCGCTCACTCTGGTTCATAGTCAAACCCTCTTTTCGATTGTCTGCTTAGGGCAGACTTCCGCACACCGCCCGCAGTGGAGACAGTGGTGCTGGTCAATGACCACCGGCTTCTTGGTAATGTCGATGCACTTCTGCGGACAGACAGAGTAGCACAGCTTGCAGCCGATGCAGCCTTCGCCTACATAGTAACCCGGTGCTTCCTGTACTGCTTTGCCAATGGTGAAGCTGTCCCGGACGATGTGCGCCGGAACGCTGATGTCAAAATACTCGCCGTCCGCCTCATACAGGCAGAACACCTCCAAAGCACTGCGGGTGTCACCAGGATAGATGGACTGCATATAGGCGTTTTTCTCGAAGATCTCATCCAGCTTCTCGCTGCCGATGTTTTTGATTTTTCCACGCAGAGAGATCGAGACTTTTTCTCTGGTGGCGGACAGAGCAATGTAGCCCTGTTCCATGAGCTGGGCATAGAACGCCTTGCCCTTGGCAGTGAGGAAATATACGCCCTGCTCGTCATAGAGCATCATGTCGATCACACGGGTCTGGGGATGACCGTCTGCTCCGATGGTGGCAATGGCGGTGGAGTGGATATTTTCCACCAGCAGCTTCAAATAATGTTGCTTCGTCATAACATCAACGACCTTTCAGGATCGGCGCAAGCCGCTTATCTTGAGGATATGCTTGGATTTGAAACAGCCCCACAGGACGGTTTTTCCTGCGGGGCTGCTTCCTCATGTCTTCTTTCATCCGGACGATACCGTCGGTTGCGGAGTTTCACCGCATCGGGCGCTTTTGCGCTTCGCAGACTTTACTGCCGGTCAGGGATTTCACCTTGCCCCGAAGATGTAGAATCGAGAAAAATTCTTAGAACTCGTAGGGAGGGTTGCCGGAGAAGTCTGCAATGATGCCGTGGGCATCCTCCAGATAGAACACCTCAAAGATGGGGTTGGTAGCCTCGCCGTACTGGCTCTTCACGATGGGGTTTGCGATGCACATCTCCTTGGCAGCCATGTTGTTCTCGAACACAGCCTTGCCGTGCAGACGAATCCATGCGTATTCCGGGCTGGAGACGGAGATCTCCACCTCCGGGTTCTCCTGCATATCCTTGTAGACGTCCTTGGTGT
>URVW01000028.1 GCA_900551435.1 uncultured Faecalibacterium sp.
CGTGGGATTTTGGTGCGCTCGAGGGAACTCGAATCCCTGGCCCTCTGATTAAAAGTCAGATGCTCTACCGGCTGAGCTACGAGCGCATACAATATCAATGCAATATCAGAAATATTGCCGTATAATATTACCACACTCCGGCCCAAAAAGCAAGTCATCCGGCCAAAAAACTTTCCCGGCCGGAAAACTTCCTGCTTCTGCCAGAAACTTTCCCTTTACAAATGCGGCAAGAATCAGTACAATCAAATCAAACCCGAACAACGCACGTTCCGGCCCCTCGGACAGAGTTCTGTCCGCTGCGGGCCGATGCAATAGGAGGTCTTTGTCGCATGAAAATTTCTCGACGGTCCGTACTTCGTTACTCCGGTCTGACGGCTGCATGGCTGGCGCTGACCGGCTGCACGCCTTCCGGCAATGCCACGCTGGGCAGCTGTCTGCCCGCTTGGATGAAAAACATTCTGGGTGTTTCGTCGTCCCCGGCATCCTCTGCCGCTTCTTCGGTCGCTTCCTCGGCCGCATCTTCGGCCGCGTCCAGCGAAGCAGCCGCCTCGTCGGAGGCTGTCATTTCGCGGCTGCCGGAGGGCGAGCAGCTCGACCCGGGATTCGGCGTCCTGCCCAGCTATGACGCCAACCCTCTGACCGGCGAGGTCCGCAGCAGCGATGGCCGGATCGTCGGCGTCATGGTCAACAACATCTGCAACTCCGAAAAACAGAACGCCCGCCCGCAGCGCGGCATCGGTTCGGCAGATGTTCTCATCGAGAGCAAGGTCGAAGGCGGTATCACCCGCTTCTGTGCCCTGTTCTCGGACGTCCATGACATCCCGGAGATCGGCCCGCTCCGTTCCGGACGCGACCAGTTCCTGCAGCTGCTCATGCCGTGGCAGACGCTGTATTACCACGACGGCGAGAGCATTTTCTGCACCCAGTTCATCAGCGTGTACGGCTACTCGGACCTGAACATCGGCGGCAAGAACTACTTCAACACGCCGGTACATCCGCATGTGGCCCACCGCAACAACCGCGGCAGGAACGTCGCCTATGAGCACACAGAGTTCACCTCCGGCAACGAGATCCAGACCGCCGCTTCCAACGCGGGCATCGATCTGACCTACCCGTACGAATCGACCTTCTTCCGCTTCGCCGACTACCGGACCAAGGCGGTCAACGACCTGAAGAGCGCTCCTGCGGCCAAGAGCATCCACATCACCCATTCCAGCAGCTATATGACCGAATTTTCCTACAGCAGCTGGTCCAAGACCTACAAAATGGACCTGTACAGCCCCCGCGCCAAGCAGTACGAGCAAGCCGTGGACGAGCTGACCGGCAAGCAGCTGGCGTTCGACAATGTCGTTGTTTGCTTTGCCAACATCGCGGCCTATGCGGGCGACTCCCACGACGTGCAGGAAGTCCAGTACGTCGAGGGCGGACAGGCTTATCTGTTCACGCGCGGCGGCGTCCAGACCGGACGCTGGGAGAAGCCGCACCCCACTCAGCCGCTCAAGCTCTACACCGACGGCGGCGAGGAGATGACTCTCAACCGCGGCAAGACCTATTTTGCCCTCGTGGACGACGACGAGTGGGGCAGCTTCAACTATCAGTAACAATAAATGAGGAACACCATGAATTTTTGGAAGCGGACTGCTTTGTGCCTTGCGCTCTGCGCCGTGCTGCTGACCGGCTGCGTCCCGGCTCCGGCTCCTTCCTCCGAGACGCCCACCGACCCGCTGACCGGGCAGGAGCTTCTCTGGCCGGGACAGCGTCCGGTCGCCGTCCCCATCGAAAACGCCGCAGACAGCACCACCCAGTGGGGCATCTCCACGGCTTCTCTGGTCCTCGAAGTGCTGACCGAGACGCAAAGCTCCACCAGCCTTTGTCTGGTCTATCCCTCGGTGGACGCCGTGCCGCAGGTCGGCCCGGTCACGGCTGGGCAGGACATCTACTGGCGGCTTCTGGTCGGGCAGCAGGTGCTTCCGGTCCAGAAAGGCGGCGGTGCTTTTGACCAGAACTATCTGGACTACTATTCCCTGCGGGCCGTGGACGCGCTGGAAGCGGGCACGAATGCCTTTTCCTGCGAAGAGACGTGGAACGAGCACCCGCTGTGGCACACCAGCGGCCGCGCCATCGCCAGCGTTCTGGGCAAGCTGAACATTTCCTCGACGCTGACCGAATCCCGTCTGACGGAAGCCGCCGCCAGTGCGGCCAGCGGTGACAGCGAGAGCGAATCCAGCGCGGTGCTCTCCGTTCCGGCCCTGCTGCCGCAGAGCAGTGGAAAGCTTCCGGATGCCTCCGCTTGGGACGCCGTGAATGTTTCCGTGACCTTCGACAGCTCCAACGCGACCGGTTTTTCCTACGATGCCGACAGCAGCACCTACAAGATGCTCCATGCAGACGGCTCGGCCCAGCTGGACGCCAACAACGGCCAGCAAGCCGGGTTCGACAACCTGCTCATTTTGTTCAGCGCCTCAGCCCTGCGGGACGACGGCCACACGCTGGACTACGACCTGACCATGGGCGGCGGCGTCTGGCTCCACGAAGGAAAGCTCTGGACTCTCACATGGACGCAGGGCAGCGATACCACCTTCTATTTCTACGACGCTGACGGCCAGCCCATGGCGCTTTCTCCCGGCCGCATCTACTTGGCCCTTGTTTCCAGCCTGACCGGGCAGGAACTCACCGTGACCAACTCCGCTGGGGAAAGTCTCACCACCAACTTTGCTTCCTAAACCGCAAAAACGGGGCTGTTGCATCAAAGCAACAGCCCCGTTTCATTGTTCTTTTTTACAGGTCCACCACGCTGCCGACCTCGGCGGGCGTCGTCGGGACGATGCCCATCTGGACCTCATCCACATCCCGGCGCACCACGAAGCAGACGGTCTGCCCTGCGGCAAAGTCCGGCTGGTAGGTCACTTCCAGCGTCTCCCACGTCTCCGGCGTCTCACAGAAACAGTGGAGCATGGCCCCGCGCCCTGCGGCCAGATTCAGGGTGAACACCGAAGCATCTGCGGCGTTCTCGCCGTAGAGCGGCGCCGCAAAGCTGCCGCAGCGCACCGGCTTGCCGTCGCAGACAGCGGTCAGGCCCGTGCCAAGGCGGTACAGCTCTGCCGTCGTGGTCATATCGCGGCTCTGCAGATAGCTGGTCCCCACCGCCAGCGACCGGGCCGAGAGGTTCTCCACCGACAGGTACACCAGCGTGCTGCCCAGTTCCGGCGCAGGAGCATAGCCCAGCAGCTCCACAGCTGCTTTGCCGTCCAGCAGGGCCGGTTCGCCTTCGTAGCAAGGCGCAAGCGCCGCAGCCGAAACGCCGGTGAGCAGGGCAGCGGCCAAGCTGACCGCACCCGAGCCGGCACATTTCAGGAATGAGCGGCGGGACAGAGATTGTGACATCGAGGATTCCTCCTAAAAAGCGTTCTCCTTATACAATAGTAAATTCCGGACATCCTGTCAAGGGATTTTCCCGGAATTTTACCCAGTCTTATTCAAAGGCTTCGTTTTCCTCAGTCTCCGCCTGACCGCGCAGGGTATCGGCATAGCCGAACGGCACGATGTCGATGGCTTCCACCAGACGGTCCCGCATCCACAGCTGAACGTCGGTCTGGACGGTGTAGCCGCAGCCGGGGTCTGCCATCCACTGTTCCGGATGGCGGGAGGGCAAGGCGCGCTGGCTGAGCATGCTCATGATGACGCCGCCGTGGGTCACACAAGCCGCCTCGGTCACATCCATCCGGATCATATACTCGAACAGCTTGAGCAGCGTCTCGGAGCAGCGGGCGTGGAACTTCTCGGTCGGCTCGGCGCCTTCGGGCACAAAGCCGGAACCCGGCGTGATCCACTTTTTGAAGTCCTCATCCTTGACCAGCTCCTTGACGGGGCGATTCTCGAACACGCCAAAGCCCGCTTCCCGCAGGTCGTGGACCGAGAACTGATGGGTCGCGTTCGGGAACAGGATGTTGGCCGTTTCCACCGCACGCATCAGCGGCGAGGAGAACACGGTGTCCACCTGCGGATACTCGAACCGTTCCTTCAGGTCTGCCAGCTG
Organism: uncultured Faecalibacterium sp.; assembly: GCA_900551435.1. Lineage (GTDB taxonomy): Bacteria > Bacillota > Clostridia > Oscillospirales > Ruminococcaceae > Faecalibacterium. The sequence continues at coordinate 4,037 of URVW01000028.1, forward strand.
GGCGCGGCCCTCGTCGCACAGAGGGATATCCGTCCCGCTTCCGATATAAAGTCCCTGCAGATTGCCCGCCGTGATGCCGTGGCGGATCAGATGGAGCTTGAATGTTTTCATGGTCCAAAACACCTCGATCGCAATTTTTACGAACTGCGCTAAAATTTTTTCGCATCGAAAGCGCCTTTGTGCGCTCCCGCGCGGCACAAAATATATGCCAGTTTACCCTTAGTTTATCATACATATGGTAGTTTGAGCAAGAGCTTTGACAAAAATGACGAAATTCGACGGAAAATTCCGTCATTTTGCTTGCTTTACAAGTCGTTTTCCGTTGTGTATAATCAACATGCTGTAAACCGAGACTAAAGGAAGTTCTATTTTTTTCACTGAGGAGCCAAAGATCATGGAATTCAATCGTATCATCAAGCTGCTGCGCAAAGAGCGCGGCATCACCCAGAAGCAGGCCGCCGAGGATCTGGGCGTCTCTCAGGCGCTGCTCTCCCACTACGAAAAGGGCATCCGCGAATGCGGCTTGGATTTCGTGGTCCGTGTGGCTGATTACTATAATGTATCCTGCGATTATCTGCTGGGCCGCTCGGCGGAGCGGAACGGCATGATGCTCACGGCGGACGAGCTGCCCAACCCCGACAAGATGAAGGACAACATCTACCACGGCAGCGTCCTGCCCACCATGAACAAGAAACTGATCTCCAACAGCCTGAACGTGCTGTACGCCAAGATCGGCGAGTGCCACAGCAAGGCCCTGACCACCGAGGTCAGCACCTATCTGATGATGGCGGTCGCCAAGATGTTCCGTCTGCTCTACTCGGCGGAGCCGCACAACGCCCCCAGCCTGTTCAGCGTGGATGCCCGCCGCTGGCCCGGTTACTCAGACGCCGTGATGCAGATGAGCGAAACGAATGTCGAAGCCCTGCTCGCGGGAGAAGATGTCGGTGTCGGCGAGGGCGTCAAGGACCCGTCCTGCCTTGCCATGACCACCGAGAGCCTGACCCGGGAGTTCCCGCTGTACACGCCCAGTCTGCTCAACCTCGTCAAGACCAGCGAAACGCACGTCAAGGGTCTGAACGCCGAGCAGTAACATTCTCCCGTGTGAAACTAGTGTTAATTCTTTGCCAAAGCCCTTGCGCATTCCGGAAAAAGATGTTATAAACGAGCTAGTACAAAATACGACACGTCCCACCAAAGGAGGAACTTACCATGTCGAATCCGATTTCCCGCCGCGCTTTTCTGAAGGTCACCGGCGCATCCGCACTGGCGCTGGGCGCAGCTTCTATGCTGGGCGGCTGCCAGTCCTCCAGCAGCAATTCCGTTCAGGTCAAGGTCGGCGATAAGATCAGCAACTGGAACAATCTGGCGGTCCAGCTGTCTAGTGTCTTTACCCTGTCCAACGCCCCGGATGTTGCCGGTCAGGAATACATCGCAGTTCTGGTCACCGCTGCCAACCGCTCCAAGAGCGATACCTTTGCCATCGGCGCACAGAACATCGCCGAGATCAACGCCGCCTATCCGCTGGTCGATGACGCCACCCGCGCCGCCAACACCGCTCCATATTTCCATGCACTGTCCGCTTCCACGACCGACTTCAGCGTGACGGTCGATGGTCAGGCCGCAGAGGCCGGCGCTTACGTCTCCCTGTACGACAGCGCCACCGAGAGCTTCAGCGATTCGCCCAACCTGCCCCCGCAGGGTTCCGGCTATATCGAGCTGGTCTGCATGGTCCCCACCGGCTGGCAGGAGATCACGGTCACCTACACGCCGACCTTCGCCAGCGGCAAGACTCTGACCTTCGTTCTGTCCGCTTCGGACATCAAAACGGCCTGATCCGGACCGACGAAATTTCGTCCTGAACCGCTTTTTCGAGGAGAAGATTTCTTCAAAAAATCTGTGAAAACCATTGACAATCATCTGCTTTTCGCCTATTGTATAGGCAAAGCCTTTCGGCGAATGCGATGTGCTCTCACATAAAGGAGGAACGATCATGTCCTTAGAATTTTCCCGCCGCTCTTTCCTGAAATATTCCGCCGTGGCCGCTGTGGCGGTCGCCGGTGCTGGCCTGTTCACGGGCTGTAATACAGATTCCGACCCCAACAACTACTACCTCAAGGCAGCCGGCGACCTCACCGTTCTGCAGGTCACCGCTGCCATGGGTACTTACAACAGCGACACCAAGAAGTATGAGGCTCCGGACCTGACGGGCGAGACGCTGAGCTTCCCCATGAAGATCACCAACGGCCGCACCAACCCCATCTACGTCAACCCCACCAACTTCAAGGTCACGGTCACCAGCGCAGACGGCAAGACCACTTACAAGTATACCGCTTCCAACGGTCTGACCATTGACGGCTCTCTGACCGAGACGAACCTGAAGAAGGGTTCTTCCGTGGAAGGCAATGTCAAGGTCAAGCTGGATGCCACCGTCGAGGAAGGCGGCACGGTCACCCTGACCTACTGCCCGGACCTGCAGTACAACGAGTACTCCATGAACTGGGAGCTGACCCGCTGATCGTCCCCCTATTTTCCGCACTCCGCCGCCCAGAACTTCTCTGGGCGGTTTTTGTTTGCCATCTGTTCAGCAAAATATCTTAATTTTGTTTCCAATTTTCGGCAGTTTTGTGTCTTGTGCACAGAGTCGTTTTCCTTTACAATAGAGCTATGGAAAGGATGGGAGCGCAGCGGCCAGACGCGCCGCCGCGCTGTTTGTTTTCCGCCCGGAACCGGAATGATGCCGGACTTTTGATGAACAGGAGTGTTGCAGTTATGATCAACATGGTAAAGCTTCCCACCAATAAGAGCAGTCTGTTCCTGCGCGTGGCAAAGGGTCATTTTGCGACCAGCCACAGCCACATCAACTATTACATCGACGTGACCACCCAGAAATCCCGCCTGTCTGAGGCCAAGGCCGTGGCAAAGGAGCTGGTGGCGGCCTATCAGCATAATACCATCGTGGACACCGTACTCTGTCTGGACGGCACGCAGGTCATCGGGACCTGTCTGGCCAACGAACTGACCAAGGACGGCTTCTCCAACATGAACGCCCACCAGACCATCTATGTCATCACGCCGGAATACACCGCCGGCAGTCAGATCATCCTGCGCGACAACCTCGCGCCCATGGTCAAGGGCAAGCATGTTCTGATCTTGGCCGCATCCATCACCACCGGCTACACCGCACAGGCCGCCATTGAAGCCGTGAATTATTACGGCGGCATGGTCGCGGGCCTGTCGGCCATCTTCGCCACCACCAACGAGTGTCTGGGCATCCCGGTCACTTCGATCTTCGACCCCAGCAGTCTGCCCGATTACGCCAGCTATGACTCCCGCGAGTGCCCCATGTGCAAGGCGGGCGCACACATCGATGCCCTTGTCAACAGCTTCGGCTATTCGGCCCTGTAAAAAACTTCGCCCTCTTCTACCCCGCCGTACCGGACACTCCTCTGTTCCCGTACGGCGGGGTTTTCTTTGGATGCAAAAAGGGGCTGCTGTGTAAATTTCAACCTCTCCGTCAATGCTTCGCATTGCCACCTCTCCTAGCAGGAGAGGCCTTGGCATTAAGCTTTTTCTCTTCGCCAGAGGCTCCCCTGCTAGGAAAGACTCCCCCGAGCCGGGGGAGGTGGCGCAAAAGCGCCAGAAGGGGAGCGGCTGTCGAGCGGATGCGAGACTGAGAGGTTTGCTTTGCACAGCAGCCTTCTTTATTTTTGCCTATTTTACGCCTGCTTTTTCGGGAACACGAACGGGTCATGCAGGTAGACGATGACCAGATAAAGCGCCATGAAGCACCAGATGATCGGCTCACAGAGGATGACCGCATTGTACTGGAACTTCGGGATCAGCAACACCACGAACACGATCTTGCCCACGAACTCGATGACGCTGGAAAAGAGCGGCAGGACCTTCTGGCCCAGACTCTGTAGCGCATAGCGGGTGGAGAGCAGGACACCCAGCACCGCGTAGAACGGCGCGTTCCAGAGCAGATACCGTGCGCCGTTCTCCAGCACCACCGGCTCGCTGGAACCGGACACAAACGCCACCATCCATTCCGCGCCGACCCGCATCAGCAGGACCGCCGCCACAGCCACGCAGACCGAATAGAGGTAAATTTCCTTCATGCCCTTGCGGATGCGCTCCGGCTGATTTGCACCGCGGTTCTGCGAAACGAAGGTCGAACCCGCCGACGCCATGGACAGCAGCGGCATATCCGTGAACATGAACATCTTGCGGGCGGCGGTGTGACCCGCGATGACCAGCGTACCCAGACCGTTGATGCCGTACTGCAGCACCACCGAACCCGCCGAGACGATGCTGCTCATCAGGCCCATCGAGATGCTCTGGCTGAACAGCTCCCAGTACAGGTGCTGGCCCACCTTGAAGTGCTCCCGGCCCGGAATGAGCAGCTTGACCTTGGCGGACACATAAACGACGCAGAGCAGGACCGAAACGCCCTGCGAAATGACCGTCGCCACAGCGGCGCCCCGCACGCCCATCCCGATCTTCGCGATGAACAGCAGGTCCAGCACGATGTTCAGGCCCGACGAGATGAGCAGGAACACCAGCGGCATAAAGCTGTTTCCGATGGCGCGGAGCAGACCCGCGCACAGGTTATAGGCGAACATGACGATGACGCCCAGATCGATGACGATGATGTAGCTGTAGGCGTCCTCCAAAATCTCCGCCGGGGTGTCGAGCCGTTCCAGCAGCGGATGCAGCCCAAAGAATCCCGCCGTCGTGATGCACAGCGACGCGATGAGGCCGATGACCATCGAACCGGCCACGGTCTTTTTGAGCAGCTCGTCATCCTGCGCCCCGTAGGAGCGCGCTGCCACGATGGCAAGGCCGTTTCCGATGCCGAGGCCAAAGCCGACCAGAAGCTCGTAGATCGAGCCGCAGGAGCCAATGGCGGCAAGGGCGGTGTCGCCCAGCACATTGCCCACGATCATGGTATCCACGGTGTTGTACAGCTGCTGGAAGAGGTTCGAGACGAAGATGGGCAGCATGAACACGACCAAGCTTTTCAAGATCGGGCCGTGCATCAGGTCCACGTTCATGTTAAAAAGGGATCTTTTTGCGGTTTGGGTCATTCCGTTCCTCCGTTGAGATGTTTCATTTGACGCAAAGAAACTGCGCCGTGCAGTTGCATGGCGCAGTTTCTGAATGCAAAGGGTCACAGTTCCTGAGATTCGAAGCCGTTCACGGTCAGGACATCCACGCTGGTAAAGCCCGCTGCCTTGATGGCTGCGGCGGCTTCATCGAAATCGTAGGTCAGGGCCGCGATGTCGTGGGCGTCAGCCGTGATGATGACCTTGCCGCCCATCTTCTGCCACTCGCCCAGCAGCCATGCGCCCGGATAGAAGTCCTTGCGGTAGCCGCGGTAGACGCCGCCGGTGTTGACCTCCAAACGGCAGTCATGCTCCTTTGCGACCTTCAGAGCCTTCAGGGCCGCGGCCTTGTAGCGCGGGTCCTCCTCGTCGAAGAACTCGCCCTCGCCGTTCAGCTTCTTGATGAGGTCGATGTGGGCCAGAATGTCCGGGCCTTTGGCCGCGACCTTCTCCACCTCGGCAAAGTAGGCTTCGACTGCCGCCAGCGCGTCGCCGTCGAAATCATCAAAGATGCAGTCGTGCAGGTCCTGCGGGCGGAAGTCGATCTCGTAGTACTTGCCGGTGTTCTTGCCATACAGGTGATGGGCCGCACCGATCCAGTAATCGTAGCTCTCAGGCTTGTCCTCGCTCAGAGCATCCCACTCGATGCCGCAGAGGATATCCACCTTGCCCTTGTACTCGATCTTGAGCTTGGCGATGGTGGCCTTGTACTGGGCCGTGCGGCTGGGGCTCATGCAGTATTCACGGTCCCGCTGGGTGTAGCTATGGCCGGAGAAGCCCAGTGTGGTCAAGCCCTGCGCACACGCGGCGCTGGCCATCTCCTGCAAGGTATTTCTTCCATCGCACATCGTCGAGTGGCAATGAACGCTGGACTTCTTATAATCTGCCATAAAAACTCACTGCATCCTTTCCTGTTTGACCTTATGGTCGATGACATGTCGTTTCTCAAGCTCACGGGTGATGTCCTCCACCGTGATGCCCGCCTGAACCATCAGCACCAGAACATGGTATGCCAGATCGCTGATCTCATAGATGGTCTCGGCTTTGTCCTCTTTTTCGCCGGCAATGATGACTTCGGTGCACTCCTCGCCCACCTTTTTCAGGATCTTCTCCTTGCCCTTTTCGAACAGATAGGTGGTGTAGCTGCCCTCTTTCGGGTCGGTCTTGCGGCCCTTGATGAGCTGATACAGCCCCTGCCAGCTGAACTGCTTCAGCTCCGGGGAGACGTACACTTCGTTGAAGAAGCAGCTCTCTGCGCCGGTGTGGCATGCGGGGCCGTCCTTGACCACCTCGACCACCAGCGCGTCCTTGTCGCAGTCGGCGGTGATGGACACCACATGCTGGACATTGCCGCTGGTGTCGCCCTTGCGCCAGATCTCCTGACGGCTCCGGCTCCAAAAGACCGTGCGGCCTTCGGCGATGGTCAGCGCCAGCGTCTCGGCATTCATGTAAGCGAGGGTCAGGACCTCCTTGGTGTAGTGATCCTGCACGATGGCGGGAATGAGTCCCTTTTCATCAAATTTCAGTTCCATATGATTTACTCCTTCCCCTCGAAAGGGGATATCTACAGTTTATCCTAAAGTCGCGCGAAACGCAAGAGCTCAGACCCGCATTTCGATGCCATTTTCGTTCAAGTATGCTTTCAGGTCCGCAATGGAGAGCAGTTTCTGATGGAAAATGCCCGCCGCAAGCCCTGCGTCGATGCCTTTGTGGTGGAACAGCTCAAGGAAATCCTCTTTTTTGCCCGCGCCGCCGCTGGCGATGATGGGCACATGGACCCGCGCCGCCACAGCGTCCAGCATTTCGAGATCGAAGCCGTTCCGCACGCCGTCGGTGTCGATGCTGTTCAGACAAATTTCCCCTGCGCCGTGGTCCACGCACCAGCTGATCCAGTCCAGAGCATCCCGGCCGGTATCCTCGCGTCCGCCTTTGGCGAACACCCGGAACTGGCCGTCCACCCGCTTGACGTCGGCTGAGAGCACCACGCACTGATTGCCGTAGCGCTGGGCCGCCGCTGGGATCAGGTCCGGATCTCTCAGCGCGCCCGAGTTGACGCTGACCTTATCGGCGCCGCACTTGAGCACCCGGTCGAAATCTTCCAGCGTGTTGATGCCGCCGCCCACGGTCAGCGGGATAAAGATCTCGCTGGCCACCCGGGTCAGGATGTCGGTAAAGAGGGTGCGGCCCTCAAAGCTCGCGGTGATGTCGTAGAACACCAGCTCGTCGGCCCCGGCGGCGTTGTACAGCCGCGCCATCTCCACGGGGTCGGCCACGTCCTTGATGCCCTCAAAGTTCGTGCCCTTGACCACCCGGCCGTTCCGCACATCCAAGCAGGGAATGATGCGTTTTGTGATCATCGTTCCTTCCTCCTTACCGCTGCACCAGCTGGACACAGCGCTTCAGGTCCAGCGCGCCGGTGTACAGGCTCTTGCCCAGAATGGCCGCAGCCACGCCCATCTGGTCCAGCTCCACCAGCTCGGATTCAAACGAGATGCCGCCGCTGGCCGTAATTTTCAGCTCCGGCACTTCCTTGGCGAGCTGACGGTACAGTTCCATGTTCGTGCCCTGCATCGCACCGTCGCGGGCGATGTCGGTATAGATGACGGCTGTGCAGCCCGCGTCCGCCAGCCGCTTACAGAAATCGATGCCCGGTTCGGCACTGACGTCCTTCCAGCCGTGGATGGCCACCAAGCCGTCCTTGGCGTCCACGCCGACGGCGATCCGGTCGCCGTACTTTTTCAGCATCCGGGCCGTGAACTCGAAATCCGTCACGGCCACGCTGCCGAGGATGCAGCGGCCCACGCCCAGCGAAAGATACGTCTCAATGCGCTCTTCGGTGCGGATGCCGCCGCCGACTTCAATGTACAAACCGCCCTGTTTGGCCAGCGCGGCGATGGTGTCATAGTTCGAAAGAGTCCCGTCCTTGGCCCCGTCCAAGTCTACAACGTGGAGATTTTTTGCTCCTGCTTCCAGAAACTGCCGCGCCTGTGCGCAGGGGTCCTCACCGTAGACCGTCATCCGGTCATAGTCTCCCTGCGTCAGCCGGACGACCTTTCCGTCTCTGAGATCGATCGCTGGAAATAGCTCCATAGGTTTTCTCCTCGATTTTGTATTCTTCAACCTCTCCGTCAATGCTTCGCATTGCCACCTCTCCTGATAGGAGAGGCCTTGGCATCCCGCAAAGCTTTCTCTCTTCGCCAGAGGCTCTCCTCCTAGGAGAGCTGTCGAGCGAATGCAAGACTGAGAGGTTATATTTCCGCAAACGCTTTCAGGATGCGCAGTCCGGTGTCCCCGCTCTTTTCGGGGTGGAACTGGGTCCCGTACACCTTTCCGGCCCGCACCGCGCCGGTGACGGAGATAGAATACTCGCTCACCGCCAGCGTGCTGTCCGCGCAGTTCTTGCCATAGTAGCTGTGAACATAATAGACGTACTCGCCCTCGCGAATGTACCGGAACAGCGGGTCGTCCTTGACGATGTGCAGGGCGTTCCATCCGATCTGCGGCACTTTCAGGGCCGGGTCCTTCAAGTCCGGTTCCAGCGGGCAGACCTCGCCTTGGATGAAGCCCAACCCCGCATGTTCGCCGTATTCATAGCTTTTTTCAAACAGCAGCTGCATCCCAAGGCAGATGCCCAGCAGCGGCTTTTTTTCGGCTTTCTCCCGGATGACCGGCACAAGGCCGGTGGCTTCCAGCTTGGCCATGGCGTCGGCAAATGCGCCGACTCCCGGCAGGATGAGCCGGTCCGCCTGACGGATGACGTCTGCATCCGCCGTGACGACAGCTTCCTGCCCCAGATGGGCCAGACTCGACTTCAGGCTGAACAGATTGCCTACCCCATAATCGATGATCGCGATCATACCAACAGTCCTTTCGTCGAAGGGATCTCATCCCGGTGGGCAGCGTCGATCTTGACCGCAGCCGCCAGCGCATGGCCCGCGCCCTTGAAACAGGCTTCGAGGATGTGGTGGGTGTTCTCTCCGGCGAACTGCACAAAGTGCACCGTTGCGGGCACATTGCGGGCAAAGCCCAGCCAGAATTCCGAAGCGCACTCCACATCAAAGTCGCCGACCTTCTCGGTCTTGCAATGGACATCCCAGTTCAGGGTGCACCGGCCCGACAGGTCCACGGCGCAGAGCACCAGCGCTTCGTCCATGGGCAGATAGAAGCTGCCATAGCGGCAGATGCCCCGCATGTCGCCCAGCGCCTTGGCAAAGGCCTGTCCCAGCGCGATGCCGATATCCTCCGCCGTGTGGTGATAGTCCACCTCCACGTCGCCGTGGCAGGTGAGCACCAGATCGAACCGGCCATGCCGCGCAAACAGTTCGAGCATGTGGTTCAGAAAGCCGCAGCCGGTATCCACCTGATACCGCCCTGCGCCGTCCAGATTCAGGGTCAGTTCGATCTGCGTCTCGTTGGTGTTGCGTTCCAAGCTCACTTCCCGCATCGGTCAATCCTCCAAACTCTCATCCAGCGCTTTCAGCAGAGCGGTCATCTGCTCCGGTGTGCCGATGGTGATGCGCAGCCAGTTCTCAATGCGCGGGGCATCGAAATGCCGCACCAGAACGCCTTTTTTCTTCAGCTTTCGGTACAGCTCGCCGCCGTCCTTGCGCGGAGTGCTGGCGAACAGGAAATTCGACCGGCTGTCCAGCACCGTGAAGCCGCGGGCTTCCAGCTGCTGTTTCGTCCAAGCCCGCGCCTCGATGATGGCATTGCGGGTCTGGTCGAAATAGGCGGTATCTTCCAGCGCCGCCTGTCCGGCCTTCAGGGTCAGGCGGTTGATATTGTAGGGGTTCAGGCTGAACTTGACCCGGTTCAGGTCCGCAATGAGCTTCTCATTGCCCATCGCAAGGCCCAGCCGTGCACCGGCCAGCTGACGGGACTTCGAGAAAGTCTGCACCACCAGCAGATTGTCGTACTGGTCGATGAGGGGCACGCAGCTCTCGCCGCCGAAGTCCACATAGGCTTCGTCCACGATGACCACATGGTCGGGGTTGGCCTTCAAAATGCCCTCGATGGCGCTGCGGGGAAGAGCCAAACCGGTGGGGGCGTTGGGGTTTGCAAGTACGATGGTGGCATCGACGCCGTAGTAATCCTTCGGGTCCAGCGTGAAATCCTCTTTCAGAGGGATCATTTTGCTGGGAATGTGCATCAGCCCGCACCAGACGCCGTAGCAGCCATAGGTGATGTCTGCATAGGCAAGCGGGTGCGTTTCATCGCAAAAGGCCCGCAGGGCGAAGAACAGGTTCTCGTCGCTGCCGTTTCCGGGCATGATCTGGTTCGGCTTCAGGCCGAAATGCTGGGCCGCTGTGTTCAACAGCTCGGCACAGGCCGGGTCCGAATAGAGCCGCAGTTTTTCGACTTCGGCGCGGCTCACGGCGTCCAGCACCGCCGGGGAGGGCGGATAGGGGCTTTCGTTGGTGTTCAGCTTGATGTATTGCTGGTCCTGCGGCTGCTCGCCCGGAGTGTAAGGGGTCACAGTCGTCAATCTTTCTGATAGAAAACGGCTCATCGCTGTTGTCCTCCGTTTTTCCGTACATTGTTCTCGAAGCACCTGAGCGGCTTACTCGTACCGGATGGTCACGCTCTTGGCATGGGCGTGCAGACCCTCGCGCTCAGCAAAGTCCGCGATGCGGGGAGCCACTTCGCCCAGCGCCTCGCGGGTATAGTAGATGAAGCTGGATTTCTTCACGAAATCGTCCACGCCCAGCGGGCTGGAGAAACGGGCCGTGCCGCTGGTGGGCAGCGTATGGTTGGGGCCGGCAAAGTAATCGCCCAGCGCTTCCGGAACGTTCCGGCCCAAGAAGATGCTGCCCGCATTGCGGATCTCATTCAGGACACCGAACGGGTCTTCCACGCAGACCTCCAAGTGTTCCGGCGCGATGATGTTGCACGCCTCGATGGCCTTGTGCAGGTCCGAGCAGACGATGATCTTGCCGTTGTCGTCCACGCTGGCGCGGGCGATGGCAGCACGGGGCAGCTGCGGGATCTGAACTTCCAGCTCGGCCTGAACGGCCTTGGCCAGCTCTTCGCTGTCGGTCACGAGGACGGGGCTTGCCAGCTTGTCGTGCTCGGCCTGACTCAGCAGGTCTGCCGCCACCCATGCCGGGTTGCAGCCGCCGTCCGCCAGCACCAGAATCTCGCTGGGACCGGCGATCATATCGATGCCCACCTTGCCGAACACCTTCCGCTTGGCGGTGGCAACGTAGATATTGCCGGGTCCGACGATCTTATCCACAGCCGGGATGCTCTCCGTGCCGTAGGCCAGCGCCGCCACAGCCTGTGCGCCACCGGTCTTGAAGATCTTGGTCACGCCCGCCGTAGCAGCCGCCGCGAGGATGACCGGGTTCACCTTGCCGTCCTTGCCCGCCGGGGTCGTCATGACGATCTCCGACACGCCCGCCACCTTGGCCGGGATGACATCCATCAGCACCGTGGACGGATACGCCGCCGTGCCGCCGGGGACGTAAACGCCCGCCTTCTCGATGGGGGTATATTTCTGGCCCAGCACGATGCCGGGTTTATCGTTCACCACAAAGTTCTTGTGCACCTGCTGGCGGTGGAAGGCTTCGATGTTGGCCGCTGCCTCGCGCAGGGTCTCGACGAAGTAGGGGTCCATATTCGCAAAGGCCTCGTCGATCTCCTCCTGCGTCACCTGCAGATTTTCGATCTCTGCGCCGTCAAACTTCAGCGCATAGTCTTTCAACGCCGCGTCGCCGCGGGCGCGGACCTCGGCAATGATGCCGTCCACGACATCCTCCACGTTCTTTTCGGCGCGGATATCGCGGTTCAGAATCTCTTCCGGCTTTAAGTCGTCAAATCGATACAGCTTGATCATTTTGCAGCCTCCTGTAGCGTTTCCCGCAGTTTTTCGAGCATTTCATCCATTTCGCGGTGTTTGAACTGATAGCTGGCCTTATTGGCGATGAACCGGGCCGAGATGGGCATGAACTCCGTCACGACCTTCAGGCCGTTCTCCCGCAGGGTCGTGCCCGTCTCCACGATGTCCACGATAACATCCGACAGACCCAGAATAGGGGCCAGCTCAATGGAGCCGTTCAGCTTGATGATGTCGATATCCCGTCCGATGGACGCATAGTAATTTTTCGCGATGTTCACGAACTTGGTCGCCACCCGCACCGGGCGGCTGGGGTCATCCTGATAATCTGCCGGGGCGGCGACACACATCCGGCACTTTCCAAGGCCGGTGTCCAGCAGCTCGTAGACATCGGCAGACGCTTCGGTCAGGACGTCCTTTCCCACGATGCCCACATCCGCCGCGCCGTGCTCCACATAAATGGCCACATCGCTGGGCTTGACGAGGAAGTAGCGGATGCCCGCTTCGGGGTTCTCGACCACCAGTTTCCGGGTGGCGTTGTAGTCCTCCATGCAGCCGTAGCCGATGCGGGCCAGCAGGTTGTAGACCTTATCGCCCAAGCGGCCCTTGGGCAGAGCCACGTTCAGCATGGTCTTGTCGGTTTTCTGCTGCTGGACCGGCGGCAGCGGCGCGCTCAGGCGGTCCAGCTCATCCAGATAGACCGCAAAGCCGACGGCATCCGCGCCGGGGGTGAATTTCTGCATCAGCAGGTCGTACCGACCGCCCTTGAGCAGCGGACGGGGTAACCCCTGCAGATACCCCTGAAAGACCAGTCCGTTGTAGTACTCCATCTCACCGGCCAGCGTAAGGTCCAGCCGGATGCTCCCGCCCGCAGCCTTCAGCGGCGCGGCCAAGGCCCGCAGTTCGGCGGCAGCGGCGCGCATCCGCTCGTTTTTGCAGAAGCCCTCGGCCCGGGCCAAGGTTTCTTCATAGCCGCCGCAGAGGTCCAGCAGCTGGGTCAGGGTATCGGCGGCATCTTCGCTCAGGCCCGCCGTCTTGGCAGCAGCCCGAAGTTCATGCGCGTTCTTTTCCCGCAGGAGCTTCAACAGCGCCGGACGGGCATTTGCGGGGACCTCCAGCGCATCGAACAGGCCGAACAGGTAACCCATGTGGCTGACTTCCAGCACCCACGCCGCGCCCAGCTGTTCCAGCGACTTTGCCGCCAGCAGAACGGTCTGCTGCACCTGTCTGCCGTCCACTTTTCCCAGCACTTCAAGGCCCATCTGGGAGATTTCCTTGAAGGTGTGGCTCTCCGCCGAGGGGCGGTAGACGTTTTCATGGTAGTAATATTTCAGCGTTTCGCCCTCGGCGGGCTGAGCCGTCTTGGCGATGGACAGGGTCACGTCCGGCTTCAGGGCCAGCAGACGGCCATCCAAGTCGGTAAAGGTGATGACCTGTTCCGACGACAAAAAGCTTCGGTTCTCCTGATACAGCCCGTATTCCTCAAAGCGGCCCATGTGGTATTTGCGGCATCCCGCCGCCTCGTACAACGCCCGCAGCGCAAAGGATGCACGTTCCTTCGGCTGCAGATACGATAGATCAAACTCCATCTCGATGCTCCCCCGTTCCTCGATCTTCCCAAGCACTTTCGCGGCGCATTCCGCGCGGCTGGGCAGACGCAAACCTTTCTGACGTTATTTTACTTTATCTAGCTAAAGTTGTAAAGTAGGAAAGTGAAAGATTTTTCATCTCTATCATACAATTTTTCTGTGCGTTTGTACAGGAATGCGAAATTGTTTCATCGCAGGGGCAAAACAGATGATTTCTTCCCAAAACATTCCGCCCAAAAACAAAACAGCCGCCGCACAGAGGGGCTTTCGTTCCGCCATCGCCGTGCGATGTGCCGGAACCGCTTCCTGTGCGGCAGCTGTTTGAATGTGCTTTTGATTTAGACGTTCAGCAGCGCCAGAACGCCGCTCTTGGGGCGTGCGCCGACGGTCTGGTTGACCAGCTTGCCGTCCTTGAACACCAGCAGGGTGGGAATGCTCATCACGCCGAACTGGGCCGCGAGGTCGGGCTGTTCGTCCACATTGACCTTGCCCACCTTGATGTCGGTGCGCTCTTCGGCCACTTCATCCACGATGGGCGAAAGCATCCGGCAGGGGCCGCACCAGCTGGCCCAGAAGTCCAGCAGCACGGGCTTGTCGCTGTGCAGCACTTCGGTGTCAAAATTTGCGCTCGTAATGGTCATCGGTTCCATATCGTTTTCCTCCTGAGAGTTTGTGTTTCATTCGATGGCACTAGTATACCCCAAAACGGCGGCGGGTTCCGTGACCAACTCACAAAATGCAAAAAGCGGCGGCCCGCCCCGCTTTGGGGAGAGCCGCCGCTCAAAACTGCCCTTTGGAGTTCTCCAATCGGTCTGGTCTAGTTTTTCTCTAGCCTTAAGCCGTCAGGATGCAAAGTGCGGTGATCGGGAACAGGCTGACTGCTGCGCCGCCAGCGCAGATGCCCTTGAATGCACTCAGCAGATCCTTCTGCATGTAGTTGACATAAGTATTCAGGCCGCCCTCGATCAGCTGAGCCGCATCCTGCTTCTTGTGTGCCTTGACATAGGCGCGGGTAGCGACCATGCCCTTGTAGTAGTTGTAGATACCCCAGATGCCGAAGCCAGCCTCTGCCAGATACAGAACCGTGCTGCCAATGCCGCCGCCCTCGGTATAGGTCATTTCTTCTTCGGTCATGACGTTGTAGTTCGCGGGCATCATCAATTTCTTTTCCATAGTAACACTCCTTTGAAAGCAATATAAATCAGGCGGCATTCCCTGCCGCATGTTTCCAAACAAATGCTCATGGGGCACACGAGAGAAGCTTCTTCTCTCAGACGAGGACCAAGATCAGGCTGATGGGAGCCAGACCCACCACCATAGCGGTGGAAACGGCATCGCGCAGGAAGTTCGACGGGCTCTTGGTCATATCCTCGCCGATATCATCGATCGCGCGGCCGATCACGGTAAAGGCATTGCCCTCGCGGTTGGCCTTGTTGTTCAGCCAGCTGCGGGCGGTGGAAATGCCCCAGATGTAGCTTGCACCCAGCACCACGCTGCCTACGACAGTCGCTGCGGTCTTGAACACATCCGTTGCGGCGCTTCCGCCCTCGGTATAGGTCATCTCTTCTTCGGTCAGCACCGCATACTCTGCGGGCAGGTAAAGTTCGTTTCTCATATTCATTTCCCTCTTGATCGGCAGTCTCATTTCCGCCGCATCTCACAGCCGCCATGCCATGATTCCCATTCCCTTTTTGCAAGCTCATTTTACTACACAAGTCCGTTTTCTGCAATACATTCTGTGCAAAATGGCGAAAAATTGGAGACTCGCATGAAAACAATGAGAAATCTTTGTGAAAAAAGACTGCAATTTTTTGGTCTTCAGCCCGCGACCCCTGCGCGATAGAGATATGGGTCGCTGGTGAAGTTCGAATAGCTGTACAACACCAGAATGGCGTCGTAGTCATTTTCCGCGATGAGCTGGTCCAGACCATAGTTGTAGTTCCGGAAATCCACCACATCGATGGCGGCATAATTGGCCGTCAGATAGGGCACGAAGCTGTTGGCGTAGCTGTCTTTGATAACAAGGATTTTTCCGGTCCCGTCGCCCTCGACCCGGCTCAGGCCGTTGTTGCCGTGCAGGAACATCGCGTACTTGTCGTAGACGGCCAGCTTGTCGGTGTCATACAGACCGGTCGTGGTCCCATCCGCAGGCTGGCCCGGGCCGGTGACGTTCCAGATGGTCAGGCGGTTGGGCAGATCGTACCATGTGATGGTATCCGGCACGGCATTCCACGTCCGGGCCTTGGAATAGTTGGTCCCGTAAAAATCCTCTGCCGTCTCGGCGGTGTGGGCGTCGCGGTCAAAAGGCGTCAGGCCCAGTTCTTTGCAGAACTGCTCATAGGTATAATATGCGCCCAGCGTCGTCCAGTGATGGTCGGTGCGGTAATACAGATACTCGTCCTTGTGTTCGGCCAGCGTACTGATCACATTGATGAACCGGCCGTTCTGCATCACAGCCCCGCCCGCTTCGTTGATGAGCGCTTCTTCGTCCACCTGCGGCGCACCGGCGGGCAGGTCCTCCGGGTAGAGGACATCCGCCGACGGGACCAGCATGAAGTTCACCTTTCCCGGATAGCGTGCGCTCAGCGACTGCACCGCCGCAAGGTTCTTGGCCCATGTTTTGGCTTCGCTGTCCAGCACGCGATACCGCCGGGGGAACATCTTGTGCTCCTTGCCCAGCAGGATGCCGCCGCTCTGGGTCTTTTGGAACAGGACCGTCTCGGACAGGCTCTGCAGACTGATCCACTGGTCCCGCCCGAACACCTGATCTTTGACGTATTTCGTGTAGTTGGTGAAGTAGCTGTTCAACCCGTCCACCGACACGGCGGACAGCTTCGGCTTCTGGGTCAGGGTCTTGTTTTCCAGCTCACTGTATGCGCGGTCCGGCGTCAGGAGGTCCAGCACGAACAGCGCGATGAAAAACAGGCTGAACGCCAGCAGCACCGGATACTGCCGCAGCGAGGAAGCGCGTTTTGTGTGTTTTTCCATCCAAAAGCCTCCTCAGAAATTAAAGTACAGGAACGGGCTGTTGGTACTGCCCACGACGTAGGCCGTCGAGAGCACCAGCAGGACCAGCACCGTGGCCACACGGGTCACCGTGCGGCGGCGCAGGGCGTTCCAAAGCTTTTCGATGAGCGGGGTGCAGCAGACCACCGAAACGGCCAGCAGCACGCTGTAGTTGCGCAGGAAGTACACCGGCGAGACGCCGCCCGTCGGCACGAACAGCCGTTGGAACAGCAGCCCGAAGCCCACGCCCGCGTCGTTGCCCACGAACATCGCCCAGCCCACGACCACCAAGAACATGGTGTAGATGTGAGGCCAGACCTTGCCCTTTTCAAGGTGCTTGAGCAGGAACAGCTTTTCGATGGCCAGCAGCACGAAGTAATACAGGCCCCAGCAGATGAAGTTCCAGTTTGCGCCGTGCCAGATGCCGGTCAGCAGCTCCACGACGAACAGGTTAAGGATCTGCCGCTTCAGGCCCTTGCGGTTTCCGCCCAGCGGGATATAGACGTATTCCCGGAACCAGCCGGAAAGGGTCATATGCCAGCGGCGCCAGAATTCCGTGATGGAGCGCGAGATATAGGGATAGTTGAAGTTCTGCGGGAAATCGAAGCCCAGCATCTTGCCCATGCCGATGGCCATCATCGAATAACCCGAAAAGTCAAAATACAGCTGGAGCGAATAGGCGATAACGCCCAGCCAGACCAGTGCCGTGGACGCCGCATCCAGCCCCACATAGGTCGTGGACGGACTGCCCGCCACACCGATGATATCCGTCCAGAGTGCACCAACGGCATCCGCCAGCAGGACCTTTTTCGCCAGACCAAAGGTGAACAGCGTCATGCCCTCTTCGATCTGCTTCAGGCTGTAGCGGTCCTTGTAGACGTGCAGCTGTGCCGAGACATCGCGGTACTTGACGATGGGTCCCGCGATGAGCTGCGGGAACATGACCACATACGCGCCAAAATCGATGATGTTGTGTTCGGTTTTGACATCCC
The DNA here is from genome assembly GCA_900551435.1 of uncultured Faecalibacterium sp. Classification (GTDB taxonomy): domain Bacteria; phylum Bacillota; class Clostridia; order Oscillospirales; family Ruminococcaceae; genus Faecalibacterium. The sequence continues at coordinate 21,564 of URVW01000028.1, forward strand.
GGCGGTAGACGTCGATGGTATAGGAAAGGGTCTGGAAGGTGTAAAAGCTGATCCCCAGCGGCAGGGTGCTGATGCCCTGAATGGACGCAAAGCTTGTCCCCAGCAGCGCGTTCAGGCTGGACAGAACGAAGTTCGCGTACTTGAAATAGAACAGCATCCCCAGACTGCCCGCCAGCGCGATGAGCAGAAGCACCCTGCGGACGGCGGGGTTCTGGTCCCACCGTTCCAGCCCAAGGCCGCACAGATAGTTGATGAGGATGAGCGCCAGCATGACCGGGAAAAACCGGACCTCGCCCCAGCAGTAGAACACCAGACTGCACCCGAACAGAACAGCATTCTTGAGCTTTGCGGGCGCGAGATAATACAGCGCCAGCGTGATGGGGAGAAACCGGAACAGGAAAAGGATGGTGCTGAAAACCACAGTGTTCCTCCTTTGAAAAAAGAGCTGTTGCAAAACGTGCTCAACCTCTCCGTCACGGCTGTGCCGTGCCGCCTCTCCTAGCAGGAGAGGCCTTGGCATGACGGAAAGCCTTCTCTCTTCGCCAGAGGTTCCCCTGTTAGGGGAGCTGTCGAGCGAATGCGAGACTGAGAGGTTCGTTTTGCAGCAGCCCCTACATCTTTTTGCTATTTATAACTTACTTGAGCAGGACTTCGTTCACCGCGTCGGTCAGGTCCTCATTGCACTCGTTGGAAGCGATGGCCATGACCACCAGCTTGTCGCTGTTGGCGATGATGGCATTTTCCACGTTGGCCTGTGCCGTGGCAAACTCAGCGTAGTTTCCGTAGAACGCTACCTGATCCTGCTGATAGGTCTTGAGCGTCTCCACGATCTCGTCCGCCTTGCCGCTGGCCGGCTCGATCACGAGAATCAGGCCCGCGTCGCCGTTGTCGTTGCTCTTGACGCCCTTGTAGCTGGCCACATCCTCTGCCTTCAGGCCGAAATCATACTGGATGTTCATGGCCGTCAGATCGAACCGGTTGGAGATGGGGTCCGCTTCCAGCAGGGTGTTCACCGCATCGGCCAGCTCGTCGGAACCATTGCTCCCGTCATCGGGCAGAGCGCTGGTCACCTGCGACAGGGTGACCGAATCCGGCGCCGTCTCCGACGAGGACGAAGCGGTGGAAGAAGCAGAAGAACCGCAGCCCGCCAGCAGAGCACAGCTCACAGCCAGCGCGGCGGTCGTTATCATCAGTTTTGAACGGTTTTTCATCAATTATTCCCTCTTTTGCATTCATTACACACTTCCCGCTGCCCGCACCGCGTGTGCGGCACAACAGGACATTGTTATCTTACCATACCGAAGCTGGAATTGCAAACGGTGCAGCGAAATTTTACGGTTTCTTCACCGCTCAGCCCGCGATGGTCTGCAGCTGGGCGATGTAGTCCTCGAAGCACAGGCCGCTGGCGCTGATCTTCGCGGCATTTTCCTTTCCCACATACCGCCAGTGCCACGGCTCATAGGTGATCTCGGTCTTGGCTTCCTCACCCTTGGGATAGCGCAGGATGAAGCCGTATTCCACCGCGTGCTCGCACAGCCAGCGGAAGGCGGCGGTGTTCTCAAAGCCCTCGTCCAGACCAGTGTGCTCGGGGCTGTTCAGGTCCGCAGCAAGGCCGCAGTTGTGCTCAGAATATCCCGGCGGGTTGACGATGGCGGCGGCCTTTTCCTTGGCCGTGGCTTCGTCGAAGCCCTGATCGCGGTAATACTGAGTCTTGCGCTCATAGAGCTTGGTCTGGTAGGACACGCTCCGATAGCCGCTCTGCATCCAGACGGTCACACCGTCAGCGGCAGCAGCCTTCTGCATCTCCAAAAAGGCGTCACAGGCCACGGTCTGCAGCGTTTTGTTCACGGCTGTGGACGAGCCGCACTCCTTGGTCTCAAAGGTGTAGTTGTCCGGCATTTTATTGGTATGGTTCACCAGCACCATCAGCGGGTCGGCCAGCATGGAAGCGGCTTCTGCCTGCGTCAGGCCCAGCGCATTGGCGGTGTTCTCAGCCTCCGCCACGCTCTCTGCGGCAGCACTGGAAGCCGACGGCAGACTCACCGCGCTGGCGGCGCTGGCCGACGGGACCGGGGCGCTGCGGTGCAGCAGGAAGGACACGCCGCCCACGACGATGCAGACCACAGCGGTCAGGCCAGCCACCCGGCGGACGGCGCGATTCCGGCGACGGCGGCGCACTTCGGCGCGGGTCATGCGGCGGTGCGGATAAGACGAACGTTCATTCATGGATAGGCTCCTTGTATATTCTCTCCCTTTCCGGGCATCCTAGACCCGGAGGTGTTCGGCATGAAGATGACAGCGCAGGAATACGCACGGCGGGTCCGGAAAGTCGGCCCGCATTCCCCCCTCGGCGTCGATTGTCTGTGGGCGTTCGGGGTGGGCGGCGGCATCTGTCTGCTGGGCGAAGTGCTCCGCCAGCGGTATCTGGCCCTCGGGCTGGAAGCCGACCTTGCCGGAACGCTGACCAGCTGCACCCTGATCGCCCTTTCCGCCGTGCTGACGACGCTGGGGTTGTACCAGAAGCTGGCCGCACGAGCCGGGGCGGGTTCGCTGGTCCCCATCACGGGTTTCGCGAACGCGGTGGTCAGTGCGGCCATCGAGTTCAAGACCGAAGGCCGCATCCTCGGGACCGGGGCGAAGATGTTCACCATCGCCGGTCCAGTCATCGTTTACGGGACCCTTGCCGCCGTGATCTATGGCGGGGTGCTCTGGCTGCTGGGCGGCTGATGCCCTCGTTTACAATACGCTTGACCGGGCGCGAAGATTGCAAGCTCCCGGCGAATGTTCAGTATACCACAAAAGTCGAAGAAAAACAGCCCTGAATGGAGGATTTTTTATGGCGACCCGCTGCGGTGACACCCTGATCTTTCCAAAACCGCCCATCCTCGCGGCCCACGCCGCCGTCGGCGGAAAAAAAGAGGGCGACGGCCCGCTGGCCGCCGGGTTCGATGAATTGTCGGCGGACAACCAGTTCGGGCAGTCCAACTGGGAAGCTTCCGAAAAGCATCTGCTGCTGCGGGCGGCGCGCCTCTGCCTGAAAAAAGCACAGTGCACCGAAAAAGAAGTCAGCCTTGCGCTGGCCGGGGACCTACAGGCCCAGTGCACGGCCTCGAACTATGCCCTGCGGGAGCTGGGCATCCCGTATGCGGGGCTGTTCGGGGCGTGCAGCACCATGGCCGAAGCGCTGGGGCTGGGCGCGGCGCTCTGCTCTGCCGGGATGGCCGACGGGCTTCTCGCCATGGCATCCAGCCATTTCTGCGCGGCAGAGCGTCAGTTCCGCACGCCGCTGAGCTATGGCGCCGTCCGCACCCCCACGGCCCAATGGACCGCCACCGCCGCCGGGGCCTGTCTGCTCCGCCCTGCAGGAGAGGGCGTCGGCATCCGGGCCGTGACCTTCGGGCGGGTGCAGGATTATCAGGTCAAGGACATCAACAACATGGGCGCGGCCATGGCTCCTGCCGCCGCCGCGACCCTTCTGCACTATCTGCGGGACATCCACGCCGAGCCGCAGGACTTTGACGCCATTTACACCGGCGACCTCGGCCAAGTGGGCAGCCAGCTGTTCCGGGAGCTTCTGGCCGCCGAGGGGCTTCTGATTAAAAACCACATCGACTGCGGATGCATCCTCTACGACGCCAAGGAACAGTCGGTCAAGAGCGGCGGCTCCGGGGCCGGGTGCTGTGCCGCCGTCCTCTGCGCCCACATCCTGCCCAAGCTGGAGCGCCGGACGAACAAGCGCGTTTTGTTCCTCGCCACCGGGGCACTGATGAGTCAGACCACCTTTTTGCAGAAGGAGAGCATCCCGGCCATCTCGCACCTCGTCGAGCTGACCGCACCCGAACAGAACGGAGGGACCATATGAATTACTTCTGGGCATTCGTCATCGGCGGCGGCATCTGCGTCATCGGCCAGCTCCTCATCGACCTGACCGGCCTGACCCCCGCCCGCATCCTGACCGGCTACGTCGTCGCGGGCGTCATTTTATCCGCCATCGGCTGGTATGCCCCGCTGGCCGAATTTGCCGGGTGCGGGGCCACGGTCCCCCTGCTGGGCTTCGGGCATCTTCTGGCCAAGGGCGTCCGCACCGCACTGGAAGAAGAGGGCGCGATCGGCATCCTCACCGGCGGGCTGACCGCTGCCGCCGCCGGCATCACCACCAGCCTTGTCTGCGGCGTCGTCTGCTCGTGGTTCGGCAAGAGTCATGACCAAAACTAGACAAAAGGGGCTGTTGCAAAATGATGCAACAGCCCCTGCATTCTGCGGCAAACTCGGCCTTTGCGGCCGTCTCAGCCCATATTCGCGAACCGTTCCACGGCCTTGGTGAAATCCTGAATGGTCTTGTCGGCGTCACCGTGCTCGATGCCATCCCGGACACAGTGCTGGATGTGGCCTTCCAGCACCACCTGCCCGCACTTGTGCAGGGCAGACTTGGCCGCGTTGATCTGGGAAAGGATGTCCTCGCAGGGAACATCCTCGTCGATCATCCGGTCAATGGCCTGCACCTGCCCGATGATCTTTTTCAGCCGACGGTGCAGATTGTCGGCGTCCATGCATTGTCTCATACAAACGTACCTCTATCCCGCAGGGTGTGTCGATAGCCCTATTGTATCGGTTTTCGGTCTGTGCGTCAAGCCGCGCTTCGTGCCCGTTCGCGCACAGGATGTGCTAGGATACAAAAACAAAAACCCCCGCACCGGAAACCGATGCAGAGGTTTTGTTCGTCAGTCGATCACTCGATCAGGCCAAAACTCAAGCGTTCTTGTTAGCACGCTTAGCCATGCGGCTGATCTTGCGAGAAGCGGTGTTCTTCTTGATGACACCCTTAGCGCGAGCCTTGTCGATCGCGGAAACAG
>URVW01000029.1 GCA_900551435.1 uncultured Faecalibacterium sp.
CCTGCAGGATCAGGGTGTAGAAGATCGACAGATACATGGCGCGGTACTGCTCGGTAAAGCAGCAACCCAGATCGCCCAGCGTATAGCCGATCTTGTCCTTCATGGAGAAGGGGCGGACGGTCTTTTTCTGGTCCATTGAGTTTTTATCCTCCTTTTAAAAAACGAATGACACCACGAGACTTTTTTCGCAAGTCTCTTCTCTCTGTCTGCATTATACGTTAATTTTCCATCAATACATATCCAAAAAATGATTGAAAACTATCTTAAATTGATGTATTATGCAATTATAACAGTTGTACTGCTCTGTTGTGTACAACAAACTGTTACGCATGACAGTTTTCAAGGAGGATTTTTGGTGAATTATACAGCAACACGTTATGTTTTTAACGAAAGCGCCGTCCGGGAATACTTTTCGGGTGATTATTATGACCTGTTTCTCGTCATGCGCGGCAATGGCATCTTCCGCTGTCCCGATGCTGTACTGCCCGCGCAGCAGCAGAACCTGATCATCTTCAAGCCCGGGCAGGGCGGCAGGCTGGAATACCCCGGTGCATACGGCCCGCTGGAGCTTATCCGGGTACAGCTCTCCCCGGAGGCGCTGGCGCTTTTATCGGATGCGGACACCGACCTGGAAAAGAGCTTCAACGTGGTGCCGTTCCATCAGGTAGCCGTCCGCCCGGACAGCCAGATCTATATGCTGCTCAAAAACCTCGCCCGTAAAATGATCGTTCTTCCGCAGGAAAAAACGCAGTTTGGCGCAGCCGTCTTTGAACACGGCATCCTGCAGATGTTTGTTGTGCTGGCGCTGCGCGCCTGCATCCATGCCGAGTTCCATACCGCTGCGGTCAGCCGCCATCACCTGATGCTGGACGAGGTGTTCCTTTTTATCCAGGCCCACCTCACCGAAGAGCTGACACTGGAACGGCTGGAAAAGGAATTTTTTGTTTCCCGGGAGCATATCGCCCGGGAGTTCAAGCGGCAGACCGGGCAGACGGTGCACCGCTACATCGTAAAAGCCCGGCTGGACCGCTGCTGCACCCTGATCGAGCAGGGGCTGCCCATCACCGAGGTCTACAAAACAAGCGGCTTTGGGGGCTACAACCACTTTTTCCGCGCCTTCAAAAAGGAGTACGGCATGACCCCCAAGGCCTATTTCAGCACCACCCGGCAGGATGCACGGGGATAAATCATAGATGCTGTTGCAAAATAGCCTCCACGAAAAAATGAGATAGACTTCCCCGAAAGGGGTTGCCTATCTCATTTTTTGTTGTAAGCTGAGGTTGTGAAAAAGCAGCTACAACCAACCCCGACAGCTATACAGCACTGGTGCGCCGGGTCGGGAAAAAAGTGGGCATCGAAAAAATTCACCCGCATATGTTCCGGCACACCTTCGTCAGCATCCTGCTGTCCAATCCCAACATCGGTGTGGCAACGGTAGCCGCAGAAGCCGGACACGCACAGCCCAGTACGACCCTCGCAATCTATACGCAGATCTACGACAGGCGACGTGATGAGATTCGGAAACAGATGAGCAAAGAGCTGTACAAGTGAATCTGGCTATCCGGGCAAAAAGAAAAGCACGAGAACAAAATCTCGTGCTTTTTTGATGGGCCAGGCAGGACTTGAACCCGCGACCAAGCGGTTATGAGCCGCCAGCTCTGACCAACTGAGCTACTGGCCCGCAGGACCCCTGCATATCTGCGGGGTGCACCGAATAGTATACCAAAAAAAGTGAAAAATGAAAAGCGTTTTTCCGCAAATTATTTTGTGCGGTGCGCTTCCAGCTTCTGCATCATGAAGTTGTCCAGCATTTCCTGCGGGAAGAGTGGCTCCTTGTAGCCGAAGGATTCCCGGATGAAGATCAGCGTCACGATGGTCTGACGGCCCGGGTCCAGCCGAAGGGTATACAGTGTATCCAGCGGCTGCTGGGTCGGCTGATGGAGGGTCAGGTGGAGCAGGAACCCGCCGTCGTTCTCGCGGCGGCATTCGTAGGCGAACTCGTCCGTCTCGCTGTGCTCGTCCAGACGGTCGAAGCAGTCGTCCAGCGGCAGGTCGGTGCGGAACTCGCTGAGGCCGGCGGGGCCGTACTGACTGCGGCGGTTGTTTTCCCGCCGGGTGAGGAGCAGGACGATGGCCCCCAGTGCCACCGCCAGAAGGATCATCGAAAAGACAGCGTTCATGTCGCCCTCCTGAATGGTTTTTGAACAGAGTTTTTCTTATTGTAACACAACCCGCAGAAAATTGTGTTATAATATTTGAAAAATTCCAAATTTTGCGGTCGCCTGCGCCGTCTCACAGGCGGGAGGAACACGATGAAACTGAAATTCACACATAAGACCTGGTACTTTTTCCTGCTGTGCGCGGCTGCGGCCTCGATGCTGAACGGCTTTGCCGTGCTGGGCGGGATGGACTTTTCCTTCTTGGAGATGGTCGCCTTCTGTATCACCGGCATCACGGTCCTGTTTCTGGCCGCCGAAAAGGGCGGCTCGGCCAAGGACAAGCGCAACTATTTCGGCATCTTCGTGCTGCTGATGCTCAGCTACATGGTCAACGGCTGGGCGGCTTACATCTGCTCGGCGCTGGTCTGGCCCGCTCTGCTGGCCTTTGAGTACCAGAAGGGCAAGCCCATCCAGCGCCAGCTGCAGCTGGTGGGCGGGGCCGAGGTCCTGCACCTGTTCTTCGTCCTTCTGACCGTTTACGGCGGCATGACCTCTCTGAGCTTCTGGGCAAATCTGCTCTGGGTCCTGCTGGCCTGTGCCCGCGGCTGGGCGGCGCTGAGCCTGTATAAAATGCAGGAGGACGCATGACGCAGCGCCGACGCCGGCCCCGCCGGAAGCGTTTTGGGCGGCGGCTGTTCTTGGCTGGGCTGGGCGGAGCGGCTTGTGCCGCCGGAGGGTATTTTCTGCATCGTTCTATCCGTTCCGTAAACAGTGATTCGCTGGAAACCACGCCGGAGACACCCACGGAACCCAATCCGGCTCTGCCCTCCGGGGAATGGCGGGCGGTCTGGGTCAGCTATCTGGAGTGGTCACGGATGGATCTTTCCTCGGAAGCGGCCTTTCGGGCCGACGCCGCCGCACTGATGGACAACTGCGCCGCGCTGGGGCTGAACACCGTCATCGCACAGGTGCGGCCTTTTGGAGACGCCCTTTACCACAGCACCCTCTTCCCGTGGAGCCACCTCTGCACCGGCACGCAGGGACAGGACCCCGGCTTCGACCCCTTGGATGTGCTCCTGACCGAAGCGCACGCACGCGGGCTTTCGCTGGAAGCGTGGGTCAACCCCTACCGGCTGAAAAGCTCTGCGGCCATGCCGCCGAACCTCGCGGAAAACAGCCTGACGGTCCTGCATCCGGAGTGGTGCTGCACCGTGGGCGAAGGGGTCTATCTGAACCCCGCCGTCCCGGAAGCCGCCGCCTATGTCGTACAGGGCGTGGCCGAGCTGGTGGAGCGCTATGCGGTGGACGGCATCCACTTCGACGACTACTTTTACCCCACGACGGACCCTTCCATAGACGAAGCCCAGTTTGCGGCCAGCGGCGAAACAGACCGCACCGCATGGCGTCGGAACAATGTCACATCTTTGGTCAAGGCGGTGCACGACACCGTGAAGGCCGCAGACCCGACCCTGCGGTTCGGGGTCAGTCCGCAGGGGAATCCCGACAACGATCTTTCCACCCAGTACAGCGACATCTACGACTGGCTGACGGCCTCCGGCAGCAACGCTGTGGTGGACTACCTCTGTCCGCAGATCTACTGGGGCTACGGCTACACCCTGCAGTCGGGCAGCTGCCGCTTTGCCTTTGAGCACATCGTTCCGGAGTGGCTCGCCATGCCCCGTGCCGCCGATGTCGCGCTGTATTTTGGGCTTGGCGCCTACCGCATCGGCGTCGGGGACGGCGGGGCCAATGAGGACAGCGCCGCCCAGTGGTCCACCGGCGAAGCGTTGGCGCGGCAGGTGGCCGATCTGCGCCAATGGGGCGCGGGCGGCTGGGCGCTGTACCGGTACGATTCGCTCTTTGGTCCGGCCCGCGATCCACTGGCCGACGCCGAGTGCACCGCGCTGGCCGCGCAGAATGGTGAAACCCGCTGAATTCTCTTGTATGCCGCGCAGAAATGCGGTATACTATATTTGTATTGCATTTGAGAAAAGTGCACCTTTCTGCGATTTTTGAGGATAAAAAACAATGAAGAAAACAAAACGCATTCTTGCTTTTGCGCTGGTGCTGGTGCTGGCGGCGCTGGTCCTGACCGGCTGCAAAAGCACTTTGACGTCGATCGCGCACAAGCTGACCGGTTCATCGAACGAGGTGCAGGAGGAGGACACCACCCAGTGGGCCGCCCCCAGCACCGACCCGCTGATGATCGATGGCATCGCGGACACCTCCGCGAAGTATGCCACCGCCGTGGCCAATGGCTCGCTGAACATCGTGTTCAACGGCATCTGGAGCCGCCAGACGGATTACTTCACCGCCCCCAACGGGATGCTTTCGGTCTACGGCTGCGGCACAGCCGAGGGTGTCCAGAAGTTCAAAGTCTCGCTGTGGAAAAAGGTCGATGGCGGCACGCAGTATGTGGACAACACCACCTATTATTTCGTCACCGACGGCCAGAACTACCACTGTGACATCGGCAACCTTGACCCCAACGCCAGCTATCGGCTGACCATCTCCTATGATTCGAGCAAGTATTACCTCTACGGTCTGCTCAAGGTGGAGGGCATCGGCTGATGAACACACAGACCAAGCATTCCCTGATGCTGATGCTCTGTGCCTTTATCTGGGGCACAGCCTTTGTGGCACAGAGCGCCGGTTCCGGGATGGGTGCTTATTCGTTTCTGGCAGGGCGCAGCTGGCTGGCGGTGCTGGTGCTGATCCCCACCGTCTTTGCCTTTGATGCGCTTCGCAAGCGGCAGGGCGGCGCTTCCGGCGGTCAAAAAACGCCCGCAGAGCGCAAGCAGCTTTTGATCGCAGGGCTTTCCTGCGGCACGCTGCTCTTCGCGGCCAGCGCAGCCCAGCAGATCGGCATTACCCTGAACCCCTCCACCGCAAAGGCCGGCTTCCTGACGGCGATGTACGTCGTTCTGGTCCCGGTGTTCGGGCTGTTTCTGGGGCGGCGCGGCAATGTGCGGCTCTGGCTGAGCATGGTCATCGCCGTTGGCGGGCTGTATCTGCTCTGCATGAAGAACGGCTTTGGCGGCATCGAGATGAGCGATTACATCCTGCTGAGCTGTGCCGTGCTGTTCAGCTTTCAAATCATGGCCGTGGACCATTTTTCGCCGCTGGTGGATGGTGTCCGGCTGAGTCTGCTGCAATTTTTCGTGGTGGCTGTGGAGAGCACAGCCGCTGCCTTTTTGTTTGAGACGCCCACGCTGGCCGAGTTCGGGGAGAATCTGCTCCCGCTGGCCTACTGCGGCGTACTGTCCAGCGGCGTGGCCTACACGCTGCAGATCTTGGGCCAGAAGGACCTGAACCCCGCCATCGCCAGCCTCATTATGTGTCTGGAAAGCGTGTTCAGCGCGCTGGGCGGCTGGCTGCTGCTGCACCAGAGCCTTTCCCTGCGGGAAGGGTTCGGTTGTGTGCTCATTTTCTCGGCGGTGGTCTTGGCCCAGCTGCCCGTGGAGGACTTGCTCCCATGCCGAAGCGCAAGCCGGAAGTGACCCAGCGCACGGCGGGCGGCATCGCCTACACTGTCACCCGCCGGAAGGTGAAGAACCGAAATCTCCACGTCCATTCCGACGGCACAGTGTCCGTGAGCATCCCGCTGAACAACGCGTGGGAGGACGCGGACCGCTTTGTTCTGAAAAATCTGGAGTGGATCGACGCCACCCGCGCCAAGCTGGCCCAGCGCGAGGCCCGTACCTACTGGAGGCCCCTGCCCGACAAAGATGTGGCGCTGGCTCACTTCACCGCCATGAGCGATGCCGTTTATCCGGCCTTTGCAGCCGTTCTGGGCGGTCAGAAGCCGACCCTCAAGGTCCGGTCCATGACCAGCCGCTGGGGCGTCTGTACCCCCGCAAAACGGCAGATCACATTTGCGCTCCAACTGTATAATATGCCCGAAGCGGCACAAATTTATGTGGTAGTACATGAGTACTGCCATTTTCTTGTGCCCAATCACAGCGACGCATTCTGGGCCGAAGTGGAAAAGCTTCTGCCCGACTGGAAGCAGCGGGACGCGCTGCTGAAATGACCAAGACGTTTGAACATCCAATGACGACAAAATGAGGAGGGACTTCCCTTGGCAACCGAAAAATCTTCCGGCGACAAATACTCCAAGCTGGCCGGAAATACCATCATCTTTGCAATCTCAAGCTTTTCGTCGAAGCTGCTGACCCTGCTGGTCCAGCCGTTCCTGACCTACGCCATGGCCGAGATCTCCGACCTTGGCCTTTCCAAAATCCTGAGCCAGTATGCAAATCTGCTCATCCCGTTCGTGTCCATGGGCATGTCGAATGCCATCATCCGGTTCGGTCTGGACAAGGGCAACAGCGAGAAGCAGGTGTTCACCAATGGCTTGCTGACCATCCTCGGCGGCTTTGGCATTCTGGTGCTCTGCTGGCCCATCGCGCAGTTCCTGCCCGACATGGCTCAGTACGGAATGCTCATCTATATTTACGTCCTCATGAGCTGTCTGCGCACCCTGTGCACCCAGTTCGTGCGCAGCCGCCAGTGGAACAAGCTGGTGGCCGTGGACGGCGTGCTGTGCACCATGGCCACCATGGCGTTCTATGTGCTGTATCTGGTGGGCTTCAAGTGGGGCGCGAACGGCTATCTGCTGGCCATCATCAGCGGCGACCTCGTCAGCGTGCTGTTCCTCAGCTTCACCGGCAAACTGTGGACTTTCGTCGAGCTGAAGGGCCTGAACAAGGACCTGTGGAAGCAGATGCTCCGCTTCTCGCTGCCCATGATCCCGGCCCAGATCAGCTTCTGGGTCATCAACGCCTCCGACCTGTTCTTCGTCCGTGAGATGTGCAACGGCCTTGGCGGCAACAGCGGCGAGGCATGGAGCGGCTTGCTCTCCACCGGCTACTTCCTGCCCACCATCCTGACCACGCTGGGCCTGATCTTTTACGACGCATGGCAGCTTTCGGCTGTGACCGAAGAGGACGGCCGCGCCAAGTTCTTCACGAAGATCTTCCGCACCTATTCCAGCGTGCTGTTCTGCTGTGCGGCGGGCATCATCTGGCTCTGCCGCCCGGTCATGCACGTCATGAAGTCCAACTACTATTACGCATGGCACTTCGTCCCCTTCCTGACGCTGGCATCCACCTGCAGCTGCTACAACCAGTTCCTGAACAGCGTCTACGTCGTCAACAAGAAGTCCAGCCACAGCCTGTGGACCATGCTTTCCGGCGCCGTGAGCAACTGCATCATGAACTACTTCTTCATCAAGTGGTGGGGTCCCATCGGCGCGACCTACGCTTCGTTCCTCGGTCTGGGGCTGGTGTTCACTCTCCGTGCGCTGGACGCCCACAAGATGATCGGCATGTCCATCCATCCGCTGCGCGTCGTCCTCAACTTCGGCGCTCTGGCTGTGGAAGCCTTCGTCCTGCTGGCGGAGGTCCCGCTCTACGGCCTGTGGACCGGACTCATCACCGCCGTTATCATCCTGTACAACTTCGCCGGGGTCTGGGCCATGGCGCGTCTGCTGCTGCCCAAAGTTCTGGGCAGGCGCGGCAAAGCCATCGTCACCGCCGTGGACAACTGGTCCAAACCGAAAAAACACGCCTGATTTGAATTTCGGGAGTCGTTTCACAACAAACCTCTCAGTCTCGCATTCGCTCGACAGCTCTCCTATTAGGAGAGCCTCTGGCGAAGAGATTTCGCTTTCCGCTATGCCAAGGCCTCTCCTATCAGGAGAGGTGGCAATGCGAAGCATTGACGGAGAGGTTGAACACGTTGTGCAACAGCCCCTTCTCTAAAAAAGCAAAAGCATCTACAGCAGTCCTTTCTGAAGTTCGTCCAGAAACTGCCGTAGATGCTTTTCTTTTTATGTCTTGTTGTTACCCGAGGATCGAATCGATCCAATCCCCGATGTCTGCAAAGACTTCCTGCCGGTTCGTTTCCACCAGAAGCTCATGCCGAGCGCCCGGATAGAATTTGACCTTGATGTTCTCCGCACCGGCGTCCCGCAGGCTCTGTACGGCCCGTTTGACGCCCGCGCTCCGTTCCCCTACCGGGTCGGCATCGCCGGCCAGAAAGAGCAGCGGAAGCTTCTTGGGCATCTTTGCGAGGAAGGCGGGGTCATACAGGCGGAGGATACCGGTGAACATGCTGTAATACGCATTCAGCGTAAAGATAAATGTGCACCGTTCATCCGCCAGATACTTGTCCACCTCCGCTTGGTCGCGGTTGAGCCAGTCGTGGGTGGTGCGGCCCTCCAGCCCCTTGTTGTAGCCGAGGAACGAGAGGTTCGCCACCAGTTTGCTGCGGTGCTGCCAGCCGAAAAAGACCGCCAGCACCCGGCAGACCGTGCGGGCCAGCGTGACGAGGGCTTTTGGCTGAAAGCCCGTACCCATGATGATCGCACCGTCCAGCTCATTCCCCCACTCGCAGAGGTATTGGCGGGCGTAGAACGACCCCATGCTGTGCCCCAGCAAGAAGTAGGGCACGCCCGGATACAGCTCCTTGGTCAGGGCCGTCATGGCATGGAGGTCGTCCAGAACGGCGCGGTTGCCGTCCGGCTCGGCGAAGTAGCCATAATCCGCCTTGGTGCGGATGGAGCCGCCGTGGCCCAGATGGTCATGCCCCGTGACAAGGATGCCCCGGGCGGCCAGATACTCGGCCAGCGGCTTGTAGCGGTCGATGAACTCCACCATTCCGTGGGACAGCTGCACGATGGCGCGCACCTCGCCCTCCGGCACACAGCGGAACGCATGGAGCGTCCGCCCGGGGACGGTGGACGGCAGAGTGAAATCGATCATCCGGCTCATAGGTCGTTCTCCTTTTGGTTAGAGTGCGCCGATCTTTTTACGGCAGTTCGAGCAGATGCAGTATCCCGCGAACTGCGCGGCCTTGGGGTCCACCTCGCCGCAGAAATCGCAGCTGCCCGCAGGGCGGTACTTTTTGAGGACGATGGCGTCCCCGTCCACAAAAATTTCGAGTTTCGTGTCTGTCTCCAGCTTCATGCTGGTCCGCAGCTCTTTGGGCAGGACGATACGGCCCAGCCCGTCCACGCCGCGGACAATTCCCGTGCTTTTCATAGTGTTTCTTCTCCTTTGTTGTTTAACACACGCAGGCAAATTTTCCAGTTTTCCGGGACACAATTCCCGGCAATAAATCCGTGAGAGGAAAATTGTACCAGTCCTCTGTTTAGTATACAAAATATAAAACCGTTCGTCAATGATTGCGGTCGATTTCGACAAAAACTCTTCAGATTTTTTCCAATCCAGCCAAAATCAGCCAAAAAATGCCCAGCGGCGGAGCGCCGCTGGGCATTTTATTGTTTGGATTTAGGCGAATCTACGAGAAAAAGATCACTGGGTCACAGGAGTCTTGATCTCGTTCGGCAGACTCTGAACGCGGACCTTGCTGCTCTGAGTATCAGGCTTTTCATAGTTCCTATTCTTCAGACGGTACAGGCACAGATCCGGCTTTCCGGCCGTATCGTACACTTCCATCTTAATCCAGTTGTCGTTCTTGACCGGGTCCGTCACATCATAAACTGCACGGAACTCGATCTGTGCTGCTGCGCCCGGAGCCAGCTTCGTGGTCGAAGCCTTTACTGTCACGACACAAGGAACCGTGAGCATTTGACCGCTCTGCATCGTAACACGCATGACATAGCGGCTGCTTGCATAACGGTAGCGGTTGCCAGCCGGGAACATCTTATCTTCGTCCAAGTAGCCATCCGCATTCGCGAACTCATAGAAGGTATGCTCAAGGTCGATGGTATCAGCTGTTGTATTGCGGATGTCGCCTTCGGCGCTGAAGTTCATCTTCTGGATCAGGAGGCTGCCGTCCTCGCTATAGCTACCCTGATATCCGCCGCCGCCAACAAGCAGGAAGTAGGTCGGGAGCTTGGTGTAGACCTGACCATCATCCGCGTCCTTTTCTTCATACCAGTCATCCTTGCTCGGCTCGTCAGGCTCTTCCTGATCGGCCTTTTCCAGAACGCTCTGCTCAAACTTGAACAGCTGCTTCGAGTAATACATGCCCAGCAAGTTGGTCTTTTCCGCGCTGTAGACCATCACATTCACGAGCACGCGTTCACCCGGCTGGAGAGTCGTGGTGGGGTGGTCCTCGTTCAGTTCGCTCAGATAGGTGATGCACCATGCATCACAACCATTGGAGGTCATCACGGTGACATTCTTGTTGATGTACTTCTGTGCCACCTGATAGGCTTCCTTTGCCATCATCTTGTAATACTTCAGCTCGATCTTGTTCTGTGCATCATAGATTTTCTTCTGCACATCTTCGGGGATCACGTCGTTTTCGCTCAGACCAGCCTCGGCAAGGATCTGTTTGCGGGCAGCTTCCGCTTCTGCTTCGCAATCGCTCTGGTAATGGCTGGTCAGCTCCTTCACGACTGCTTCAAACTCTTCGTAGGTGTAAACACCATCCAGCTTGATTGCCTTGTCCGAAACGTTCTCGATGACAACGCCCTGTTCTACGCCATAGCCGCTCAGATCCATCTGATTCAGATTGAATGCTTCCACAGGCTCAGGCCACTTGGTGAACTTCAGGCTGGTTGCAGAAGGCTTGTCCGGATCGGGCGTCGGATCAGGATCGGGATCAGGGTCCGGGGTCGGCTCGACGGTACGCTCTGCATAACCGATGCGCGTGCCATTGAAGTAGAAGTCCAGACGGGTCCACTTGCCGGACGATGCCGGAACGAACACATAGGCGTAAACATTGCCCGACTCGCCGACATACATACCCTCGTGGTCTGCATCCAGCGCGGTGATAACGGTGCGGCTCTCCGTATCGCTATCGGTCGTTACCGATTCGCAGGTGACGTTTTCGACCTTCGTGCCCTTGAAGATGCGGTCTGCCTTCAGGCCGTCCTCAGCGTCCAGCGTCACATTGCCCAGAGAGGACACCGTGTTGCGGACATGGAACACGTTTTTCGTGGTGTTCTTCGCCGTCGTCTTGAAGATGACCAGCTCGCCATCCTCGCCGTTCAGCGTTGCTTCGATGGTCTGATAGTCATAGTAAGTGCCGTCCTCGGTCGGAACGATGGTCGGGATCGAGGTATAGTTCTGCTTCGGCGTTCCGCTCGGGGTCACCGCAAAGACATAAACTTCCTTGTCCGTGACATTCTCGCTGGGCAGGTTATAGGTCACATTGATGGGCTGCTGGTTCAGGGTTGAACCTTCCTGACTCCACGCTTCCGGAACCTTGACAACGACCTTAATAATGGCCTTCCAGCCCGGTTTCAGGATCGTGCCGTCCTGCTTGTCACCGTTCTCGTCATAAACTTCGATGACAGAAGCGGTATTCTCAGCATCCACTTTCTTGCCGTCCAGCGAGATATCAAATCTCTTCGCGGTGTGGCTGCCATCGAACAGTGCATCGTAGTTGGCATCTGCCGAGACGGTACTGACCAGACTGCGGGCCTTCATGGCCATGGTCTGGGTGTTCTCCTGCAGATCGATGTCCTTTTCCGAGTTGTTCGTGATGTTGAAGTTGAACGGTGCATACACCATGTTGTTGGGTGCAGCGACCGTCTCCACCTTCTTGCTCTCGCCCGAGCCGGTGGTGACGCCCATGGTGATGCCGCCATTCGTTTCCATGGGCTTGTTCACGTCCACGACCTTCTGTTCCGGGGTCGTCTCCACGGGGTCCGGATCGACCGGGTCGGGAGTAGGTTCCGGATCAGGGTCCGGCGTAGGTTCAGGATCGGGTTCCGGTTCGGTCGTGCTGGTGTCTCCGCCGCCGGTAGAACCACCGCCAGCGCTTCCGCCGTCATCGCCGCCGCAGCCGGTCAGAAGCACCGCTGCCGCGATCGCGACCGATGCCACGCTGACCAGAACGCGCTTTTTCGCAAAAAGTCTCATAAGTCGTTCCTCATTCACAAATAAAAATGGATGCCCGCCCATTTTTACAGGCGGGCATCCTCGTCAGTTATGGATTTTTCGTTGTTTCAGTTACACTGCATCCGATAGATGATCTTGTTATCGTAGATAAAGTTCATCTGCTGGGTCGTCTCCGGGCGGACGGTATAAATGTAGACCTCTTTGCTCTCGCCGGGTTCGATGGACAACTTTTCACCTTCCACCGTCGAAACGACCGTGCACGGTACAATGCTATTTGCATCGCTGCCCGTATTCGTCACATAGTAGTCCACGATCTGCAGCCACTTGCACTGGTTCTGTTCGGCCAGAATGATCGTCTTTTTCTGGTCCGTGGTAAGACCATTCGTCTGAGAGTTCAGCAGAGCCTCTGTGGTGCTGCTGGTCAGCGTAGTCGAAGTGTTGTTCGTCACAACAGCCGTGAGCTTGCTCAGCCAGACGTCATTTTCTCCACGCCAGCTGTTGCCACTCTTGACTACCAGCTTGACTGTTTCTTCCACAGGCTCGGAAGAACCAGAATCGCCAGAGCCGGAACCGCCGCCATCGCTGCTATTCTTCTTGAGATCATCCTCCGTCGTCAGAACGAAGTTTGCATACTTGGAGGTGTCAAACGGCATCGAGTAGCGGAAGTTGATGGACGTCCAGTTCTCGGGGACCTCGATGATAGCCACCAGACTGCCGTAAGAATAGCCAGCCTCGCTATCCGTTGCCGGCTCCAAGTCGCTATAATCCTGATTGCCGATATTAAAGCCGAGAACCGCATAGTTGTAGCCGTCCAGAATCTGCAGATACTTACTGGTGAACTCGCCCGAATCCACAGCGTCGACAAAAGAGCCCTGCCAAGTAGACGTTTTTTCACCATTTTCCGTCGGGATGGTAATATCGTTGGAGTAGTTGTAGATCTGGAAGAGCGCCTGGATGTAGTGCTTGCCATTGGTTGCCGTGCCCATATCTAAGTAGCCGCCCAGACCGACTTCAATGTTCATGTACTTTGCGACGTTCTGCTCTTTCAGGCTGTCGTCCAGCAGACCGATCGCGGGGTAGACCTTACCGTTGCCAATATCCGTCTCCGCAGGGGTATCCGGAGTGGAAGGATTGGACGGATTGGTGTTGTAGAGGTATACCATCATCTGGCCATTGTAGTAGTAGGTAACGCGGTCCCACGTCTCATCCTCATCGGTCGGGGTAAAGGTGAACAGATACAAACCAGCACCTGTACTCGGTTTCAGCGGGTCAGTGGTGCTATCCCATGCAGCAACCACATCCACATTGTAGCTCTTTCCAGAAGTTGTAGTAGCAACTGCCGTGAACAGATCCGACGTTTTGCCGATCGTAAAGATCTTCTGTGCCGAAATATTACCCACCGTCAGACCCAGCGTCGTGATGGTGTTGCCCGCTTCAATGTCATTCTTCGTGGTGTTGTAAAGATAGAGATGACCGCCCAAGAGAATGCCATTCTGACCGTTCAGGGTATCCTGCTGAAGAACATGACCGCCATTCAACTCCGCTGTAGGAATCTCGGTGTAGCCATCCTCATCAACATTGGCATAGTAATCCTGCGCCTTGTCCAGCTCTGCGGCCGTAACGGTAAAGACCGTATTTTCGTTGTAAGAAACCGCAACGCTGGTCTTGCCCTCGAAATAAAGCATAACGTTGAGGTATGCGCTCTCACCCGGTTTCAGAACCGTAAATTCTTTTGCATTATCAAAGCCTGCCACACAATACACCGTTCCGGAAGCTGCTTCCAGCTTCAATGCGGTGCACTGATATTCGTCTTTCGTCAGCAGTTCCCGATTGACCTGCGGCATATACTTCAAGACCTCATTCGTCGTAAGCTCACTGGTCGATTTCTTGCCAGCCAGTTCGCACAACCGCTGGTACATTTCGTTCCGGAATGCATCCTGCTGTTCAGCTGTCAGGAATCCGCTCAGGTCCGCATCCTTTTTGGAGTTGTTCGTGACTTTATAAAGACGGGTAGACAGATACTCGTCATTCTTATACTTAACGTCACTCGAATCCGTCTCGTCGGGGTCCTTATCCATCTCAAAGGTCAGCTTGGCAGCGCCTACGCCGTCCTGCGTGACCCAGAAGGATTTCGTGGTCCCCTCTTCCTCGAACGGAGGTGCATAATCGACCTTCAGAGCGTCATCAGACTCGGCCCACGCTGTGGGGACTTTGGCCACGATGGTGAACTCCGCCGTCCAGTTCTTCTTCAGCTTCGTGCCGGACTGGGGGTTGCCGTTTTCGTCGTAGACCTGAACGTAAACGACAGCGTCCATCTTCTCGCCGTTCAGCGTAATGGTAAAGTTGCTGGAAGAGCTGCCTTCCTTATACAGCTTGTCATAATCCAGCTCTGCACCTGCGCGGGCCGCAACCGTTGCGACCGGCGAAATGAACTGAGTCAGCTCCTTCTCAGACACATCGATCTCTTCGTCCGAGGTGTTCTTCAGGTTCATGTTGAACGGTGCATAGACATGCTCTTCGTCGTTCTCGATGGTCTTGACCTCGACCTTATTTTCCGCACTGGTATTGACCGCGATCTCCGACTTTTCGGTTTCAGCCGTTTCACCGGGGTTGTAAACGGTCGAATTCTCAATCGGCGTCTCGGGTTCCGGATCGGGGTCCGGAGTAGGCGGTTCGGGTTCCGGTTCGGTCGTGCCGGTGTTTCCGCCGCCGGTAGAACCACCGCCGGTAGAACCGCCGTCATCGCCGCCGCAGCCGGTCAACAGCACCGCTGCCGCAAGTGCAAGCGATGCCACGCTGACTGCAAGACGACTCTTTGCAAAAAGTCTCATTTTTCAGTCCTCCTATAGTTCAGATTTCCACTAAAGCTTAAATTTGAGTACCCCTTACACTTAGAATACTACGACCCCCCCCCCGGCGCTGTCAAGACTCTTCGCCAAATTTGTGAAAATTTCTTTCACATTTTACAATTTTCTGACACGTTCCTTGTGCACTCTGCCCTTCTCGTTGACAAACCCGCGCAGACAAGTTAAACTAAAGAGGTGTGATTCGCAAATTTTTTGCCTATGATAGATAAGGAGCGTTTTTCTATGCCGAGCAACAAAGTCCGCACCCGTTTTGCCCCCTCGCCCACCGGCTATATGCACGTTGGCAACCTGCGCACTGCGCTGTACACCTACCTGATGGCCAAGCACGAGGACGGGACCTTCATCCTGCGCATCGAGGACACCGATCAGGGCCGCTATGTCGAAGGCGCGGTCGATGTCATCTACAACACCCTGCGCGAAGCCGGCCTGATCTGGGACGAAGGCCCGGACATCGGCGGCCCGGTGGGTCCGTATGTCCAGAGCGAGCGGATGGGCATGTTCAAGCAGTATGCCGAGCAGCTGGTGGCAGAGGGCAAGGCCTATTATTGCTTCTGCTCTGAGGAGCGTCTGGAAGCCCTCCACGCCGAGCAGCGCGCCCGCGGCGAGATGACCCACTACGACGGCTGCTGCCGCGACCTGCCCGAGGAAGAGGTCAAAAAGCGCCTTGCCGCCGGGGAGCCGTACGTCATCCGCCAGAAGATCCCCCGCACCGGCGTGACCGGCTTTGATGATGTGGTCTACGGCCACATCGAGGTCGAGAACAGCGAGATGGATGACCAGATCCTGATCAAGACCGACGGAATGCCCACCTACAACTTCGCCAACGTCGTGGACGACCACCTCATGGGCATCACCCATGTCATCCGCGGCAGCGAGTATCTGTCCTCTACCCCCAAGTACAACCTGCTGTATCAGGCATTCGGCTGGGACATCCCCACCTATATCCATTGCCCGCCGGTCATGAAGGACGCACAGAACAAGCTGTCCAAGCGCAACGGCGACGCCAGCTATCAGGACCTGCGCGCCAAGGGCTATCTGAGCGCCGCCATCCTGAACTATATCTGTCTGCTGGGCTGGAGCCCCAAGGGCGAGTACGCCGAGCAGGAAATTTTCTCGCTCGACGAGCTGGTCAATGTCTGGTCGCCGGACGGCATTTCCAAGTCTCCGGCCATCTTCGACCCTCTCAAGCTGCGCGCCATCAATGCAGAATATATCCGCCGTCTCAGCCCCGAGGAGTTCCTCGCTGCGGCCGAGCCGTGGATCGATCAGGCCGTTCACACCCCCATCGACAAGAAGCTGCTCTGCGCCAACCTGCAGCCCCGCTGCGAGGTCCTCGGCGAGATCCCGGAGCAGCTGGACTTCTTCGACGCGATGCCGGAATATGATGTGAGCCTGTACACCAACAAGAAGCAGAAGACCACGCCGGAATCTGCCAAGGAAGCGCTGGAAGCCCTGCTGCCCGTCCTGAGCGACGAGGCTCTGGACTTCACCAACCGCGACACCGTGTTCGACGCCTGCAAGGCCAAGGCCGAAGAGCTGGGCAAGAAGAACGGCTGGCTGCTCTACCCGCTGGGCATCGCCCTGTCCGGCAAGCAGCGCACCCCCGGCGGCGGCACGGACCTTGCATGCATGATGGGCCGCGAGACGACCCTCGCCCGCATCCGCGCCGCGATCGAAAAGCTGAACGGCTGAGAAATCTCAAAAAGCCCTGCGGTTTTTGTACGCCGCAGGGCTTTTTTCTGACTTTTGGCAAAAGGATGCCGCTTCCCATCATGGTCCCAAAAAACGCCCCGCGCCCGCGCTACAGTATATGCACAAGGCGCGGGAAACAGAACAACGAAAAATCCCCGCCGGAAAGCGGGGATCTTTTATGCTCGATGTTCTCAAACTGGATGTCTCCCATCCCTTTTCTGCGGCGCTGATGCCGCGGGCAGCGGTACGGCCCGCCCTGCGGCAGGGAACGGCGCTGCTGGCCGGCTTCATCGGCGGCTGGGCCGTCCTGTACGACGCTCTGATGCCGTTTGGACTGGGGCTGACACTGGGCTTTGCCGAGGACTGTTTCGCGTCCTGCGCCGCCGGGGCCGTGCTCGGCATCCTGCTGCACGGTTTCGGAGCGCTTTCGCTGGACAGCATCTGTCTGCTCTGTGCGGTAGGCGCGGCGGTGGCGGCGCGGTGGCTCTGGCCCGGAAAGTTCCGCCCCGCCGTGCTGGCCGGGTGCGGAGCGCTGGCGCTGGGCGCGGTCTGCTTCGCATTCGGGCCGACCGGCGGCGGGATCGAACTGCTGCTCACCTGCGGGGCCAATGCTCTTCTGGCGGCGGCCATCGGCTTTGCTCTGCGGCGCTCCCCGCCTGAAAAACCGGGCGTCGGGACGCTGCTCGTCTGCGCCGCCGGGGCGGCGGCCTTTGGGGGCATCACGCTGGGGCCGGTCTGTCTGGGCGTCGTCGGCTGTGCGGCCATCGAAACGGCCCTCTGCTGCCGGGGGCAGGAAAAAGCGGCCCTTTCCTTCTGCGCTGTGACCGGCGTTTCCCTCTGCGCGGCAGACCCTGCTCTTGGCCCTGCCGCCGCAGGGCTTTCCTGCGCCAGCGCAGCAGCGGCGCTTCTGGCCCCGGGACGCCGCATCGAAGCTTTTGCCGCCTATGCGGGCGGCTGTGTGACCGGCATCCTCTGCGTCCAACCGCCCGGAAATGCCTTTGGGCTGCTCTTCAGCGCCGGGGCAGGGCTGCTGACCGCCGCGCTGCTCCCCAAAGGCTGGCTGGCGGCGGTCCCGGTCGTTGAGTCGGCCGCTCCTGACCAGCGCACCCGCTTTTCGGCGGCGGCGACCCGCTTGGAAGCCGTCGCCGAGAGCCTGTCCTCGCTGGCGGAGACGGTCAACGATGTTTACGACGCCCTTCCCCACCGGTGCGAGAGCTTTCGGTGGGTCATCGACAACACCCACGACACCCTCTGCGCCAACTGCGGGCGGCGGGAGAACTGCTGGAAGCAGGAATATTCCGCCACGCTGGACGGCATGAACGCGCTTCGGCCCATTCTGGAACAGAACGGCCATCTGGAAACCGCAGACCTTCCCGTCCAGCTGTCCCGCTGCATCCATCCGGCGGCGCTCTGTGCGACGGCGTCCAAATCATTCGCGCTCTACCGCAGCCGAAAGGAAGCCCGGGTCCACTCCGAAGCCATGCGCACGGCCCTGACCGAGCAATACAGCGCCGTGGCCGACGCGCTGGGCGTTCTGAGCGAACAGCTGGGCCGTCCGGGGACGCCGGAACCCTATAAATCCGACCGCGTCGCCGAATTTTTTGCGGGGCTGGGTGCGCCCCCGCTGGAATGCACCGTCACACTGGACGACCTTGGCCGGACCCGCGCCGCCGTCACCCTGCCGCGCACCCGGTTCTCGGCCTCCGAGCTGGCCGCGCTGGCGCAGGAGACGGGGCGCATCTGCCGCCGCTCGTTTGAAACGCCGCAGGTCCTCTCCTGCAAGGGAATGACCACCCTGCTCTTCTGCGAAAAGCCCGCGCTCCGGGCTGTGTTCGGCGTCGCGGCCAGCGCGGCACGGGGCAGTATCTCCGGCGACGCCGTCCAGCAGTTCTGCAGTCCTGCCGCCGCGCAGATGATCCTCTGCGACGGCATGGGCACAGGCCGTCCCGCCGCCGTGGACGGCAACTTGGCCGCCGAGCTGACCGCCCGTCTGCTCAAGGCCGGATTCACCGCCGAACTGGCCGCGCGGCTGGTCAACGTCGCGCTGGCGCTCAAGAGCGACGAGGAGAGCGGCGCGACCCTCGACCTCATCAGCGTGGACCTCTACACCGGGACGGCGCGGCTCTTCAAGGCCGGTGCGGCCCCGGGCTTTCTCGTCCACGGCGGACGCGCCCGCCCGGTGGGCGATGCCAGCCTTCCCATCGGCATTCTGGGTGGGGTCAACGGGCAGAGCCGGGTGGTGCATCTTTCTGCCGGAGACTATGCCGTGCTTGTCTCGGACGGCCTGCTGGTGGACGGGACCGGCTGGGTCCTGAAACAGCTGGAACTTTCCGCCGCTTCCGCTGACCCGCCTGAAAAGCTGGCGCAGACCCTCGTTGAGACGGCCCGCGCCCGGGCGGAAGCTTCCGGACGGCCCGACGACATCACCGCTGCGGTCCTGCGGCTGGAATCCTGCGGACGTTGAAATCTTCATAATTCCGGATTATAATAGCGGTATCTTTTTTCAGGAGGTCCTTTCTATGCTGCATCTCACCGTGAAACAGGATGGCAGCGGCGATTACGCCACGATTTCGGAAGCCGTTCTCGCCGTTCCGTATGCGTTGGAAGCCGAGATCACCATCGGCCCCGGCGTCTACCGGGAAAAGCTGGTCTGCGAAAAGCGCTGCATCACCCTGCGGGGCGCAGGGGCCGACCAGACCATCCTCATCCATGCCGACGGCGGCAAGCTGCCCCATCCGGACGGGCGGCCCACCCACACCTTCCGCAGCTACACGGCCTTTTTCAGCGGCGAGTCTGTGACGGTCGAGGACCTGACCATCGCCAACGATGCCGGTCCGGGCAGTCTTGTGGGCCAGTCCATCGCAGCCTATGTGGACAGCGACCGGGCCGTGTTCCGCCGGGTGAAGCTTCTGAGCAATCAGGACACCCTGTTCTGTGCCCCGCTCCCGGAACAAGAGCGCGAGAAAGATGGCTTCCTCGGCCCCCGCACTTTTGCGCCGCGCCGCCCCTCGGTGCAGTATTACCAGAACTGCGAGATCGCGGGCGACATCGATTTTATTTTCGGCGGCGCAGATGCCCTGTTCGAACAGTGCACCCTCCGCACCGTCAACAACCACATCCCCCACAGCTATGTCACCGCGCCGTCCGGCCCCGCCGACGGGCTGGGCTTCGTGTTCTGGGACTGCGATTTCTGTTCCGACTGCCCCGAAGGGACCGTGTTTCTGGGCCGTCCGTGGCGTCCCACCGGAAAGACCTCCGTGCTGGACTGCCGGCTGGGCGTGCACATCGCCCCCGAAGGCTTTTCGGGCTGGAACGACCGCACCGACACGGATCTTGCCCGCTTTGCCGAGGCCGGAAGCTCCGGCCCGGGCGCACGGCCCCGGCCCGCATGGGTCGCCGCGCCGGACGCCGCCGAGGCTTCCACCCTTCTGACCCGCGCCCGCAAGCGCTGCCGCCCCCAATTCTGAAACCGAAAAGGACGTACTCATGAAAAAGCTTCCCAATGCCGTAAAATGGCTCATCGTCGCGGCCGTTCTGGCCCTGATGGGCTGGATGCTGGTCAAAGTGAACGACCGCGCTTCCCGCGTCAAGATGCCGGAACCTGACAACAGCCTTGGCATCTACCGCTCTGCGGATTCCTGAACCAAAACAAAGAACCCTCTCCGTCATCGCTTCGCAATGCCGCCTTTCCCGAAGGGCGAGGCCGCACGTGTAAGCGGGACGGAGAGGGTTTTCTTATGAACTAAGATCCCGTCATGATGAACCAGAACGTCGTGCCCTTGCCCAGCGTGCTCTGGACGCCGAAGCGGAAGCCATGCTGCTGGAAGATGGCCTTGGTGATGGAGAGGCCCAAACCGGTTCCCTGCTTGCCGGCATCGGAGCGGGAGCGGTAGTACCGGTCAAAGATATAGGGCAGGTCGTCGGCTGCGATGCCGGGGCCGTGGTCCTCGACCTCGACCCGGACGCCCTCGGCGCACTTCTGCGCCCGGAGGACGAACACGCCATCCGCGCCGATGTGGTGCATCGCATTGCCCAGCAGATTGTGCAGGGCGCGCTGCATCATGTTCGGGTCCGCGTAAACGGGCAACTCTTCGTCCGGAAGCTCCAGCTTGAGGGTCCAGTGGTTCTGGGCGCAGACGGCATCGTACCGCTCGCTGACCTCGTCGCAGAGCTGGCCCATATCGAAGTGAACCTTCTCGCACTTTTCTGCGCCGCTCGTGACCTTGCTCAGTTCCATGACGCTGGACACCAGCGCGGTCAGGCGGTCGGCTTCATCGACGATAATGTTCATCTGCTCGTCGCGGTGGGCCTTGTCGTCGCCGGTGATGTCCCGCACCGTCTCGGCATAGCCCTTGATGAGGGTCAGCGGGGTGCGCAGGTCGTGGGAGACATTTGCCAGCAGGTCCCGCTGCATCTGGGACGCGCGCTGGACCTCCTGCGCCATGTGGTTGAAGTCCTCGGCCAAGTCGCCCAGCTCGTCGCTGCGGGTCGTCTCGACATGGACCGCGTAGTTCCCGTTTGCCACCTGACGGGCCGCGCTGGAGAGCTGCCGCAGCGGTTTGGTGAACCACTCGCTGAACAGCCATGCCGCGCTCATCGAGAACGCGAAGATGAGCGCGGCCGCTACGGGCAGCACCGTGCTCAGCACCTCGCCCGCCTCGGAGACGTGCATCAGAGTCGTGCTGACCAGCACGGTATAGGCCCCGTCGTCGGTCATCCGCCCCACGACCAGCTGATTGGACGCCGACGGCTTGGAAGCCGGCAGCACCCGGGCAAAGCTGCCGACCTCGCGGCAGTACTGCCGGACCTGACGGGCCGTGGAATAGGCCAGATCATCGTCCAGTGCGTCGGGGAAGGATTTCTGGTGCAGACTGCAATAGGAAAGATTCTCGTACTTTTTAATGGTGCGCAGCGTCGCATCGGAGATGTCCACGCAGAAGCTGCTCAGGTCGCCGCTGGAATAGATCGTGCTGCCCAGCGTGGAAAAGAAATCGTCGTTCGTGACTTTGATGCCGCCGAACGCCCAATACGAAAGGGTCGTGCCCTCGGCGATGGCCGTGTTCATCTCTTCCACGATCATCTCGGCTTCGTCGGTCAGCTGCTTTTGGATGTGCTTCGTGTACAGCGGCTCCAGCAGCTGGGTGCTCAAAAACCAGAACAGCCCCAGCAGAAGCAGACAGATCAGGCACAAAAACCACATCAGCTGCCCCCGGATGCCGATGGAACGCCGCAATTTTTTCGGTTGCCGCATCAACTGCGTTCCTCCGTTTTAACGGGCTGCATCGGGGTCGAACTTATAGCCGATGCCCCAGACGGTCGCGATGTAGCCGCGGCACGGCCCCAGATGGCCCCGCAGCATCTTGACATGGGTATCCACGGTGCGGTCCTCGCCAAAATAGTCGTAGTTCCACACTTTTTGCAGGATCTTTTCGCGGCTGAGGGCGATGCCCTTGTTCGACGCCAGAAAGACCAGCAGGTCAAATTCCTTGGGCGTCAGGCTGATCTCTTCGCCGCTCACGCGGACCGTGTGGCTGGCCGTGTCGATGGTCAGTTCGCCGAAGGTCATGGTGCTGTCGGATGCATCGCTGCGGGGCATGGTGCGGTTGAGCACCGCCTTGACGCGGGCCACCAGCTCCCGGGGAGAGAACGGCTTGACCACATAGTCGTCAGCGCCGCCTTCCAGACCCGCCAGCTTGTCGTATTCCTCGCCGCGCGCAGTCAGGATGATGACCGGCGTGTTGATATGGCGGGTGCGCATCTCCCGCAGACAGGTCATGCCGTCCATGAACGGCATCATGACATCCAGAATGACCAGATCGAACCCGCCGCCGCTCAGCAGAGAAAGCGCCGCCGAGCCGTCGCCCGCTTCCTCGCAGACATAGCCCGCATACTGCAAATGCTCCCGGATCAGCTCCCGGATCCGAGGTTCATCATCAACGATCAGAATTTTTGCCATCAGTGGCTCCCTCCT
Source organism: uncultured Faecalibacterium sp. (assembly GCA_900551435.1). Taxonomy (GTDB): domain Bacteria; phylum Bacillota; class Clostridia; order Oscillospirales; family Ruminococcaceae; genus Faecalibacterium. The sequence continues at coordinate 22,511 of URVW01000029.1, forward strand.
TACGCAAAACAGTCCTTTGGTTTTAGGTTATCATACAGCGAAGTTTGGAAATTTCTGTGAAGTTTGGGTGAATGCTTTGGAAAATCCCGTCTCTTTCAGTATACCACAATGCCGCAGGACAATCCAAACCAAATTTCGTCCCTCTCCGGCCCCGGAACGCCCCTTCCGGCTTTTCTTGACAAGTCCCTCGCCGCTTTGCTATATTTTTATTGGAAGCCCCTATCTTTTTTCGAAAGGAAGCGCCGCGATGAGCATTCCCAAAACGCTCCACTACTGCTGGTTTGGCGGGAACCCCAAACCGGAAAAAGTCCTCGCCTGTATCGAAAGCTGGAAGAAGTTCTGTCCGGACTACGAGATCATCGAGTGGAACGAGCAGAACTACGACTGCTCCCGGGCGCTTTACACCAAACAGGCGCTGGAACGGAAACAGTGGGCCTTTGTGACCGACTACGCCCGCCTTGAAATTTTGTACCAGCACGGCGGCATTTATGTGGATACCGACGTCGAGCTGATCCGCCCGCTGGACGACCTTTTGCAGTACGATGCCTTTTTCGGCTTCCAGAATAATAATCAGGTGGCCAGCGGGCTTGGCTGCGGAGCGCGCAAGGGCCACCCGCTCCTGCTGGAACTGCTGAAGGACTACGACCGGCCTTTCATCATGGAGAACGGGATGGAGGACCACGGAAACTGTCCCGGCCGCAACACCGAAACACTGGTCCGGCTGGGCCTTCGCGCCGACGGGACCCGCCAGACGCTGGCCGATGCCGAATTTTTCCCGGTCGATTACTTCTGCCCGATGAACTTCACCACCGGAAAGCTCACCATCACGCCCAACACCTACTCCATCCACCACTTCCATTCCAGCGCCATGAGCAAGATGGAGCGCTTCGATGCCACGGTGGTAGAACGGCTGCTGGGGCCGACGCTGTTCCACAAGGTCTACCGCCCGGTCCGGCGCTGGCTCGGGATGCAGCGGCTCAAGCTGGCTCTAAAATTCAAATCATGATCCCCGGCGGCTGTTCTGCAACAGGAACAGCCGCTTTTGTCTTGCTTGCGCTTTTTGGCGCAGTTGTGCTATACTGAAACGATATCAGAGACTTTACTTCTTCAGAAACACGAAGGGAATTCATCCATGCGGATCGGACTTGTTGAACTTCTGCTCATCCTGCTCATCGCGGCGCTGACCATCGGGCCGAGCGCCGCGCTCTGGGTCGAGCGCTGGATGCGGCGCGCCCAAAAGACTTCAGCCGCAGCGGCACGGCGGCGGGCCGCACAGGAAGCCCAGCGGGCTGCTGAACGGGAAGCCGTGCTCCAGCGCTTTCAGGTGCTGAGCCTTGTCTTTGCCCTCGCGGCAACGGCGGCGCTGGTCTGGGCGCTCGTTCTGCGGCCCATCGACCCCGACGCCCAGCCCTACACCGCGCCGGACCTCCGGCAGACGACCAGCGCCCGCCAGAGCGAAACCGCCGGAGAGCTGGCGCTCGATTCCTTTGAAAACGTCTCCTGCATCCGGGTGCGGGAGGATTGGGTCTATGCAGCGGTCCGGTCCAGCAAGACCGAAAGCGCCCTTGTGCGGCTCCGCGAGGACGGCAGCGGCCTTGCGTCCATCCTGACGCTGGACGGCGAGATCACCAGCTTCGACTTTGCCTCCGATGGAAGCATCTGGTTCACGGCTCTTTCGGGCGAGAGCGGGGCGCTCTACCGCGCCGACTACGACGGCTGGGGTGCGACGACTCAGCAGGTCGTGACCCAGATCGACGGTTCCGCCCTGCATTGTCCCTCGGCGGTGGTTGTGGGCGCGGACGATGCCGTGTATTTCACCGATACCGCCGCCGTCAGCCCCAAACACGGGCTGGAAAGCGCTCTGCGCACCGCCTTGATCGCCCATACGGCCACCGGCAGCGTCTATGTGTATGACCCCGCTGCCCGGACCGTACAGCAGGTGCTCGGCGGCATCGCGGGGGCTTCCGGGCTGGCGCTCTCGCCGGATGGGACCGCGCTCTATGTATCGGACCTCGGGAACCGCTGCATCTGGAGCATGGACCCCCGTGCGCGGGAACTGACCGCCGGGGGCAAGCACTGTGTGAGCGCATTCGCGGGGCTGCCCGGATATCCGGCTTCGCTGGCGATGGACACCGACGGCACGCTCTACATCAGCTACCGCTGGGCACGCAGCAGCTGGCTGGAAGACCACGCTTCTGCCACAGTCCTGCGGGGCGCGGCGCTCCGCCTGAGTCAGGCCATGCAGGAAAATCTCTTCTCTCTGCCGTCGGACGCCCCCGCCGTGGAAGCGGTCCGCATCACAGACGGCAGCTGGCAGCTGACCCTTTCCGGAAAAGGACTGGGCAGCATGACCGCCGTCTGCCCGTCCGGCAGCCGGGTGTATCTGGCCGCCGCGGGCGAAAAAGCGCTGCACTGGGCAAAGATTTGACCCTTTTCAGAGGGAAAAAGATAGAGGTGTTTTGAAATGACCGAAGCATTCAAACAGCAGATCACGAACGAAGCCCGTCAGGCCGTGACGGAGCTGTTGGAACAGGCGAAACTGCGCAAAGGCGATGTTTTTGTCGTCGGCTGCTCGTCCAGCGAGATCGTGGGCGGACACATCGGCAAGGACAGCAGCTTGGAAGCCGCACAGGCCGTCTATGCCGGCATCGCGCCGGTGCTGGCCGAGCACGGCATCTGGCTGGCCGCACAGTGCTGTGAGCATCTGAACCGCGCCATCATCCTCGAGCGGGAAGCCGCCGAGCGGTATGGCTGGGAGGAAGTCTGCGTCGTGCCCCGCCCCCATGCGGGCGGCAGCTGGGCCACCACCTGCTGGAAGCAGTTCCATGAGCCGGTGGCCGTCGAGGAGATCCGCGCCCATGCGGGCATCGACATCGGCGGGACCCTCATCGGGATGCACCTGCGCCGGGTGGCCGTGCCGGTCCGGCTGAGCCTTTCCAAAATTGGCGAAGCAAACATTCTCTGCGCCCGCACCCGCCCGAAGCTCATCGGCGGCGAGCGCGCCAAGTATACCGAGGAGGATTGACCTTTATGGCTGAAAAAACGCTGGAAGAGATGCGGGAAGCGGTCGCCGCGATCCGCGAAAAAATGGCCGCTGCCGCCCGGGAAGCCGGACGTGACCCTGCCGAAGTGCAGCTGTGCGCCGCCTGCAAGACCCGTACGGCGGAGACGGTCGCGGCCAGTGCCGCCCTGCCCATCGATGTTTTTGGCGAGAACCATGTGCAGGAGCTTTGCGCCAACTTCGACGCCGGAGCCTACTGCGGCAAGCCCAGCCACTTCATCGGGCATCTGCAGACCAATAAAATCAAAAAAGTTCTGGGCCGCGCCAGCCTGATCCAGAGCGTGGACAGCGAGCATCTGCTTGCCGCCATCGAAAAGGAAGCCGCCAAGGCGGGCCTTGTCCAGAACGTTCTGCTGGAAGTGAACATCGGCGGCGAAGCGTCGAAATCCGGCGTTTCGCCGGAACAGCTCTGGCCGCTGCTGGACGCTGCCGCCGCGCAGGAGCACATCTGTGTCTGCGGCCTGATGGCGATCCCGCCTGTCAACGATGACGACGCCCAGAACCGCGCCTATCTCGCCGCCGTGCACAAACTGTTCGTTCAGGCCGGAGAGCGCGGCTATGCCAACGTAAAGATGGAGACGCTCTCCATGGGCATGAGCGGCGACTTCGAGAACGCCATCCGCGAGGGAGCCACCCTCGTCCGCATCGGAACCGCCATCTACGGCGAACGGGACTATTCGAAAAAATAAACCTCTCCGTCAATGCTTCGCATTGCCACCTCTCCTGATAGGAGAGGCCTTGG
>URVW01000030.1 GCA_900551435.1 uncultured Faecalibacterium sp.
GCGGCTTGCGTAATCCACCCGCGCCCACCAAAAAAGCTCTAGCGTAATTACTACGCTGGAGCTTTTTGTTTTGCTTGCGCGTGAGACTCACAAACGCGGGTGGATTCGAACAGCAACGACGACGACCGCTGCCTACGGCCAAAGACTCCCCCGGCCGGGGGAAGATGTCTCAAGGCGACAAAAAGGGGAATACAGGGAGGAGTTGTTGGGGCAGCGTTCTGATTTTTCAAGGCCCCGCCAAGGGGCTGCGGAAAAATCAGCAAACGCAACTCGTAAGGCCGGTAGTGTGTATAGGTACTTATAAAGGTTCGGGTCTGGAGGATAGGAATGTCTACCGTGACGGTTTTACCTGCCGGGAAGGCCAGCAACACACAAAACTCAAATGAGATTTATACTCGCCCAAAGGATTTGTAACCCACTTTCAAACTCACTTTGAAAGCAGGGCTAAAAATACAGCTCTGCTCATTGCATCCTTGGAATTTTGTCATGAAAAAACCATGGTGTGTGCATCGTGGTTTAGAGCTTCTTAACCTTTTCCAGCATCAGCAGCTTCACCTTTTTATCGATCCCGCCCGCATAGCCGGTCAGGCTTCCGTTTGTGCCGACCACGCGGTGGCAGGGGATGATGATGGAAATTTCATTATGGCCGACTGCGCCGCCTACAGCCTGTGCGGACATTAGGGAAAGGCCGCGCTTTGCGGCCAGCTGCTTTGCCAGCGCGCCGTAGGTCGTGGTCTGACCGTAGGGGATCTGGAGCAGCAGCTCCCACACTTCGTTCTGGAAGGGCGAGCCGATGGGATGCAGCGGCGGAGTAAAATCCGGCTCCTGACCGCTGAAATAAAGGTCCAGCCAGCGTTTTGCACAAGCCAGCGCGGGCGTTTCCTGTTCGCGGTGGTCGGCGCTCAGGGTCCGCGCAAAATACTTCTGACCGTCGAACCAAAGTCCGGTCAAACCATGCTCGTCTGCGGCCAGCAGGATGCTGCCCAGCGGGGAATTATAGTGCATGGTATACATCATCGGTTCGCAGCTCCTTTCCTTTTCGTGCGTCCTCTGCTATACTAGGATTATAACACGATTTCGCCGAAAAGCTTCCAATAAAATTGCGAAATCAGCTCGAAATAAAACAAAATTTGGCTCAAAAGGGGGCTTTGGATGATTCTGTCGCTGCAAGGCTGTATGGCGGTCGGAAAGACGACGGCGGTGCGCTATCTGCAGGAACATGCGCCCTACATCCACGTCAGCGCCGAGGACACCCGCGCGGTCATCGAAGAGGTCCGTCGGCGGAAGATGGACAAAAACTGCTATCCGGATTATCTGGAAATTCAGAAGCTTTGGCTGCAAAATGAAGTCACCCGCTATCAAAAAGCAGTCCGTTACCCGTGCAGCATCATGGATTTTGGTGCGGAGGAGATCGAGTTCTACACGCTGAATTACCCCAAAAGCATCGGCGCAGACTGGGAAGTGGAGAATGCGCTCAAACCGGAGCTGGAAGCCGTCCGGGCCTGTCTGCCGGACCGCATCCTGTTTCTGGATGCCTCGGAAGAGGTCCTGCGCCAGCACAAGGAACAGGACACGACGCGGAGCCGGACGTTTTTCGAGCAGTATCTGACCACGCTGCTTCCGCTGAAGCGGCAATGGTTCGCCGGAAGAGAAAACGTGGATGTTCTATCGGTAGATGGCTTGTCCGCGCAGCAGGTCGGCGAAAAGGTCCGGAAGTGGTGCGATGAGTGCATCCGAAACGGTGTACATGCCGCCGGTGCGCTGGATGTGAAGCTGACGGAAGAGGACATGGCATCTCTGGAAAAATGCTATCTGCCGCACCCCATCGTGGGAGCCATCAACGCAAATCCGCCGCAGGGCGTGCTTTTGCTGGACGAGAAGAAATAAGCGGAAACTGTGAAAACCAAACTCCGGTCCTTGCCCCCGCCTGAGAGGTGTGCTAAACTGAAAGAAAAAACGCTTTACGGGAGGAAACCGAGTTGAAGGATTTTTCATTGTTTGCCCGCCGCGCGGCGGCGCTGGTTCTGGCTTTGGTGCTGGTCTGCACGGCTGTTCCGGCGGCATTTGCAGAGGGGACAGGGGAGGCGTCCCATCCGACGACCATCGGTGGGGCAGACACGACGCTGATCCCGGACGAAGAAGAAAACTGCCTGAGCTGGCTGTTCGGCTCCAAAGATACCATCACGATGCCCTATCTGAACATCAAGGGCAAGGGTCTGCGTCGGAACGTGACGCTGAATCTGGTGGACTGCCTTGTGGGCATCACCTATACCGAGCTTGGCTCCATCGGAAGCTACGTCAGCGCCTCGGCGGCCCAACAGGCGTGGAAGGCACAGGCCGTGGCCATCCATTCCTATTTGGAGTACCATAAACAGTACGGTTCTTCGGCCAACGCTTTGATCTACACCCCGGTGAGCGACATCCCGTCCTCCACGCGGGAAGCCATCCGCAAGGCGGTGGAGCCGGTCAAGGACGAAGTCCTGACCTACAACGGCTCGGTCATCGATGCGGTGTGGTCGGCCAGCGCGGGCTATAACACCCAGACCGGCGTATACGGGACCTGTTCCAGTTTGGATGCATGGGGCAGCGACGTGCCCTATCTGCAGAGCGTGGCCAGCCCCTATGAGGAGCAGTACCATAACCTCATGCGCCGGATGATCGGCAAGGACTACCGCTATACCGAATACACCGACAGCCGGACCGGCGAAGCCTACTGGGACGCCGACACGACCCAGAAGGACCTCGGCGGCTATGTGAAGTATAACACGTTCACCTCCAATGGCCGGAGCTACCGCTATATCGGGCAGTTCGTCAGCTCCCGCTACTGCTTCGATTTCAGCACCGACGAGAACGGCACGCCCGTCATGAACTACTACGGCTATGGCCACGGCGTCGGCATGAGCCAGTGCGGCTTGGTGGGCTATGCCAACGAAAAGGGCATGAACTATAAGAACATTCTGAAACATTACTATTCCGGCGCGTCCATCGGCACGGTGGGCAGCGGCTCGGGCGGCCTGTTCGGCTGGCTGAGAAGTCTGCTTGGCCTGTAAGGCTGGAAAGCAAAAGGAATTGTGGAAAAAAGCTTCTCAAACAGGGCGGAATCTGGTATACTATATTAGTTTGTAAAATGCGAATGTACGATGTGCGTCGTGCAGAGAAGTGGAGAAATCAGAATGCAGTTGGAGAAAGAAACGGAAACGAGACAGGAAGCCGAGCGCTGCCGGTTATTGGCGCAGCGGATCGCAGAGGAAGCGGCTCCTGCATCGGCAGCGGTCTATGGTGCGGAGAACGAGTCCCTGCAAAAAGCCCTGCACCGCGCGGGCGTTCGAGCAGATGCGTGGACGGTGGCGGCAAAGGAACAGCCGGAGCTTCTGATCGTGGAGGACCCGGCATTCGAGGAACTGCCGTCAGTCCTGTCGGAGAAGGTCCTGCTGGTCTGCACGGACAGCGCCAATCTGGCGGATTGGGCCGAGAAGCTGGCCCAGCGCGGCTATTACCGCGACATGAGCTGGCGCAGCCGGGGCCGTGCCCAGCAGTCGGCGCTGTTCTGCAAGGTCCAGCCGGGAGAGCTGGCCATGGTCCGCGGCTATGAGCAGGAGATGGACGTCCTGCGGGACCGGATGGTCCGTGCCGAGCGGACCTGCAGCGAGGAAGCCGCCCTCATCGAGCGGCTCCGCAACGACCTTTCCCTCAGCCGCAGCCACGAAAAGCAGCTGGAAGAGACCCTGAACGAGGTCACGAATTCGACGTTCTGGAAGATGACCTGGCCCGCCCGCTATGTGGTCAGCAAGAGCCGCCAGCTGTGGCACACCTTTCCGCTCTTCGTGTTCCTGAGCGAACTGCGCCATGAGGGCGTTTCCGGCATGATGGAAAAAGCCCGCGCCCGCCGCGAGTATGCGGCGCTGTTCCCGGGCAGGACCCTGCGGGCAGACCGGCTGGCTCCGGTCGAGCTGCTGGTGCGTCAGGCGGGAGATCAGCCCGCCGGACCCAAGATCAGCATCGTGGTCCCGCTGTACAACACCCCGCTGAATTTCCTCGAAGAGCTGCTGGATTCGGTCGTGAACCAGACTTACCAGAACTGGGAGCTGTGCTGTGTGGATGCGGGCAAAGATGCCGCTGTGGGTCAGAAGGTGCTGGCCCGCGCCAAGGCAGACCCGCGCATCCGGTATCAGAAGCTGGAAAAGAATGAGCTGATCCCCGGCAACACCAACAAGGGCATCGAGATGGCCACCGGCGAATACATCGCCTTGTTGGACCATGACGATATCCTGCATCCCTGCGCGCTGTGGTATGTGGCGAAAGCCATTGCCGAGCAGAAGGCCGACTTCGTTTACACCGACGAGGCCACCTTTGAGGGCGAGGTGGAGAATGTGGTCCTCTACCACTTCAAGCCGGACTTCATGCTGGACAATCTCCGCTCCAACAACTACATCTGCCACCTGACCACCTTCAGCCGTGCGCTGATGGAACGTTCCGGCGGCGGCGAGCGGATGGAGTACAACGGCAGTCAGGATTACGACCTCTTCCTCCGCCTGACCGAACAGGCCGAAAAGATCGTCCACATCCCGCACGCGCTGTACTACTGGCGTTCCAGCCCGGGCAGCACGGCGGCGGATATCTCGGCCAAGACCTACTGCATCGATGCGGGCATCGCCTCGCTGAAGGCGCACTATGCCCGCTGCGGCGTGGAAGTGGATGACGTCACCCTCATCCCCGGAACGCCCGGTTACTACAAGACCGATTACACCCTGAAGGATCCGGGCCGGGTGAGCATCCTCATCCCGACCTGCGACCATATCAAGGATCTGGAACTGTGCGTGGAGTCTATCTATGACCGCACGACCTATCCGGATTTTGAACTCATCATCATCGAAAACAACAGCAAGCAGCCCGAGACCTTCCGCGCGTATGAGCGGATGGAGAAAGAGCACCCGGACAACCTCCATGTCGTCACATGGGAGGGCAAGGGCTTCAACTACAGCGCCCTGAACAACTTCGGCGAGAAGTTCGCCACCGGCGAATATCTGCTGCTCCTCAACAACGATACGGAAGTCATCACCCCCAACTGGCTGGAAGAAATGGTCATGTACGCCCAGCAGAAGCGGGTGGGCTGTGTGGGCGCAAAGCTGCTCTACCCCGATGAAACCATCCAGCATGCCGGTGTCGGCTTTGGCATCGGCGGCGTGGCGGGCCATCTGCACAAGTATTTCCCGGCGGCGTCCGATGGCTACATGGGCCGCCTGAACTATGTGCAGGATGTCTACGGCGATACCGCCGCCTGTCTGCTCATCCGCCGCGAGATCTACAAGGAAGTCAACGGTCTGGACGAGAGCTTTGCGGTGGCGTTCAACGATGTGGATTTCTGTGTCCGCGTCCGCGAAGCCGGTTATACCAATGTCTTTACGCCGTTTGCCCAGCTCTACCACTACGAGAGCAAGAGCCGCGGCATGGAGGACAACCCCGAAAAGCAGAAGCGCTTCCAAGGCGAGGTCCTGCGCTTTCAGGCGCGCTGGGGCGATCTGCTGGCCAAGGGCGACCCCTGCACCAATCCCAACTTTGACATCCAGCGCGAGGACTTCAGCCTGAAGATCCTGCCGCTGGAATAAACCTCTCCGCCACGCTTCGTGCACGAAGAGGGCCGAAGTGGGAGACTCTGCGGCAGAGAAGAGGAGAATCTATTTGAAACTATCAGCATGTATCGTTGTTTATAACGGGGCCGGCGAAGCGGTCAAGGCGGCGCAGACGGTATTGCAATTCACCCGCCGCCACCCGCTGACCCTTTATCTGGTGGACAACGCCAGCCCGGACGGGAGCGGCAAAAAGCTGGAACAGGCCGTCGAAAGCGGTTTGCTCTGCCCGCAGGAAGGGCAGAACGTCGTGGTGCATTGCCGCACCGAGAACGGCGGCTTCGGCACGGGCCACAATATGGTCCTGCCGGAACTGGACAGCGACTATCATTTCATCCTGAACCCGGATATCCAGCTGACGGCGGACACCCTCAGCGACCTTGCCGACTGGATGGACCAGCACCCGGACGCCGTGATGGCCCGCCCGTCTCTGGTGTTCCCGGATGGCCGCCCTCAGCAGCTCCCGCTCCGCCGGTGTGCTCTGCGGCCGATGGTCTACCGTCAGCTGCCCTGCCTGAAGTTCTGGGCAAAGTACAACGACGCCTATCTGATGGCCGACAAGGACCTTTCCCAGCCGACCGAGATCGAATTCTGCACCGGAAGTTTCTCGGCGGTCCGCACCAGCGCGTTCCGCGCCGTGGGCGGGTTCGATGAAAAATACTTCATGTACGTCGAGGACGCCGACCTGACCCAGAAGATGCTGACGCAGGGCAAAGCGTATCTTGTGCCGCAGTTCACGGCCATCCATGCATGGCATCGCGCGGCGCACCGCAGCCTGAAGCCGGCGCTCTGGCAGACCGGAAACCTTCTGCGCTATTTCTCCAAGTGGGGCTTCCGGTGGTAAGACCCCTCTCCGGCAAGCCTCCCGAAAGGGGAGTTCTGGCGGTGAAAAATCCGAAATGCAACGCAAGAAAGAACCCGATGCAGAAAAATTTTCTGTATTGTGCGGTTCTTTCTTGCTTTTTTATGGATTTGATAGTAGAATAAAGTGTAAAACTATCTGCGGTGGTGCAAAAGCCCCGGCAGAGCGGGTTTTCATGCAACTTTGTTGACAGCGGACGCAGCTCCGCTTTGAATTAAGCTGCACAACTTTTTTCAAGAATAAAAGGAGTGCACAAATTATGAAAGGTATTATTCTCGCCGGCGGCGCCGGCACCCGGCTTTACCCGTTGACCATGGTCACCAGCAAACAGCTGCTGCCTGTCTACGATAAGCCGATGATCTACTATCCTCTGTCCACCCTCATGCTGGCGGGCATTCAGGATATCCTTATCATTTCGACCCCCACTGACACGCCCCGTTTCGAGGCGCTGCTGGGCGATGGCAGCCAGTACGGCATCCATCTGCAATATAAAGTCCAGCCCTCTCCGGATGGTCTGGCTCAGGCCTTCATTCTGGGCGAAGAGTTCATCGGCGACGACTGCTGCGCCATGATCCTGGGCGATAACATCTTCTACGGCAACGGCTTCTCCAAGATCCTGAAAACGGCTGCGGCCAACGCAGAGAACAAGGGCCGCTGCACCGTGTTCGGCTACTATGTGCAGGACCCCGAGCGCTTTGGCATCGTCGAGTTCGACCAGAACGGCAAGGTGCTGAGCGTCGAGGAAAAGCCCGAGCATCCGAAGAGCAACTACGCCATCACCGGCCTGTACTTCTACAATAAGGAAGTCGTCAAGATGGCAAAGCAGGTCAAGCCCTCTGCCCGCGGCGAGCTGGAGATCACGACCCTGAACGACATGTACCTCAAGCAGGACGAGCTGGATGTTCAGCTGCTGGGCCGCGGCTTCGCATGGCTGGATACCGGCACGATGGACAGTCTGGTGGAAGCTGCCGACTTCGTCCGCATGATCGAGAAGCGTCAGGGCATCAAGATCAGCGCCCCCGAAGAGATCGCCTTCAAGTATGGCTGGATCGACCGTGAGACCCTGCTGGAGAGCGCACAGCGCTACGGCAAGAGCCCCTACGGCCAGCACCTGAAGAACGTCGCGGACGGCAAGCTGAAATACTAAGAGGTAACTGCACATGAAAATCATTGTCACTGGCTGCAAGGGCCAGCTGGGGACCGAGATCATCAAGCAGCTCCGCGAGGGCCGCAGCGAGATCGGACCCATCCCCGAAAAGCTGCTCAATGCAACGGTCATCCCGGTGGACCTGCCCGAACTGGACATTTCCAACTATAAGATGGTGGACGACTTCATCCGCCGTCAGCGCCCGGACGTCATCGTGAACTGCGCCGCCTTCACCAACGTGGACGGCTGTGAGGTCAACCATGACGCCGCTTTCAAGGCCAACGCCCTCGGCCCCCGCAATCTGGCACAGGCCGCCGAAAAGACCGGCGCACGTCTGGTCCATGTCTCGACCGACTATGTGTTCTCCGGCCGCGAGAACGGCGGCATCGCACAGGACGAGGCCACCATCCCCGGCCCCATCAGCGCCTATGGCTCCACCAAGCTCATGGGCGAGAAGTATGTGGAGCAGTTCTGCCACCGTCACTTCATCGTCCGCACCGCTTGGCTGTACAGCTACTACGGCAAGAACTTCGTCAAGACCATCGTGAACGCGGGCAGGAAGTTCGGCAAGCTGGAGGTCGTCAACGACCAGTGCGGCAACCCGACCAACGCCGTCGATCTGGCGCATGAGATCCTGCAGCTCTGCGTGACCCACGAGTACGGCCTGTATCACTGCACCGGAGAGGGCATCTGCTCTTGGTACGATTTTGCGTCCGAGATCATCCGCCTGTCCGGCGTGGACACCACCGTGGCTCCCTGCACCAGCGAGGAGTACAAGGCAAAGCACCCCGAAAGTGCCGACCGCCCGAAGTGGAGCGCTCTGGACAACCGGATGCTGCGCTGCACCGTCGGCAACGATGTGCGCGACTGGAAGGACGCTCTGGCGTGCTTCTTCGAGCACTGGGACGGCGACAATGGAATGAAATAAAACCTCTCAGTCAATGCTTTGCATTGTCAGCTCCCCTAGCAGGGGAGCCTTTGGCAGTCCTTGCAAAGTTTCTGGTTTCGCCAGAGGCTCTCCTATTAGGAGAGCTGTCGAGCGAAAGCGAGACTGAGAGGTTGTACAGAGAAAAAGCTGACTCCAAAGGCAGAAACTGTCAGAAATAGAACAAATCATTTGAGGAAAGAATCAAACTATGAAAAAATATCTGATCACCGGCTGCGCCGGCTTTATCGGTTCGAACTTTGTTCACTATATGCTCAAGAAGTATCCCGAGATCCTGCTGGTCAACCTCGATAAGCTGACCTATGCGGGCAACCTCGAGAACCTGAAGGACGTCGAGGGCGACCCGCGCCACGTCTTTGTGCAGGGCGATATCTGCGACAAGGAGCTGGTCGAGAGCCTGTTCGCAAAGTATGATTTCGATTATGTCATCAACTTTGCCGCAGAGAGCCATGTGGACCGCTCCATCAAGAACCCCGAAATTTTTGTCCAGAGCAACGTCATGGGCACGGTCAACCTGCTGCAGCGCGCCAAGGAAGCTTGGTACGATGCCGACGCCAAGACTTGGAAAGAGGGCAAGAAGTACCTGCAGGTTTCCACCGATGAGGTCTATGGCGCACTGGGCGCTGAGGGCTACTTCATGGAGACCACTCCGCTGTGCCCCCACAGCCCCTATTCTTCCTCCAAGGCCAGCGCGGATATGTTCGTCATGGCATTCCATGATACCTACGGCATGCCCATCAACATCACCCGCTGCTCCAACAACTACGGCCCCTATCAGTTCCCCGAGAAGCTGATCCCCCTGATGATCAACAACGTCAAGCACCACAAGGAGCTGCCCGTCTACGGCGACGGTATGCAGATCCGCGACTGGCTGTACGTTGAGGACCATTGCAAGGCCATCGATATGGTCTGCAACGGCGGCAAGATCGGCGAGGTCTACAACGTCGGCGGCCACAACGAGCGTCCCAACATCTTCATCGTCAAGACCATCATCGCACAGCTGCACGACCGTCTGCAGGATGAGGGCATCAGCGAGGACCTCATCAAGCACGTCGCCGACCGTCTGGGCCACGACCGCCGCTATGGCATCGACCCCACCAAGATCAAGAATGATCTGGGCTGGTATCCCGAGACTCCGTTCGAGAAGGGCATCGTCCTGACCATCGACTGGTATCTGAACCACGAGGAGTGGATGGAGCACATCACCAGCGGCAACTACCAGAAGTACTACGAGGAAATGTACAAGAATAAGTAAGCTCAGAGTGAGCTGATAAAGCAAACGGAGCGCTCCTGCAGGATGCAGGGGCGCTCCGTTTTTGTTTCAGGAAAGCTTAGCCCAAGCTCACGCCCATCCGCCGTGCCACGGTGAGCAGCTCACAGCCCTCGGGGACGTTGCGGGTCTTGCCGGCGATGTCCCCCAAGCGGTTTGCGGTGACGTGGCCGTTGAGTAGAGCGACGGTCACGCCGTAGCGCTCGATCTCCACCAGCTTGGCGGCGTAGCTGCCGAACTGGGTGGCCAGAACGCGGTCGTAAGCGCTGGGGCTGCCGCCGCGCTGCATGTGGCCCGGGATGCAGACGCGCGTCTCCATGCCGGTCTTTTTCTGGACGGCCATGGCGATGCGGTTGGTGGCGGTGGTGTAGCCCGCCTCCGCGCGCTTTGCGGTCCACTCCTTGCGCTTCATTTTGGCTTCCTCGACGTTCATTGCGCCCTCGGCCACCGCGATAATAGAGAAGTTCGAACCCTTCTTGGCTCGGCGCTCCACGGCGTCGCAGACACGGTCGATATCATAGGGCATCTCAGGCAGCAGGATGATGTCTGCGCCGCCCGCAATGCCGGAATAGAGGGTCAGCCAGCCGGCCTTGTTGCCCATGATCTCGATGCACATCACGCGGCTGTGGCTGCCGGCGGTGGTGTGGATGCGGTCGATGACGTCTGTGGCAATGTCCACCGCCGTATGGAAGCCGAAGGTGACGTCCGTGCCGTAGATGTCGTTGTCGATGGTCTTGGGCAGACCGATGATGTTCAGGCCCTCCTGCGAGAGCAGATTGGCCGTTTTGTGCGTGCCATTGCCGCCCAGACAGAGCAGACAGTCCAGCTTTGCGTCCTTGTAGGTCTTTTTCATGGCGGCCACTTTGTCGATCTTGTCCTCTTCCACGACGCGCATCAGCTTGAACGGCGTGCGCTTCGTGCCAAGGATCGTGCCGCCCAGCGTCAGGATGCCGCGGAAATCATCCTCGGTCATCTCCTTATAATCGCCGGTGATCAGGCCGTGGTAGCCGTTCAGGATGCCAACGATCTCCACGTTGTCGCCCATGCGGGCATACAGCGCTTTTGCAACGCCGCGGATGGTCGCGTTCAGGCCCGGGCAGTCGCCGCCGGAGGTCAGGATGCCAACACGTTTTTTCATCTTTCAGAATCCCTCGTTTCCTCTGAATTTCCCACTCATGCGCGGGAGGAATTGATACTATTAGAGTATTCCCAAAGAGTTTTCATGTCAAGAGAAGAAACGGAAAAAACGCGTAAAATCGCGGACAGAATTTGTCTTGAAAAGTTCGGCAAAAAAAGTTGAAAAAAGTGTTGACAAGAGGGCCTGTTTTGAGTATAATATCCCTTGTCAGCAGCGAACACCGCTACTGACAAACCGGAATAATGGGGATTTGCATAGTGGTAGTGCGGTAGACTCTGACTCTACTTGTGGGAGTTCGATTCTCTCATCCCCAACCAGTACCGCAGCCGAAAAGCTGCGGTATTTTCGGGGCATAGCGCAGTTGGTAGCGCGCTTCGTTCGGGACGAAGAGGCCGTGGGTTCAAATCCCGCTGCTCCGACCAAAAAAGACCAGATAGGCTTTTGCCTATCTGGTCTTTTTCTTATCTCTGCAGCGGGATTTGAACAGGGCGGCGGCACGAAGTGACGCAAAGAAAGCCCCAGTGGGGCTTTCTTTAGCCCGCGGGTCCTAGGCCAATAGGAATGTCTAACAAGGGGACTGAGGCTAGGACATGTAGATGAGATCGAGCGGAATGCGTTCTGCAAGTTTACCGAAGAAGAACGAGAGCTTTACCTTTCGCTGTTCAAGCACCATCTGGAAAATCTGGAGCGAGAGGAAAAGCGAGTATTGGATTCCATCAAGGAGGGACCGACCCCATGACAACACGCACAAAAACCAGCACAGGACTTTTTGGCGGGATTTGAACAATTTCTCCTAATATGTTACAATAAAACCAAATCTTGTAGGGAGGCAATATCGATGCTCAAACGTCTGCGCAAAGACCATCCCCTCGGCTACTGCATCGGGGCAGAAGTGATCTTCTTGGCCAGTCTGATCCTGACCTCGTATCTGGTGGTGTTCCTGCTGGTCTTGTTCGATTTCAACTTTCAGTATGCGGATGACTATCTGCTCGGTTGTGTTCAGGAGGCCGTGGGCCTTGGCTGGGCGGTGTTCCTGCTGAAAAAGACCGGAAAGACAAAGCTTCTGCGCCAGCGCGGATGCGGCTTTTTCAGCGGGATGCTGGTGGGCATGTATCCGCTGGCGCTGATCGTCTACAGCCTGTACACGAAGATGCTGTTCGGACGGCCCGACGGCCCGATGCTGCCCGCGTGGCGGATCGTGAGCTTCTTGGCGAATATGACCCTTGTGGGCGTCGCTGAAGAGGTGCTGTTCCGGGGTGTCATCGGGCAGACATTGCTGGAGCACTTCGGCACGAGCCGTGCGGGCATCTGGAAGTCCTGTCTGCTGTCGGGCTTGCTGTTTGGCGGGGCGCATCTGGTGAACATTCTGTCCAGCGCCCCGCTGGGCGTGCTGATGCAATGCCTGTTTGCGGCGTCGCTGGGTGTGCTGTATGCGGCTATCTACTTCCGGACCGGAAACCTCTGGGTCACAACATTTTTACATGCGACCATGGATATCACTTCCATGCTGATCGGCGGTCTGTACGGGACTGAAAGCGTTGCGGACACGGTGAGCAGCTATGACCCGTCGATGCTGATCTCGGTGCTGGTCTACCTCATCCCGGCGGCCATCCTGCTGCGCAAAAAGAAGATCAAGGAAGTTTCGTTCTATTTCTGATGCAAAAAAGGCTGCTGCAACGTTGCCAACCTCTCAGTCTCGCATTCACATTGACGGAGAGGTTGTTTGCACGTTGCAGCAGCCTTTTATGATATCGTCTTATTCGTAATCGATGGGCAGGGTGGGCAGACCGTTCAGTTCCAGCCCTGCGGTATGGCCCGCGATGTACTGATAGTAGCCCTGCGCGGCGATCATTGCGCCGTTGTCGCCGCAAAACTTGAGCTCCGGCAGATAGACCTTTGCACCCAGTTTCTGTGCGCCATCGTTGACGAGCTGGCGCAGACGGCCATTGGCCGCGACGCCGCCCGCAAGGCAGACCTGCTTTGCGCCGGTGTCAGCTGCGGCAAGGAGCAGCTTTTCGGCCAGAATGCCCGCGATCCGCTCCTGAAAGCTGGCCGCGAGGTCCGGCACGTTGACTTCGACGCCCTTCATCTGGGCCTGATTCACCTCGTTCAGTACGGCGGTCTTCAGGCCGGAGAAGCTGACGTTGTACTTGCCTTCCACATGGGGGACCGGCAGACGATACGCCTTGGGGTTGCCGGTCTTGGCCGCGTTGGCGACGCTGGGGCCGCCGGGGTAGGGAAGTCCCAAAGTCCGCGCGACCTTATCAAAGGCTTCGCCGGCGGCATCGTCCACGGTATGACCCAGAATGTGGTAGTGGGTGTAGTCCTGCACTTCCACGATGTGGCTGTGCCCGCCGGACGCCACCAGACAGAGGAACGGCGGCTTCAGTTCCGGGTGGGTCAGGTAGAGGGCCGCGATGTGGCCCCGCAGGTGGTGCACCGGAACGAGCGGCTTGTCGGCAGAATAAGCCAGCCCTTTTGCAAAGTTGACGCCGACCAGAACCGCGCCGATGAGTCCGGGCGCAAAGGTGACGGCGACGGCATCCACATCGTCGATGGTCTTGCCCGCGTCGAGCAGGGCCTTTTTGACGGTGGCGCTGATGAATTCACAGTGGCGGCGGCTGGCGATCTCGGGCACGACGCCGCCGTACAGTGCTTGTTCCTTGACACTGGTGGAGATGACGTTGCTCAGCAGATGCCGGCCGTCCTCCACCAGCGCTGCGGCGGTCTCGTCGCAGGTGGATTCGATTCCTAAAACGATCATATCAATGGGCCTCCAGCCAGTTTTTCCCGGTGTGTACATCGGTGCTCAGGGGCACGGCGTACTGCACACAGCCTTCCATCTCTTCCCGCAGGATGGCAGCGGCCTTTTCGGCTTCTGCCTCCGGGGCCTCCACGATCAGCTCGTCGTGGACCGTCAGGATCAGGCGGCTCTCCATGTGTTCCGCGCGCAGACGCCGCCAGACCCGCACCATTGCCAGCTTGATGACGTCGGCGGCTGTGCCCTGAATGGGGGTGTTGCGGGCCATCCGCTCGCCGCTGGCCCGGATGTTCCGGTTGGAGCTGGACAGTTCCGGCAGGGCGCGGCGGCGTCCGAACAGGGTGGAGACATAGCCGCAGTCCCGGGCATCCGCAATGGTCTTGTCCATATAGCCGCTCACTTTGGGGAACGCGGCCAGATAGTTCTTGAGGAAGGCGTCTGCTTCCTTGACCGACACGCCGATGTCCTTGGACAGGCTGTAAGCCCCCTTGCCGTACATGATGCCGAAGTTGATGGCCTTGGCCGAAGAGCGGATGCGGGGCGTGACGGCGTCCAGCGGCAGATTATAGATCTTTGCTGCCGTGGAGCGGTGGATGTCCTCGCCGCTGCGGAACGCTTGCTGCATGTGCTCGTCGCCGGTGATGTGGGCGAGGATGCGCAGCTCGATCTGGCTGTAGTCGGCGTCCACCAGCACACAGCCGGGTTTCGCGATGAAGTAGGCGCGCAGCTGGCTTCCCAGCTCGGTGCGGATGGGGATGTTCTGCAGATTGGGGTTGTCGGAGGAGAGCCGTCCGGTGCGGGCTTCGGTCTGATTGAAGCGGGTGTGGATGCGGCCGTCCTCCGCGATGACCTTCAGCAGACCCTCCACATAGGTGGAGTTCAGCTTCTGATAGGCGCGGTACTGCAAAATGTCCTCGACGAGGGGATAATCCCGCAGGGCGTCCAGCGTCTCGGCGTCGGTGGACCAGCCGCGCTGGGTCTTTTTGCCGTGGGGAAGGCCCATCGTGTCGAACAGCATCTCACCCAGCTGCTTGGGGCTGTTGGGGTTGAAGCTCGTGCTGCCCGTCTCCATCTGGATGCGGGCCAGCACCTGCGAAAGCTCGCTGCGCATCCGCCCGCCGAATTCCTCGATGCCGGCCTTGTCCACAAGGATGCCGGTGCGAGTCATATCGGCCAGCACCTGCGCCAGCGGAAATTCGATCTCGTTGTAAAGCGGGTCCTCGCCCTGCGCAGTAATTTCGGCTTTCATCTTGGCGAAGAGGTCCGCCAGAGAACCGGCGTCCGGCCAGTCGGCACAGGTGAACGCGGCCTTGGCGTGATAGCTCGTGGCCAGTTCAGAGATTTGGTACTTGGAAGCCGAAGCGTCGAGCAGGTAAGCGGCCAGCTTGCCGTCCCAGACGATGCTGCTGCCCCAGTTCCCGTTGGCCATGGCCAGTGCATAGAGCGGGGCAGAGTCGAACACGTCCAGCGTCACGGCGGGGTCGTCGAGCAGACGGACCATCTCGGCAGAGGTCAGCGGATAGACGGTGCTGTCCTGCACGGCATACCATGCTTCGGGCTGGACCACGACGATCTTCGTGCCCTTTTTGCCCATGACAGCCGGACGCGCTGCCACGAGATAGCGGCCGGAAGGGGTCAGGGGCAGGACATCGATCGTGCCCTCGATCTCGGGGATCTCTTCCGGTTCGGCGGCGGGTGCGATGCCATCCAGACCGAAGCGGGGGATGAGCGAATGAATTTCAAGCTCCTGCAAAAGCCGGACGGCAGCGGTCTTGTTGCCCTCGCCGACCTTGTAAGCGCCCTCGGCGGTGTCGATGGGCGCATCGGTGCGGATCGTGCCCAGCGTGTGGCTCAGTTCGGCATCGGCGCGGCATTCCAGCAGGTGCTCGCGCTGTTTGGGCTTGATGGCTTTGTCGTCGATGTTGGCATAAACGCCCTCCAAGCTCCCGAACTTCTGCACCAGCGTCAGCGCGGTCTTTTCGCCGATGCCGCGCACGCCCGGGATGTTGTCGGACGTGTCGCCCATCAGGCTCTTGACCTCGATGAGCTGGCGGGGCTGGATGCCGTATTTTTCCTCGATCGCGGCCACATCCATCACGACGGTCTTGCTCCGGCCCATGGCGGTGGTCGCCAGCAGAACGGTGGTGCTCTCGCTCACCAGCTGCAAGCTGTCGCGGTCTCCGGTGGCGAGGAAGCAGTCGTCCTTCCGGGCGTCACAGGCCGCGGCCAGCGTGCCAAGGATGTCGTCGGCCTCCCAGCCCTCGGCGGTGACCTCGCGGTAGCCGAGGTCGGCCAGAAGCTCCTTCAGCACCGGCATCTGCTGGGCCAGTTCCTCGGGCATCCCGTGGCGGGTGGCCTTGTAGCCGTCGTACATCTTGTGGCGGAAGGTCGGGGCGCGCAGGTCGAACGCGACGGCGACCTCGTCCGGTTCGCACTCCTTGAGAAGGGAAAGCAGAATATTCAGAAAGCCGTAAATGGCATTGGTATAGCGGCCGTCTTTGGTGGTCAACAGCTTGATGCCGAAAAAGGCACGGTTCGCGATGCTGTTGCCGTCAATGACCAGTAAACGCATAGTTTTGCTCCTCCGTTACAAAATTTCACATCTTATAGTATAGCACAAAGTGGGGCGTATCGGAGGACTTTTTGAAAATTTTTGATGTAACCCCCTCTTCGCCCCGGCCTTTGGCGGAGAGGGGAGCAGTCACTCGGTGATGGTGATGGCGCTCACGGGGCAGGTCTGCGCGGCGTCCACGGCTTGCGGGACGGCTTCGGCGGGAATGTCGCCGAGCAGCGCCACAGCGAGGGTCCCTTCCATCGTGAACACCTCGGGGCACAGGCCCGCACACTGGGTGCAGCCGATGCAGAGGTCCGGGTCAACGAATGCTTTCATCTGAAATGCCTCCTTCCATGTGTGAGCTAGTCTGCGCAGGAAAGAAGCAAAATATCCCTATGCTTTTGGGCACGGGTATGATACAATAAGACCGGACATTCGGGAGGAGGATACGATGAACATTCAAATTTTCGGCACGAACAAGTGCTTTGACACCAAAAAGGCCCAGCGCTATTTCAAGGAGCGGGGCGTGAAGTTCCAGATGATCGACCTGAAGGAAAAAGAGATGAGCCGCGGCGAGTTCGAGAACGTGGCCCGCGCGCTGGGCGGCTGGGAAAAGCTGGTCAACCCGGCGGCAAAGGACAAGCAGACCCTCGCGCTGCTGGACGCGCTGGTGGACTGGCAGAAGGAGGACAAGCTGTTCGAGAATCAGCAGCTGTTCAAAACGCCCATCGTCCGCAACGGGCGTCAGGCGACGGTCGGCTATCAGCCCGACGTCTGGAAAACGTGGGAATAACGCGCTTTCACAAAAAATCCACGCTTCGAATTTTGCACTTCGAGGGCGTTTGTGGTATACTGAACTTTGGTATGACCCAAATGTTCCAATTCAGGAGACGAAAACCCTATGAAAAATTATATGACCCCGGAAGAACACGCGCGGCTGCACCGCCGCCGCGGCCGACAGGCGCTGGGCCTGTTGATCGCGGTGCTGGTCGTGGTGGGCGCTGTGACCGTGCTGCAGGCCGGTGTGCACGCAGTCGCGAACCTGTTTGACGATACCCAGCAGCGGCAGGAGTACGAGGACAAGCTGGAAGGTCTGGTTTTGTTCGACCCGCTGCCTTTCGACGGCATTGAGAACATCGACGACCTGACCCTGCGCGAAGCAGCGGTCTGGGGCTGCGTGTACAGCATTCAGGAGACGCAGGGGAACTTCGACAACTACAACACCGACCCCGACACCGAACAGCTGCTGCTGCCGTCGGTGGATGTGGACGCCTATCTGGCAAAACTGGTCGGCCCCAGCTTCAAGATGACCCACAAGAGCTTCGAGATGGAAGATATGACCATCGAGTTCGACGAGACGACCCAGTGTTATAAGATCCCGGTCACCGGCACGGTGGGCAGCTACCGCGCGACCGTGACCAAGCTGTTCAAGAAAGACGGTCTGCTCCATGTCACCGTGGGCTATATCCCCACCCAGAGCGCCGACGACAGCATCCTGAATGCTTCGTCCGACACGCCGACCAAGTATATGGATTATCTGTTCAGCCGTCAGAGCGGCAGCTGGTATCTGACCGGCCTGACCGACAGCGCGACGAAGCCGGAAGCTTCGGATGCAGCGGCATCCGCTTCGGAGCCGGTCATGATGGCCGACAGCGATGTGCAGGACGCCATCCTTGCAGCGGCAGGAGATTCGGCCGCAGAAAGCGATGCTGCTTCGGAGGAAGCGGCATCCGCTCAATCGGAATCCGAGAGCACGCCGGAAGAGAGCGCCGACAGCGCCGCTTCCAGCGAAGCTGCCAGTGAGCCGGACTCTCAGAGCACGGCAGCGTAAAATCAGAACGACAAAACTCCCCGCCATGAGATGGAAAACCATCTCGCGGCGGGGAGTTTTTGGTGTCAGAGCTTTGACAAATCTTCGAGAAGTGCCAATGCAATCGGTTTGACGCGCATAGAACAAGCATTGAATAATTCCAGAACCCTGTCATTTGCGTAGTCTCGGCGGGCGATTTCCGTATTGGTCAGTATTTCAGCCAACTCAATGTCCAGCTCGGTGCAGATGTTGGAAAGCGTTTCCAAAGTTGGATAAACGCGGCCGTTTTCGATCTTGGAAAGGTAAACGACCGAAATGCCGACTTGTTCGGCCAGCTTTTCCTGTGTGATCTTTTTCTGCTGCCGCTGAGTCTGGATTCGTTTCCCGATCATGCAATAGTCGATCATAAGATAGACCTCCTGTAGATATCCTTATACTGACAATACAGGATTAAACCGAAAGAATAATAATCTGATAGATTAACTTGACTTAATAGAACAATGTGACTATAATGAAATCAAACAGGAGAAAATGGTTTTCTCCAAAAGCTTTGGAAGGACAAAATCAGGAAGGAGCAGATTTTATGCGTTTGAATTCAAAAATGTTGAAAGTCCTATCAGCGAGTGTGATTCTGGCGGCGGTTCTTCTCACTGGCTGCGGCGGAGACGGAGAACCCAGCACAGGTGGCAATGGTGAAACCGGCGGCAACGGCGGAACGAGCATCAGCGGTGGTCAGGAAGATTATGATTCGAATACCGGAAGTGATGCAGACAAGGATCAAACGAAAGACGATACGGATGCGGGCACGGGAGAGAACGGAAGTACAGATACCGACAAAGAAGAAGGAAATGCGGTAGGTGTAGGAAGTTTCCCAACGGCGACGACCTGGCAGAAGAGCAAGACTTCACAGTGCTACAGCAGCCCGAAGTACACCATCAATGCGGTGAACTATCTGCAATTCGGAAAAGATGAGAATGGCGACCCAGATTACTGGGACAGCTTTTCGCATGTGACGACAAACGGAACGAAGGTGTACACAGAAGAAGCGTCCGAAGAAGGAAAAACGCCTACGAGCTATAAGTATTCGGACAAGGAAGTGAACAAGACCGTTGTGGTCAGCAATTATACTTATCAGAAACTTGTCCGTGAAGAGACTTATCGCACCAGCCGCATTGCAATGGAGATCAAAGAATCGGATGTGCAGTCTATCCGGTCGGGCAGTTTTACTTATACATTTAAGGGCCAGAACAAGAGCTACCCGGCGGAAAAAGTTGTGATGAAGTCGGCAGCCTACGGCATCGTCAATCTGGTCATCTGCTACGATGGCAATGCACCGAAGCTGGTCTTGGCCGTTGATGGAAACGGTGCGCCCTATGCATGGATGGAGCTGAAGAGCTACAGCACCGATGTGGAAAATGACAAACTGGATTTTGACATCAATACCCTGAAACAGAAGTTCTTGGACGAAGGCTATCAAGAAGGCTGACGAAAAAGCAAAAACAAGAAGGATCTGCCGCACGGTTGTGTGACAGGTCCTTCTTGTTTGGAAATTATTTCAAATCAAATCGCACGATGACTAGGCGATACCACAGATAGGGGATCATGTTCCAGATCATCCAAAGCTCCATCAAAATGTAATTGGGCAAATCCTTCAGGCGGAAGGGACGCTTGCCCAGCTTGCCGGACTTCAAGAGGTCGAAGGCTTCGTGCATCCCTTTGTCCCAAGCTTCGCCGAAGCCCTGCTTGTGGAATTTGTAGTATTTGAGCAGATAGCCCAGCGCCAGCGGGATGAAGTTGAGGATGAGCATGAGCAGCGGCTCGTTCTTGAGGGGGAGCAGGATGCTGTTCCGGCCGCTCTGCTGGCTCTTGAAGGCGTTGTACTTGACCGCGCCGGTGCTGGCGCCGCAGATGTGATAGCACTTTGCGGCGGGGCAGAGGATATTTTTGTAACCGGCGTTGTTGGCGCGCCAGCTCAGGTCCACGTCCTCGAAATAGGCGAAAAAGTTCTCGTCGAAACCGCCAATCTCGTCCAGAATGCTCTTGCGGTAGAGCGCCGCACCGCCGCACGCAGAGAAAATGCGCTTCTGACGGGTGTAGCGGCTGGCGCGGCGGCCGTCGCCGGTCTTACAGGCAAAGCCCATCCATGTGACGTAATCGCCCGCATCGTCGGCCAGTTCGCGGTCGAAGTGGCGGATCATCAGGCTCTGGACCGCAAAAATTTTGGGGTCGCTCTCGGCGGTGCGGATCAGCTCGGCCAGCCATTCCGGCTCGGCAAAGGCGTCGTTGTTGAAGAGCACCACAAATTCGCTGTTTGCCCGGGCAATGCCCTGATTGACTGCGTGCGAAAAGCCGGTGTTCCGGCCGTTTTCGATCAAAGTGAAATTGGGGCGGCTGCAGTAGCTGCGGGCCTGTTCCAGACTTTCGTCCGTGGAGCCGTTGTCCACGACGATCAGCTCAAAATCCTGCTCGGTCTGGGCATAGACCGACTCGATGGAGTCTTTCAGCCAGCCCTTGCCGTTGATATTGGGGATAACGATGGTTGCTTTCATAGACATGCTCCTGTTTCAAATTCGCTTGAAAGTATACCATATTTGCGCCGAAAAGGAAACAGGAAACCCGCCCGGAAGGGGCCGCAAGCGCAGATTTTTGGAGCCGGACCTGCGGCGGCGGATGCTTGCCGAGAGTGGGACCTTGTGCGGATGACCTTTCGAAAGAGAAAGAAATTTTCAGCGAAAAACCGACGTTTGTAGGAAAACACCAAGCGGCTGGAATGTGCTTTGTGCAATCTGCCTATGAAATGTGACCAAATCGTGTAAATCTTGAGAAAAAAGCCGGAGAGGTGTTTACAAAAGAGTAACAAACTGGTATACTTTAGAGCAGTGAATGACGACGAAATTTCGAGGAGGATGAAACCAAGTGGAAACTGCACCGCATCATGCATGGAAAAAACTATCGGCACTGGTCCTGACGCTGGCGCTGATGCTGTCGATCCTGCCGGGAGCGCTGGCGGTCGATCTGAACGTGGACGCCGGGTTCTATTTCAAGCAGAGCCGGGGCGGGACCTGCACACTGGCTTCCGCCGCAATGATGCTTCGCCGCCGCGCCTACTTTGACGGTCTGGACGGCTGGGTCGATGTGACCGAGAACAGCGTCAAGAGCACGGCATGGTCGGGCGGACTGTCCCATAGTTTTACATACAATGCGATGCACGTCGGTTATGCGACCCTTCCCAGCGGGACCGCCGCCAAGACGGAAGCGCTGATCCAGATCTTGCAGGAGCACCCGGAAGGCATCGTCCTCTATGACCGCACCCAGCCCCACGCAGTGCTGCTGACGGACTACACCGACGGCGTATTCTACTGCTCGGACCCGTCCAACGGCGTTTCTGCGGGCCGTGTGCCGCTGTCCAGCGCAAGCATTTCCATCTCAGGCGCGTCCTGCTATTGGTACATCACCTCCGATGCCAACGATGACGGCACGGGTCTGGAAGAGCTGGAAGCCGCTGTCGTGGCCGAGGAAGTCACCGAAGCGGTCGATGAGACGACATCGACCGCCACCGAAGCCACAGAGAGCGTCTGGGACTGGCTGGATAGTCTGTTCTCCTAAATTCAAAAAAGCAAGCCCGAAACCCTGAAAAGGATTTCGGGCTTTTTTGGTTGGGACTTACGAGCGAAGCTCAGTCCCGGGGAAATAGTGGGCAAGGATCTCTGCGGCGGTCTGCCCCTGCTCTGCAAGGGCTTTTGCGCCCCACTGGCTCATGCCGACGCCGTGGCCGTAGCCGCGGGTGGTGATTTGAAACGCGCCATCCTGATACTGCACGGTGAAACAGGCGCTCCGCAGACTGAGCGCCTTCCGAAGCGCAGGGCCGGAGATGGTCTGGCCGCAGACGGGCAGGGAAGCGACATAGCCGGAAGCGGTCAGTGTGATATCGCCGAACCAGTTTTCGGGTGCAGAAAGGTCTGGCGCAAGCCCCAGCCCGGACGCAAGGAGCTGCTGCATCTGCGCGGGCGAAAAGGAGACGCTGTAAGTATAGTTGTCGGCGGAAAGGTCGGTGCTGCTGTCCACCGGGACGAGATAGGGGACCGCCGTGCCCCAGACATTCTCGCTGGCTTCAGTCTGGCCGTTGGAGATGGCAAAGTAGCTGGTCCCGGCGGGGGCGTTCTCATAATAGAGCACCTGCGTCAGGACCGAGTCCACCAAGGCTGAAAGGCGGGCGTAGTTGGCTTCGTAGGCCGTTCCCCAGTAGCTGCGCAGGACGGCGTCGGTCAGATAGCCCTGTCGGCGGGCCGGGTCTGCGGACAGCCAGCCGGATGCCGGGTCGGCACAGTGGTCCCGGCAGTAGAGTGCATAGCTGTGGGCCGCGATGGCTTGGGCTTTCAGGGCCTCGTCCGGCCATGTGATGGGCATTTCGGCGGCGACGGCCCCGATGAGATAGTCCCGGCGGGAAACGGAGACGACCGAACAATCGCTCTGGTCGGCGATGAGGAATGTTTCACTGTCCTGATCGGACGCGGGGACCTCGAGCGGCACGGCAGAGTTGCTTTCTGGTGTGGATTCGGTTACTGTAGGACCCTGCGTGCCCAAGACCGCCGCCGTCAGCCGGGAGCCGGCCAGCGGCAGGATGCTGCCCAGCACGAACAGCACGGCGCAAAGCAGAAAAAACGACTTTTTCATGGAACTTGGAACCTCCCCGGACAGCCTGTTTCGTTTGGGCCAGTGTAGCAGGACGGGCTGGAGAAAAAGCGCAGATTTCATCTCCATCTTGAATTTATTTCACAAAAGCGCTATGATAGACCTATGCCATCATGGCGGATGGCAGGGAAAGGTATAAGAAATTCGAAAAAGAAAGGGGAATCCGCACATGAACTTCAAGCACGCAGAGGTGGCAGCTCTGGACCCGCAGACCATGCGGATGCTGTGTGAAGAGTACATTGCCAACAACTACATCGACCCCGAGACGAGCGAGCGTCTCGGCGTCAAGCGCGGTCTGCGCAACCCGGATGGGACCGGCGTTCTGGCAGGACTGACCAATGTATGCGACGTCGTCGGCTACAAACGCGACCAAGAGGGAAAGGTCATCCCCATCCCCGGCAAGCTGATCTACCGCGGTGTCAACATCGAGGAGATCGTGGAAGAGGCTTACCGCAACGACCGCTTCGTGTTCGAAGAGGTCATCTGGCTGCTGCTGTTCGGCAGTCTGCCCACGCAGGAGCAGCTGGACGATTTCTGTGAGCTGCTGGCCGAGCACCGCGCTCTGCCCGACGGCTTCATGGATACGATGAACGCGCCCTCGCCCAACGTCATGAACAAGATGCAGCGCTGCGTTCTGGGCCTGTACTCTTATGATGAACACGCCGAGGACCTGAGCCTTGAGAACATCCTGAATCAGAGCATCAACCTGATCGCAAGTCTGCCCACCATGATGGTCAACGCCTATCAGATGAAGCGCCGCTATTATGATAAGCAGAGCATGTTCTTCCATCTGCCCAAACCGGGCCAGAGCACCGCAGAACACATCCTGAGCACCTACCGCCCGGATCAGAAGTTCACCCACGAGGAAGCGAAGCTGCTGGATATGTGCCTGTTGGTCCATGCGGACCACGGCGGCGGCAACTGCTCGACCTTCACGACCCGCGTGCTGTCCTCTTCGGGCACGGATACTTATTCGGCCATCTCGGCGGCCATCGGTGCGCTGAAAGGCCCTAAGCACGGCGGCGCGAACCTGATGGTCAACCGCCAGCTGCAGGATATCCTCAAGCATGTGGAAAACCCGGACGATGACGACGAGGTGCGCGAATACCTCCGCCGCATCCTCCGCAAACAGGCGGGCGACGGCTCGGGCCTGATCTACGGCATGGGCCATGCGGTCTATACCCTCAGCGACCCGCGCGAGGTCATCCTGAAGGAACGCGCCAAGCATCTGGCCTACGATAAGGGCTTTGAGGAAGAATACAATATGCTGTGCAGCATCGAGCGGCTGGCCCCCGGCATCTTTGCCGAGGAAAAGGGCAGCACCAAGCCGGTCTGCGCCAATGTGGACCTGTTCAGCGGCCTGATCTACAACATGCTGGGCATCTCCGAGGATCTGTATACCCCGCTGTTCGCCATCGCCCGTGTCCCGGGCTGGTGTGCGCACCGGGTGGAAGAAGTCGTCTTTGCCAACCGTATCATCCGGCCCGCCTATAAATATCTGGGCGTGCGCCAGAAATATAAACCGATCGAGGAACGCTGATGAATCCATTACTCACCCTTGTATTTGTTGTAGGAGCCGTTCTGGCTCTGGGCCGCGGGCTGGACCTTGGCCTGTGGACCGATCTGGAAAGCGGCCTGTGCATGGCCGGTTCGGTCTGGTGGCGGTATGCCGCTCTGGGCGCGGCGGTGCTGATTGCCGTTCTGGCAGGGCGCAAGCTGGCGCATGAACCGGAAAATCTGCGGAATCCCTGCAAGTATTCCGGCATCTTTGCCGCACTGGCAGCGGGGGCCTTTGCATTGGCGGCGGTCAGCCGTCTGGCCCTTGCCGTGACCGGTGCGGGGGCTGTCGTCCGCGCGGTGCTGGAAGTGCTCTGCGCCGTGTGGCTGGCCCTGCTGGCGAAAAGCTGGCGACAAAAAGACTGGAAGCTGCCCACGAACAGCATGGCGTCCGGCGTGTGGGGCACACTGGTGTTCTATTGGTGTCTGCTGAGCCGCTTCATGGAGAACAGCTCCAGCTGGCATCGGGTCACGCCGACCGCGCTGGTCTGGGAGCTGCTGGCCGCGCTGCTGTTCCTGTCCTGCTTGGTGCGGGCGCTCTGGCTGCCGCAAACGTCCGACGGGAAAGCGCTCTGTGCTTCCGGGCTGGCGGCGTTCATCCTCTGCTTTTCCTGGGAACTGCCGCAGACCCTCACGCTGTGTATGCCGTCGCAGTTCCGTGTGACGAATCTGCCCACCATTTTCTTTGGTCTGGGGCTGGCGTGCATCGGCACGCTGGGGATGCTCTGCACAGTGCGCACAGCGGGTGCGGCGGCAAAACGCCGCTGAGGGCAGGCGCTCTCTTGGTTGAATTGCTGAAAACCTGCCAAGATAGGGAACAAAAATCATACAAAAGCCAAAAAGTGAACAAACGAGTTGTTAATTTTTTAGCAGACACTTGAAAGTTTTCGAATTTTGGACTACAATAAAGACACCGTGAGATTATCCGAATAAAAAGGGTAAGAACATTTAGGAGGTATTATTAACATGGCTGTTAGAGTTGCTATCAATGGTTTCGGTCGTATTGGCCGTCTGGCTTTCC
>URVW01000031.1 GCA_900551435.1 uncultured Faecalibacterium sp.
CGCTCAGTGCGGTGCTGATGGCGGGATAATCGTCGTACTGACGGAAGGAAATGCCGTCCTTCCAAGTGTCGGCGTTGAAGGAATCTGCATCAAAGCCCGCGCCCTCGATGACGCCCGCTTCGATCATGGCCTGGACCAGTGCACGGGCGGAAGTCGAACCGGACGAAACGCCCACGACCTTGTCCTTCAGGTCCGCCAGCTCC
This sequence comes from uncultured Faecalibacterium sp., assembly GCA_900551435.1. Classification (GTDB taxonomy): domain Bacteria; phylum Bacillota; class Clostridia; order Oscillospirales; family Ruminococcaceae; genus Faecalibacterium. Next base: position 204 of record URVW01000031.1, read on the forward strand.
TTGATGCCGGTGGAATCCTCCACCAGAACGCTGACGTAGTCGGTGTAGTACGGGGTGGTGAAGTCCCAGCTCTTTTTCCGCTCTTCGGTGATGGTGAAGGTCGCCAGCACGCAGTCGATGTCGCCGGAATCCAGCAGCTCACCGCGCGTTGCAGCGGTGACGGTGGTGAACTCGACGTCCACACCCAAGTCCTCGGCGATCAGCTCGGCCAGACTATCTTCCAAGCCGGTATACTCGCCGGTCAGGGTATCCTGAAAACTGAAGCCTTTGACCGCGTTCTTGACGCCGACCTTCAGAACACCGCGGTCCACGATGGCCTGAACGTCGGCAGACAGCGCTTCCGAAGCAGCGGCTGTGCTGCCCGATGCTGCGGCAGAAGATGCCGTGGAAGCGGCAGTAGAACTGGACGAGCCGCCGCATGCGGTCAGAACGCCCAGAACAGCGGCCGTGCCAGCGGCCTTGACAAAACTACGACGCGAGATCTTTTTCATAATGATCCACTCCTCTAATTTCAGATTGCAGCCCGGACGGCTTTCCCTTCCGTCCCGCATCAGCTGCTCTATCAACAGCGGCACACCGCCTCGTTTGCGATGCCGTCCGCGATGACCTTGGTTTATCGAATGATCTTGCCCAAGAACTGGCGGACACGCTCGTTCTTGGGGTTGGTGAAGAAGTGCTCGGGGGTCCCCTCTTCGATGATCTGACCGTCGGCCATGAACACCACCCGGTCGGCCACCTGACGGGCGAAGCCCATCTCGTGGGTCACGACCACCATCGTGATGTTCTTTTCGTGGGCCAGATTCACCATGACATCCAGCACCTCTTGGATGGTCTCCGGGTCCAGCGCACTGGTCGGCTCGTCGAAGAGGATGATCTTGGTCTGTGCGCACAGCGCCCGCGCAATGGCGATGCGCTGCTGCTGGCCGCCCGAAAGCTGGGTGGGATAGACATTCGCCTTGTCCCGCAGACCCACGACCTCCAAATAGTGGTAAGCCAGCTCTTCGGCCTCCTGCTTGGATTTGTGATGGAGCTTCATCGGGGCCAGCGTCAGATTCTTCAGCACCGTCATGTGCGGGTAAAGATTGAACTGCTGGAACACCATGCTGGTCGTTTCGCGCACGAGCTTGGTCTTGTTTTTATTGGTCAGCTCCTGCCCGTCGATGTACACATGGCCGCTGGTCGGCTCTTCCAGAAAGTTCATACACCGCACCGTGGTGGATTTGCCCGAACCGGACGGCCCGATGATGACCAGCTTTTCTCCCTCGGCAACCTCAAGGTTGACGTCCTTCAAAACGTGCAGATCGCCGAAATATTTGTCTACATGTTCCAGTTTGATCACAGATGATTCCGCCTTTCCCTACCTCTTTTTCGCCGAAGCGATTCCTTCAAAGCCTCGCTGCTTTGCAAGGATACGAAAAAAGGCGCTCGATGATCTCTCATCAAGCGCCTTTGCTTTCGATGCTTAAAGTATAGCGTTTTTGCCTTTGACTTTCAATTCAAAAAGTGCAACAACTTTTTCCGCACATTTTTCTATGTTTTGTAAAGTTGCACAAAGTCGTACCTTTATTTTTGGCATTTCAACGGGTCAGCAGCAGGAGCCATGCCGATGCTACCGCCTGCAGGATCAGCCAGCGGGCCACGACCTGTTCATCGCTCCAGCCCATCCGCTTGCGCACATGGTCGTGCAGCGGGGTCAGGGTCTTTTTCAGGATGCTGATGTGCAGGAACCGCTTGAAGCTGATCTTCAGGATGCCAAGGCTGCCGTCCACGATGAACACCAGTGCCGCCAACAGGAAAGAGAACGGATGGCTGCTCTTCAGGGCCAGAATCGCGAGGAAGAAGCCCATCGCGCGGCTGCCCGCGTCGCCCATCAGCAGGGTGGAAGGCTTGGCGTTCTGCCACAGATAGGCCAGCAACGCGCCGATAAAGACGATGGCCGCCGTGGCGTACTCGCCCAGCTCGTCACCGTAAGCCAGCAGGAAGGTCCCGATGCTGACCACCGCCAAGCTGGCCGACAGGCCGTCCACGCCGTCGGTGCAGTTGACCACATTGATGCTGGCCCAGATCAGCACGACGATGAGCACCAGATACAGCGGATACGGGATGGAGAAGGTCCAGTTCAGGAAATTCACCGATGTTCCATTGAAATTCAGGTAGGTGACCCCCGCCACAATGGCGATGACCAGATCGATGAAGCCCTTTTTGTACTCGTTCCACGCCACTTCCGAAGCGTCGTCAAAGTAGCCGGAGAGCATAGACGCAATGAGCAGGACCGTATAGATGATATATTCCGTGCGGAACGGCAGCACCGCCAGCGTGACCAGCGCGATGCAGAGCACGAAGATCAGGCCGGAACCGCGCGCCTTGCCTTTAGAAAGCTCGCCGTTGACCGCAAACGCGCGGCCATGGTCCTGCGGGAGCTTCTCCCGAAAGACCGAATCCATCAGCGCCGTCAACGCGAACGCCAGCAAAAATCCAAGCGCATCCACGGTGCGCTGACTTCCCGAAAGTAATTGGAGCATAATTTCCTCTTTCCCGGAACAGCCGAAAAGCCGCTCCTGTTGTTTCACTCATCAATAGTTGAAGTGTATCACGCTCCGCAGAAAAAATCAATCTTCTGGGCGCAAAAGGAGTCGGTTTGACAATTTCCGCCATCCTATTTATAATAGGTGCATCTCGACCCCTTTTCCCGGGGTATTTTTATGGCAACAGGAGACAACATGAAACTTTCACTCGAACAGCTCTCAGCCCGGATGCGGCAGGGTGAGGACATCCCGCTTTCCCAGACGGCACAGGTGGTCCTTGCGCTGAGCCTTCCCTCGATCTTACAGCAGATGGTCGTCACGGCCATGGAGTACATCGACGCCGCCATGGTGGGCCACATCGGGGCCGAAGCCACAGCGGCCATCGGCATCGTCAGTTCCAGCACATGGCTGCTGCACGGCGTCCTTGTGGGGCTGTACACCGCATTTTCCATCCAGATCGCACAGTATCTCGGGGCTGACCGGCAGGAGGATGCGCGCGGCGTTCTGCGGCAGTCCATGCTGTTCAACCTCATTCTTGGTTTGGGAGCCGCCGCGTTCGGCATCGGCATCAGCCGGTTCCTGCCCGGGTGGCTGGGGGCAGACCCCTCTCTGCAAGCCAACGCATCCGCCTATTTCGCCATCTGGTCGGCGGCGCTTCCCTTCACGATGGCGATGGGCATGTACACGGCCCAGCTTCGCGCCACCGGCGACGCCCTGACGCCCGGACTCATCAGCGTACTGGTCTGTGTGTTGGATATCGTGTTCAACTTTTTCCTGATCAACCCATCCCGGACCCTTGTGCTGTTCGGCCGCACTGTAACGGTCTGGGGCGCGGGGCTGGGCGTTCCGGGCGCGGCCTTGGGCACAGCCCTTTCGGATGTCGTCGGCGGACTGCTGGCGCTGGCCATCCTGCTCCTGCGGGACGGTCCCCTCTGCATCCGCAGACCCGGCTCGTGGAAGATCACCCGCTCCTGCCTGATGAACCTTTGGCGGGTCGGCGCACCGCTGGCGGCAGAACGGGCCGCGCTTTCTTCGGCGCAGGTGGTTCTGGTGCGGATCGTGTCCGGGCTGGGCACGGTCGCCATCGCCGCCAACAGTCTGGGCGTCAGCGCCGAGGGCCTGTGCTACATGGCGGGCTATGGCATCCAAGATGCTTCCATTGCTCTGATCGGTCAGGCCGTCGGCGCGAACCGCCGGGACATGTCCAAGCGGTTCGCATGGCTCTGCACCCTCATGGGCATGGGCATCATGGCGCTTTCGGGCGCAGGATTGTGGCTTTTCGCCCCGGCGCTGATGGGCATTTTCACGGCTGACGCCGCCGTCATCGCGCTGGGTGCGCGGGTATTGCGCATCGAAGCCTTTGCCGAACCGATGTTCGGGGCCAGCATCGTGGCCAGCGGCGCGATGCAGGGCGCGGGCGACAGCACCGCCTGTTTCGTGCTCAACCTCGTCAGCATGTGGGGCATCCGGCTGACGCTGGCTTCCCTGCTGGCTCCCCGCTTCGGGCTGGTGGGCGTCTGGGGCGCGATGTGCTGTGAGCTGTGCATCCGCGGTCTGCTCTTCCTCGCCCGCCTTGCCCGCGGCAAATGGCTGGAAAAGGGCGCATTAAGCTAAAAAAGCCCTCTCCGTTTCGCTTGCCCCCACAAGGGAGCGAGCAATGACGGAGAGGGCTTTTCATTTACTTTCTGCCGTGCAGGATGGGCGACAGCGGCTTATAGATCAAAATGCAGAGCAGGGCATCCAGCAGGCCCTTGACCAGCGTGAAGGGCATGTTGAAGATGACGAGGCACTTGATGAGGCTGTCTGCCGAGGGCAGGATGGCTTGATACATCCCAAGGATGGCTTCCAGCGGCATATGATAGAACTGCACATAGGCCGGATAGGTGATGAAATAGTTCGACGGAACGCTGAACACCGCCATTGCCGCCGCACCCACCAGTGCGCCGATGATGGCCGTTTTGCGGCTCTTGCTCTTCTTGTAGATGTAACCTGCGGATGCCGAGAACACCGCGCCCAGCATGAAGTTGCACAGTTCACCGACACAGGCCGTGGACGTGCCCTTGATGATGATGTGCAGCAGGTTCTTCATGAAGCTGATGACCACACCGTACACCGGGCCAAGCGCAAATGCGCCCAGCAGAGCGGGCAGGTCCGAGAAATCCATCTTCACGAAGGACGGAATGAGCATCGGGATGGGAAACTCGATGAACATCAGGATGAAGGCCACCGCGCTGAGCATCGCGGCTACGGTCAGGTTGCGGGTCGTATTCTTTTTCATAGTTTTTCCTCCCGGGGCGATCCTTGGCCCCAAATCATAGACTGGAAAGCCCTTTTCGCGCTGGATCTGGAACGGGAGAGACGATCAAAAAACACGCCCTGCTGCAATCAAACATACTGCAACAGGGCGCGTAGACGATCAAATGTCTGCCGTTTCTTGCATCCGGACTATACCGTTGGCCCCGGAGTTTCACCGAGTCAGCACTCTTTGGGAGTGGTCGCGGGCTTTACCGCCAGTGGGGAATCGCACCCCGCCCTGAAACGAACTTTCTGGTCCAGAGTATAGCGCGCCAAACTGCGCTTGTCAAGACCCAATTTCAGTTGCCCTTTTCCCGCATTCTATGGTATACTGGGTCGTAAAATCTGTTTTCGAGGAGTTTTTTGTCATGATCTTTTCCATCCGCGATCTTGCGTTCGAGATCGGCCCGCTCTATCTGGAGGGCTGGCTCGCCATGGCAGCTCGCTGCATCTGTGCGCTGGTCATCTTTGCCGTCGGCTTCATCGTCTCCCGCCTTCTGAGCAAGAAGGTCTTTCCCCTGTTACGGGCACGCAGCTGGCATTTTTCCGCAACGCCCATCCTGCTCCGCAGTCTGGAACGACCCATCGAGCGGATGGCCGTTTACACCGGCCTGTACCTCGCTCTGACCAGTCTGCCGTGGGCCATTTCCGGCTTCTCGAAGCTTCTGTTCACGGTCTATCAGGCGGCAATGATCTTCTTCCTCTGCGAGGGCCTGTATCAAGCTTCGGATGTTGCCGACCTGCTGTTGTCGAAGTGCAGCGTGGAGATCCGCTCCAACAAGACCCTGCTCTCCCTGCTGAACACGACCTACAAAGTGCTGGTCATCATCCTCTGCGTCGCCACCATCGCGCAGATCGTCGGCTTCCCCATCGGCAGCATCGTCGCCGGTGCTGGACTGGTCGGTCTGACCATCTCCCTTGCCGCGCAGGAGAGCGCCAGCAATCTGTTCAGCGGCATCGTCATCCTGCTCGATAAGCCGTTCTCGGTCGGCGACTGGATCACCGTGGGCGACGTAGAGGGCGAAGTCATCGACATCAACTTCCGCTCCACCCGCATCCGCTCCATGGATCAGACGGTCAGCATCGTCACGAACAGCAAAATTTGTTCCTCCACGGTCCAGAATGCGGCGCTGCGCACCATGCGGCCCTACAAATTCACGCTGGGCGTCACCTACAGCACCACCCGCCCGCAGATCGAAAAGCTGATGGCCGACCTCAAGACCATGCTGGACGAAAGCCCCTACACCAACAAGGAGACCAACATCGTCCGCCTGACTAGCTTCGGTGATTCCAGCATCAACATCCTCGTCTCCGCATACCTGAAAACGAACGCCTATACGGTCTTTTTGGAGGAGCAGAACAATCTCAACCTGAACATCATGGACATCATGCAGGCGGACGGCGTGGACTTTGCCTTCCCATCCACCAGCGTTTACATCGAAAAATCCGGCTCCTGAGCTTTTCTGGGACTGCTGCACACCAAGCGGCAGTCCCTTTTATAATGCCACATCCAGCGCCATCATCAGCGCAAAACCCAGCACCACACTGATGACCCCGGCGGGTTCATCTTCCGCGACGGCTTCTGGGATCATCTCCTGCGCCGTGACGCAGACCATGCACCCGGCGGCGGCGCTCATGAGCCACGGCAGCGCCGCACGGACCCAGCCCGCCAAGGCCAGTGCCAGCAGCGCCCCAAGCGGCTCCACCAGCCCGGATGCCAGCCCCGCCCCAAAGGCGCGGGAACGCTTCGCGCCGCTCTGCAAAAGCGGCAAGCTGACCGCCGCGCCCTCCGGGATGTTCTGCAGTCCGATGCCAAGCGCCAAGGCCAGCGCACCGCTCATGGCGTCCGGCTCCCCCTGCAGGGCCAGCGCCGCCGCAAGCCCCACGACCATTCCTTCCGGCAGATTGTGGAGCGTGACCGCCAGAACCATCCGGCCGCAGCGGCCCCCGCTGTTGTCGAGCAGCTTCCACGCAGTCTGTTCCAGCCGCAGAAGCCCCACCGCCCCGATGACCAGCCCCACCGTCGGCGGGAGCCACGCGGGCAGCACCCCCTGCTCTGACCGCTCGATGGCGGGCAGCAGCAAGCTCCAGACGCTGGCCGCCAGCATGATGCCCGCCGCCATGCCGCAGAGCATCCGGCGGGTGCGCTGTTCCTGCGCCCGCCGCACCAAAAGCGCGCTGGCCGCCCCAAGGGTCGTACAGCACGCGGGCAGCAGTAGCACCGCCGCCAATAAGAAAAAGATCCCGTTCAAAACGCATTCCCCCTTCCCGCCGTTGTATGCGAAAAGAGGGAATTCGGTGAACGGGAGCTTTTTCAGAACGTAATGGCGTCTATTTCGCTGCCGTAAGGCAAACCGGTATCCGGGTTTGTTTCGATCTTCTCCGAAGCCGAAATCTTCACCTTGCAGACAACAACCTTGTCCAGAACATACTTGACCTTTGCGACCGCAGTATCTCCGATTTTATCGTAGATACGTCCAGCGCTGCAGCAGTCTCCGACCACCGTGTGGGTGCTGTTGGCAACATAGCCCACCTTGCCCAGACCCGGAAGCTCTACACGGATCGCTTCGCGGTCGAACTGGTTATCCGGTTCTTTGACGAGCCGGACCTTCTGCCCCACCTGAAACGGTGCAGTCCCGAAGCGATAGTTCAAACCGGTAATGGTAACGTAGTATTTCATTCTTGCATCCTCCACGAAAATCATCGTTTTCTTCGGTTGGAAAGAGGCCGTTTTCTCTTTCTGACCCTATTATCCACATTTTATGTCCTATAAACAGGACTTTCAAACCCATCTTGACAGTTTTTTGCCAAAACTGTATGATAAGTTCAACAAGATTCAAGTTCTGAAAGCAACGTTTCCGTCAGGAGGAAGATCATGGTCTACACGGTAGGTGAAATGGCGCGGCTGGAAACGTTCCAGCATCAGCGCCCCCCAAAAACATGCGTGACGACGATCTTCCGGAAGAATTTCGCGCCATCCGGCAGGAGCTGAAAAACGCTCCCATCGGCTGAATCACACGCCCCAGAACAAGATGCCAAGCCCCGCCGACACCACGATCATCCAGATCGGCGACGGGGCTTTTTTTGTTTTCTTCTTCCAGAACAGATGCCCCGCCCACAGCAGCACGAACACTAAGATCGAACGGCCATCCGGCGAAAAGCCGTTGTCCAGCGTCGTGAAACCCAGCAGCGTGGAAAGCCCCATCGTCAGGGCCGTGGCCAAGATCATCGCCACGACGCAGGGCCGCACGCCCGACAAAAACGCATTGACGCCCGCATACTTCATCAGGTTCTGCAGCACCGCCGCGATGAGCAGGATGATGAAAAACGACGGCAGCACCACACCCAAAGTCGCCAGCAGCGCCCCCAAAAAGCCGCCCTGCGACGAACCGATGAAGGTCGCCATGTTCACAGCCAGCGGTCCGGGTGTCGATTCCGACACCGCGATGAAGCTCAGAAATTCGCTCTCGGTCAGCCACCCGTGGGACAGCACCACTTCCCGCACCAGCGAGATCATCCCGTAACCGCCGCCGAACGAGACGGCCCCGATGACCAGAAAGTTCCAGAACAGTTCCCAAAGGATCATTGTTTTTTCTCCTCTCTGCGCAGTTTTCGGATCAGATAGAGCACCACGCCCACCGTCCCGCAAAGCAGGATATAGTAAATGGACGAGAACGACACCGCCAGCACCGAGCAGCTGACCATCGCCAGCACCACGACGGTCAGGACCGCCATGTTAAAGCCGTTCCGTTCCAGATTTTTCATCATCTTGATGCCCGCCGACAGGATGAGATAGATGACGCACACCTGAATGCCCTTGAATGCGCTTGCCACGGCCGAAAAGCTCAGGAAGCGGTCAAAAAACAGCGAAATGAGATAGATCACACCGAACGACGGCAGACAGACCGCCGCCGTGGACGCCGCTGCGCCCGCTGCCCCGTCGATCTTATAGCCAATGTAGGTCGCGCTGTTGATAGCCATCGGTCCGGGCGTTGATTCAGCCACGGCCACCATGTCCAGAAATTCCTCGCGGCTCACCCACTGTTTTTCCTCCACGAACTCGTGTTCCAGCAGGGCCACCATGGCATAGCCTCCGCCAAAGGTGAACGCGCCGATCTTCAAAAAAGTCCAAAACAGCTCTTTGATTTTTCCCATCGTTCTCTCCCATCCTTCCTTTTTCTCAGCCGCTTCATTTTAGCACACTTTTTCGCGAAAGAAAAGCGCAAACAGCTTCTCTTTCCGGGGTCGGCATGGTATACTGGGGAGGATGACTGCCGTTTTTGGCAGAAAAAGGAGTTTATGGATATGAAAACGAAATTTGGCATCGTCGGCTGCGGATTTCTGGGCAACATCGTCGCGGACGCTTGGAAAAACGGTCTGCTCCCGGATTATGAGCTGATTGGTGTCACCAGCCGCACCCGCGCTTCCAGCGAAGCGACTGCGGCCAAGGTCGGCTGCCGCGTCTGTGCGGACGTGGAAGAGCTGCTCTCTCTTGAACCGGACTACATCGTGGAGACGGCTTCGGTCGAGGCCGTGCGGGCCATGGCGGTTCCGGTCCTGCGCCGGGGCGTGAATCTGGTCCTCGTCTCCATCGGTGCGTTCGCGGACCTTGCGTTCTACGAACAGGTCCAGCAGACGGCCCGGGAAAGCGGGGCAAAGGTCCATCTGGCCAGCGGCGCGATCGGCGGCTTTGATGTGCTGCAGACCGTCACCCTGATGGCACAGGCTCAGCAGCTCTCTGAGACCGCCGGCATCGAGACGCACACCGGCGCAAAGGGCTTCCGCAACACCCCCGTCTGGCAGGATCACCTGCTGACCGACACCGAAAAGACCACGGTGTTCACCGGAAATGCCAAGGAAGCCATTGCCACCTTCCCCCGCCGGGTCAATGTCGCAGTCGCCACCTCGCTGGCGACCACCGGCCCGGAGATCACCGGTGTCACGATGCATTCCGTTCCGAACTGGGTCGGCGACGATCACCGCATCACCGCCGAGATCGAGGGCGTCAAAGCCGTGGTGGACATCTGTTCCAGCACCAGCGCCATCGCTGGCTGGAGCGTCGTCTCCCTGCTGCGCAACCTGTCCTCGCCCATCTGCTTCTACTAAAAAGGAGGTCCTCTCATGTTTCAGAAATTGGTCGCGATCGAGCCGGTCAGCCTGATCCCTTCCGCTGAAAAAGAGCTTTTCCAGTACGCCAAGGAAGTTGTCCTGTTCGACGACATCCCCGCAGACGATGACGAGATCGTCCGCCGCATCGGCAACGCGGACGCCGTCCTGCTCAGCTACACTTCCCGCATCGGCCGCGCCGTCCTCGAGCGCTGCCCCAGCATCCGCTACATCGGCATGTGCTGCAGCCTGTATTCCGAGGAAAGCGCCAACGTCGATATCGCATTTGCACGCACCAAGGGCATCCGCGTGCTCGGCATCCGGGACTATGGCGACCGGGGCGTTGTAGAGTATGTCCTCCATGAGCTGACCGGCCTTCTGCACGGTTTCGGGATGCCGATGTTCCACGACGAACCCGTGGAGATCACCGGGCTGAAGGTCGGCATCGTCGGTCTGGGCGTTTCCGGAAAGATGATCGCCGATGCGCTGGCCTTCATGGGTGCAGACATCTCGTACTACAGCCGCACCCGCAAGCCGGACGCCGAACAGGCCGGCATGACCTACAAGCCGCTGGCCGACCTGCTCCGCGACAGCGAGGTGGTCTTTACCTGCCTGAACAAGAACGTCCTGCTGCTGGGCAGCGAGGAATTTGCCCAGCTGGGCGCTGGCAAGGTCCTGTTCAACACCTCCATCGGCCCCGGCTTCGATTCCGCTGCGCTGGAACAGTGGCTCGAGCTTCCGGGCACGCACTTCTTCTGCGACACCCGCGCCGCCGCAGGTCCGGTGGCCGAAGGATTTTTTGCGCGTGAGAACGTCTATTGCCAGAACGTTTCCGCCGGACGCACCAAACAGGCCTTTGTCCTGCTGAGCCAGAAGGTCCTTGCGAACCTCGCCACGGCATTGAACGAACAGGCTTGACCGTTCCGGCCCGCTGTGCGCCCCGGACGAACGAAAGGAGTCTTTTTTCATGAAAACTGCACTGACCATTGCCGGAAGCGATTCCAGCGGTGGCGCCGGCATTCAGGCCGACATCAAAACCATGACCGCCAACGGCGTCTACGCCATGAGCGCCATCACGGCCCTGACCGCCCAGAACACCACCGGCGTGACCGGCATCTTCGAAACGACGCCGGATTTTCTGGCAAAACAGCTGGATGCCGTGTTCACGGACATCTTCCCGGATGCCGTGAAGATCGGCATGGTCTCTTCGGCGGAATTGATCGAAGTCATCGCCGAAAAGCTGCGCTTCTACGGCGCAAAAAACATCGTGGTAGACCCCGTGATGGTGGCCACTTCCGGCTCCAAGCTCCTGCGGGACGACGCCGTGAAGGCGCTGACCGAACAGCTTCTGCCCATGGCCGACCTGCTGACGCCCAACATCCCCGAAGCGGAGATCCTTTCCGGGCGGTCCATCTCCGATGCCGCCGGGATGGAAGCCGCCGCGCGGTACATCAGCGAGACGTATCACTGTTCGGTCCTGTGCAAGGGCGGGCATCAGGTCCACGACGCCGACGACCTGCTGTGGCGGAATGGCAGCGGGAAATGGTTCCGGGGCCGCCGCATCCAGAACCCAAACACCCACGGGACCGGATGCACCCTGTCCAGCGCCATCGCGTCCAACCTCGCCAAGGGCTATGACCTCGACACCTCGGTCGAGCGCGCCAAAGCCTACATTTCCGGCGCACTCTCCGCGATGCTGGACCTCGGCCACGGCTCCGGCCCCATGGACCACATGTTCGCGTTGCAGGGCGATTTCGTCCGCGACTGACGCTTCTTTAACATCAAAAAGACCCTCGGGACAGTTTTCCGTCCCGAGGGCCTTTTGTTTCTGGGGTTATTTTGCCCAAGTCACTTCTTCGTTTCCGGTATAATCAAACTTGCCGTCGTTCTTTTCTTCCAGAGCCTTGATCATGTGATAAGTATACTCATTGTAGGGCGTCGGGATGCCAAGTTCCTCGCCCATCCGCATCAATGCACCGGAAAACATGTCAATTTCCGTGTGGCGCTTCGCGTCGAGGTCCTGTAAGGTGGAGTACCGCGCCGTGGGCGGAACGGCACTTCCGCGTCCGGACGTATCCACCTTGCTCAGATCAATGCCTTTTGCTGCCGCAATGGCCTCCAATTCCCGGCGCAGCCCCTCGCTGATGGCCTTCATGTGCTCGCTGTCCCGGTAGCAGCCGACGCCCGCGCCCAAAATTGCCTGCGGCAGATTGTTGCAGACGTTCAGGCGGAACTTGCTCCACATCTCAGCCCGAATCTCATCGGTCACGCGGTAATGGATGCCGGTCCCCTCAAACAGATCCACGATGGCACGCACACGTTCCGACTCAAACGGCGCATGCTCCTCGCCGAAAATAATGCCCAGCGTGGCGTCCGGGTCGAAGTGATAGCCGTCCTCTTCCTTGTGGGAAGTCACCTTGATGAGCGAGCGGATCACCTTTTCGTCGCCGACCTGCGCGCCGATCAGCTCCTCGCTGTCCACGCCGTTCATCAGGCTCATCACCACGGTGTGTTCGCCCACGACGGCCCGGATGCTCTCCATGGCCCCCGGCAGCGCCCCATATTTCAGCGCGACCACCAGCAGGTCCACGCCGTGGGCCTCCTGCGGGGTCCACACCTCCGGACGGTAGACCGTCCCGTTGACGGCACAGCCGTTCTGCTTCAGCCGTTCGGCACGCTCGCCCTCGGCCACGACGCCCAGCCGGACGCCCGCCTTTTCCGACAGTCCCCAGATCACATACGAGCCGACAGCCCCCGCTCCCAGCACAGCGACCGATTCGATTTTCATATCGTTCCCCTCGATTCAAAGATGATGCCCTCATTTTACCACGTTTTTCGTCGAAAAGAAAGCGAAAATTTTCGCTTTCCGCCTTGCTTTCCATGTCGAAACTTGGTATACTTTCGTAAGATTAACCATTCTTCAAAAAACTTTTGATTCGCTTTTAAGAGGGTCTCAAAATGAAAGATATTATCCAAGAACAACTTCAACGCTTCCGCCACATCCACCAGTCCACACGGCGGTATGCGGCACTCCTGCTGGTACTCAAGCGCAGAAAGCAGCTGTAAATCATTCCTACGCACAAAAAGGGTCCTGCACAGAATCTTGTGCAGGACCCTTTTTTCATAGCCAATCATCAAAAAACATCCGCAGTCAAATTTCCGAATGCAGGAAACAAACTGCGGACGTTTTTGTAAAAACCTATTTTGTTACCGCCGCTTAGAACGAGTGGTTTTCTGAAATTTCAGCTCCGGGGGCTTCCGGCGCTTTTTGGGGCGCAGGGCGTAGACATAGCCGAAGCCGGTCCCGCAGATGCCGCCCACAATGTGCATAAAGTTGGCCACATTGTCGTGCGCAAACAGGATATCATACACCTGCTGGCCCAGATACAGCGCCGCGACCAGCAGCATGGTGACCGGGATGCCGCCCGAAAAGCCGGACAGCGACGCCAGCATGATGAGCATGAACACGATGCCGGAAGCGCCCAGCAGCGCCGTGCGGGGGAACAGCGCACATTGCAGGACGCCCGAGATCAGCGCCGTGAACACGACGCCCTCCAAAAGCGGGATGCTGCCGTATTTTTCCTCCATCGGCGGGCCGATGACGAGCAGAAGCAGCATATTGTTCAGAAAATGGTCCCAGCTGGCGTGGCCCAGCACATGGCCGAACAGCCGGACGTAAAACAGCGGGTCCTTCAGCGAGGAGCGGTAGACGCAGAACAGATGCATCGTCGTCCATCCGTTGGTCCACTGGCCCAGAAACAGCACCACCAGCGACAACAGGAAAAAGGTCAAGATCACCGGCGAGTTATACTGCAGCTGAAGCTTGAATTTTGTGCGTTTCGTAACGGTTTCATCCTTTCCGTCGCGGGGTCTTTAGGCCAGATAGGGGTCCAGCACCGCGTCGATTTCCTTTTTGTGCTTGGGGTTCGGCTTTTTCACCATCCGGCCCCGGCAGACGACGAGTTCCAGCTCCCGCAGAGCCGACAGGTCCTTCAGCGGGTCCTTGGCTGTCACGATGAAGTCCGCGCTCTTCCCTGCTTCGATGGAACCGGTCACATCGCCCACACCGGCCAGCTGTGCATTCCGCAGCGTCGCGGTGTAGAGCGCAAATCGGTTCGATACACCGCAGTATTTATGGAAGTAGCACAGCTCCCGCCAGAAATCATACTGGGTGATGTACGGACAGCCCACATCGTTGCCCAAGCCCACCGGGATGCCGTTGGCAAGGGCAGTCTTTGCGCTGTCCACGACGCCGTCAAAGACGATCTTTCCGTTGTACTGGTCCTTCTCCGATGCGCCCGAGATGGCCGGGTCGAACAGCGCATACGGCAGGGCCGGGGAAATGGTCGTGCAGACGAACGCACCGTGCTCCTTGTACAAACGAACCGTCTCTTCGTCCATTTTTGCGCCGTGCTCAATGGAATCCACACCGTTTTCCAGTGCGACCCGCACGCCCTCCGGCGATTCGGTATGGGCCGCGACCTGATAGCCCAGCTTGTGGGCCTCGTCGCAGACAGCCTTGACCATCGAGGCGGGCATCTTCAGCTCACCGGGCGTCCCCTTTTTCTGGGCGTCCAGCACGCCGCCGGTGATCATCAATTTAATGAGGTCTACGCCCTGTCCCTTTGCCTTTTTCACCTGCGCCAGCGCCTGACGGTTATCCTGCGCTGCAATGGCGACCGAACCCGCCATGTGCCCGCCGGGGACGGAGATTCCTTCGTTGGCCGCAAGGATGCGGGGCGCAAGGATCTTTCCGGCGGCGGCATCGTCACGGCAGCGGGTGTCGAAATCGCCCAAGCCGCCCACGGTGCGGATGGTCGTCACGCCGCCCAGCAGTTCCAGCTTGGCATAACTGCACACCAGCCGGTATGCCACCGCGCGGGTCAGGCCGTTGCTCATAATTTTGCGCACCAGCGCGGCGTTGTCGCGCGGTTTGGTGCTGGGCTTGCCGTTTCCGGCCAGATGCACATGCAGGTTGATGAGTCCGGGCATCAGGTAGCCGCCCTTCAGGTCGATCTTTTCGTATCCCTCGCACGGCTCATTCTCATCCACCACGGCCACGATCTTGTCGTCGTCGGTCAGCACCATTTTTCCGGTCTGCGGGGTCATCGTCTCGGTCCCATCCAGAAGGACACAGTGATAATACGCACGCTTCATCGTTTTTTCCTCTTTTCACATTGCCGTCTGCGGGCGGCAGTATTGCACGATCTTGCTCAGCAGCAGCTTGGGGTCCAAGGGTTTGGCCAGATGTTCGTTCATCCCGGCCGCACGGGTCTTTTCGCGATCCTCCGCAAAGGCGTTGGCCGTCATCGCAAAGATGGGCACGGTCTTAGCGTCCTCCCGGATCGAGTCCTTCCGTTTTGCCAGCCGCTTGTTCCGGCGGACCGCTTTCTGTTCGAAAATATGATAAATTTCTTCCTTGTGATCCATCTTTTCACTTATGTTCGGGGTTTTTGACAATGTAAAACTAGTATATCATGTTTTTCACCGTTCGAAAAGCCCCCGGACCACGTTTTCCTGTATTTCTCAAAGCCGCTTTTCTGCCCGGTCTGGCGCGCAGCGCTGCATTGACATTCCCCAGAAACTCGGTTACACTAACAGTATCCCATTTTCTCTGGGCGGCAGGGCCGCGTATTCTTCACGAAAGAAGGTTTCTTTTTTGGCAACGGAAGCAAAACTCCGGCAGCTGGCGGACAGCGGCTGTCCGGTCTACTATTTTTATTCCAGCGAGCGCTATCTCGTCCGGCAGTCCGTTTCCGCGGTGAGCCGCCTGCTCTCCGCCGACACCGACGAGGAGACCACCGTTCTGGACGGGGCCGCCCCGGAACTGGAACAGCTCATCATGGCGGCGGGCACGATCTCCTTTTTCGGGACCCGGCGCGTGGTCATCCTGCCGGAGCTGGACCCCGCCGCCTACAGCGACAAAGACCTCGACGAGCTGTGCGAAACGCTGGCCAGCTTGGAAAACGCCGTCGTCGTGCTGGGCAGCGTCTTTCCGCTGGAACGCAGCAAACTCAAGACCGGCAAGCGGGCGCAAAAGCTTCTTGCACAGTGCAAAAAGCTGGGCTATGCCGAAGAATTGGCCAAGCCCAAGCCCTATGAACTGAAGGTCATGATGATCGACCGCGCCCAGCAGCAGGGCACGACCCTGCCCGAGGGAGCCGCTGCGGCCCTGCTGGAACGCTGCGGCGAGGACCCGTTCCTGCTCGAGAACGAGGTGGACAAGCTCTGCGCTCTGTCCGGCTATCAGACGGTCACCGCCGCGATGGTGGCCGAGATGGGCACGGTCAGTCTGGAAGCGGACGTGTTCGAGATGATCCGGATGATCACAGCCAAAAACGCCACCGGTGCGTGCAAAAAGCTGCAAGCCCTTCTCCGCTTGCAGCAGGAGCCGATCGCCATCACCGCCGCCCTGATCGGCAGCTATGTGGACCTCTACCGCGTCAAGCTGGGCGCGGCCAAGCGGAAGTCTTACAGCGCGGTGTTCAAGGATTTCGGCTACAAGGGCAGCGACTACCGGCTCAAGCGGTCGGCGGAGACAGCTTCGCACTACACCCTCGGCCAGCTGGAAGCCTGTATGCAGGTCCTGCTGGATTTGGACAAATCTTTGAAGAGCCAGCCCGTAGACGACGAAGTGCTGTTGGAAACAGCGCTCTGCCGTCTGGCACTGGCGGGGAGCGGACGATGAGTGAACGTGAACTTCTGCACACTGACCGGGTCTTGGTCGTCGAGGGCAAATACGATGCCGCGCGGCTGTCCCACCTGACCGACGCCATGATCTTACTGACCGACGGCTTTGGCATCTACAAGGACAAAAAGCGCCAGCAGCTGCTCAAAACGCTGGCCCGGAAAAACGGCCTGATCCTTTTCACCGATTCCGATGCCGCCGGGTTTCGCATCCGGACCTTCATCACCAATCTGGTGGGCGCGCAAAACGTCGTACAGGCGTATGTTCCCGCCATCCACGGCAAGGAAAAGCGGAAACCTCAGCCCGGAAAAGAAGGGCTTTTGGGGGTGGAAGGCGTCGATGACGCCATCGTTCTGCAAGCGCTGCGGGATGCCCTTGGCCGCGAAGCCGACACCGCTGCCGCCAAACCGGCGGGCCGCCCCATCACCTACACCGACCTCTTCAACTGGGGGCTTTCCGGCCGCGCGGGCAGCGCCGAGCGAAAGTATGCCCTGCTCAACGCGCTGGGGCTTCCGCCCCGGCTCTCCAAAAAGGAGCTGGTCGAAGCGCTGAACCGCCTGTACAGCTTCGAGGAACTGGACCGCTTTCAAGCGGAATTTTTTGCGGACGAAGCCGCACTTCCTCAGGAATGATGCGCGTTTTCCCATTGCACCTCTTGGGAAAGCGTGATAGAATAAATTGAACCTTGTCGAACCAACAGAAGGGGTGCGAAATCATGTCGAACACTTGCGGAACAGCGGAAAACCTTTATCTTGTCATTCCCGCCTACAACGAGCAGGAAAATTTGAAGGACGTCATCGACCAGTGGTATCCCATCGTGGAGACCATCGGGAACGGGAGCCGTCTGGTCATCGTGGACGACGGCAGCCGCGACCAGACCTATCCGATGCTGCTCCAAGCCGCCCAGACGCACCCGCTGCTGACGCCCCTGACCAAGCCGAACAGCGGCCACGGGGCAACGGTCCTGTTTGCCTACCACTACGCGCTGGACCACGGCGCGAATTATGTGTTCCAGACCGATTCCGACGGGCAGACCCTCGCGGAGGAGTTCTGGCCCTTCTGGGCGCTTCGGCATGACTACGATTTTATCATCGGCGACCGGCGCACCCGGCAGGATGGGCTTTCCCGCGTGGTCGTGACCAAAACGCTCAAAGCCGTCATCCGGGTCTGCTTTGGAGTGTCCGTCCCGGACGCCAACACGCCCTTCCGCCTGATGGAAGCTGAGACTCTGCGCGAGAATCTGCGCTTCATCCCCAAGGGCTTCCATCTTTCCAACGTCGTTTTGTCGGTCCTCTATCTCCGGAAGCATCAGCGGGTGAAGTATCTGCCCATCACGTTCCGGCCCCGGCAGGGCGGCGTCAATTCCATTGACTTACCGAAAATTTTTAAGATCGGCTGTCGGGCGCTGCGCGATTTCCGCGCCATCGACCGCGCCTTGAAACAGCAGGGAGTGTGACCATGAAACAGCACAAGCTTTCCCCTCTGCACCTGTTTTTTCTGCTCTCCCTGCTTCAACTCGGGTTTTTCGTCCTGCTGATGCCGGTCCTCGGCCAGCACGGGTTCGACTGGGTGGTGATGGAGAACAACTCCCACTTCGAATCGGCGGATTATTTTCTCTGTCTGCTCTATTCACTGGGCGGGGCGCGGGTCTATCAGTTCGGCATCGACGCCTGTTACTCGCCGCTCTCCTATGCGGTATTCCACTTTTTCAGCAAGGCTACTTCGGCACAGGACCTGTTCGAGGGCGTAGACCTGCTGCAAGTGCCCTATGAAGATTTGATCGACCTAACGCCTAAACTTTTGACCAGCCCCTATCAGCTGCTGGCTTATTTGATGTATCTGCTGGCGGGCGTTTTGCTGTATGGTCTGGCCATCCGGCTGCTCGACCTTCCCGAGCGGGATAAGGGCGCACTGACGGTCTGCGTTCTCTGCTCGGTCCCGCTGTTGTTCGGCGCAGTCGAGCGCGGGAACCTGACCCTTTATGTCGCCGCTCTGCTCCTGCTGGCGTGGCGTCTGCGGGACTCTGAAAGCCCGCTCCTGCGGGAACTGGCCCTGCTTTTGATCGCGCTTGCAGCTGGATTGAAGTTCTATCCAGCCTTTATGGGACTGCTTTATCTACAGGAAAAGCGCTGGCGCGAGGCCGGTCGCCTCATCGTCTACGGAGCACTGTTCGTGTTCGTGCCCTTCGCCTTTTACGGCGGACTGGATGGACTGCAGCTCCTGCTCACGAACCTCTCCCTGCTTGCCACCGGGAACGACTACTATCACCGGATCCAATTCTTCCAAGGTGCGCTGACCTTCCTGCACCTTTCCGGGCGGCTGGCCAAGATTTTGAATCTCGGGTTCCTGTTGGTCATTCTGGCGCTGTTTTTCTCCACAAAAAGCAAGGTTCGGCGCTTGGTCTATCTGGCTACGATGCTGGCTCTTTACCCGCCAAATTCTTACCGCTATATGCTGTTGTTCTTCCTTTTGCCCCTCTTTGCGTGGGCAGAAACCGATGGGCAGAAGCGCTCTCGTTCCGGCGTTATCACAGCGGTGCTGTTCGCGTTCCTATTCAGCGTGCCGACTTTGTTTGGCGTCCTGACCGGGTTCCGGCTCAGCTTCGGCGCATACACGCTGACCTATGTGGAGCTGTTCGTTTACGCCGCCGCATGGGTCCTGCTCGGCGTCACGGTCCTTGCAGACCTGCGCGACGCATCCCGCCGGAAGAAAGGTCTTGTTGTATGAATGCTCTGAAAAAAATCCGCACTTCTCCGCGGTCCCGAATTTTGCTGGTGCTGTATCTGTGCGCCGCCGCGTTCATCGTCAGTATGCAGTCCCCGATGAACCCCTTTTATACCACGCTGGGCGGTGTGGATTCCTCGGTGTTCCACTATGTCGCCTCGGTCATCGAGCAGGGCGGGCTTCCCTACCGCGACACCTTTGACCACAAAGGCCCCCTGCTCTATCTCATCAACTACATCGGCCTGAAAATCTCGTACTACTCCGGCGCATGGCTGCTGGAATACTTCACCTTGGTGCTCTGGAACGCCCTCACCTACCGCACGGCGCGCCTGTTCTGCGGGCGGCTGGCGTCCTGCACGGTCGTGTTCTTCAGCGGTGCAGCACTGTTTTCCTGCTTTTTCGGCGGCAACTTCCCCGAAGTTTATGCCCTGCCCTGCATCACGGGGGCGCTCTATATTTTTACGGATTACTTTCTCCACCAGAAAATCAGCCCGTTCCGCCTGTTCCTCTGCGGTGCGGCACTGGCCAGCGCGCTGATGCTCAAACCCAACACCATTGCGGTCTGGGTCGTGTTTTCGCTGGCCGTTCTGGTCCAAGTCATCCGGGAGAAAAATCTCCCGGTCATTCCCCGCTTTCTCGGCTTTTTTCTGCTGGGATTCGTTGTTGTGCTGCTGCCGTTTCTGCTCTATTTTGTCCGGAACGGAATCTTCACCGATTTCATCGACACCTATTTCCGGTTCAATTTTCTGTATGCGGGCGCAGAAGGCGATTCTTCCACCCTCAAGGTCGTGGTCAACTTCCTGTTCTGCGAGTGGGCGTTCCCCAGCTTGGTCCTCGCTGCGCTGTTGTTCCGGCAAAAAACGGAGGAGCGCTTTTTCTGGGGTGCGTATCTGCTCTTTCTTCTGCTCTCGGTCGCGTTCTGCGGCATGAGCGGCAACGAATACGTCTACTACCGCATCTCCATGCTTCCCTGCTATGCGCTCCCATTGGCGGCGTTCCTGCGCGGGGTCCGCTTTGACCTCCGCCGCGAGTCGTTCCAACTGCTCGCCGCAGCGATGGCGACGGTGTTCGCCTTGTGCTGGTACACCCCCACCGTGAAAGCGCTCGGCTTGCTCAAACTGACCAGTTCCGAGGTCCACCTTGGCGACGAGCACCATCAGGCGATTTTCGAGCTGATCGAGGAAAACACCACCCCCGACGACCGCATTCTGGTGTACGGCAACGAGGATTCGTTCTATTTCTACAGCCACCGGTTCGCGGCGTCGAAGTATTCCTTCCAATACCCCATCGTTCTGATCGACGAGGACATCCGGAACGAATTTTTCCAGCAGATCGCCGAAAACCACCCCAAGCTCATCATCGTGCAGAGCCTTTGGTGTGACGATGAATACATCAAAGCGTTCCTCCAAAGCCACCCTGAATACGTCTGCATCACCGATTTTTCGGATTATGCAGTTTATCAGTATACTGGGGCCTGAAAGAACGCTTCCGGTTGGATTATTTTTCCTGAATTTGTTTCCCGGTCAGGTGCTCAATGGTGATCTCATAAAGCTGCACCCCGCCGATGGCCTTGGCGATCTCGGCTTCGATCTCTGTTTCACTGGGGTAATATTTCCGGGCCAGCTCCCGCACCCTTGCTTCAGTCTGGGAGGCGTCCTCGATGAGATGACACCGGCCAAAGACCACGGTGCTCTGCACATAAGGCGCCCAGTCGCCGGGAGCAAAGTGTTCGTTGCCGTAGACCGTGAAGCAGACTTTATCGCTCCGCTTCAGGGCATCGACCTTCTGGCCGGACTTTGCCCCGTGGAAGTAGATTTTTCCCTGTTCGGCGTCGTAAAAATAGTTCACCGGGATGGCGAACGGATAGCCGTCGTCGCCGTTGACGGCCAGAACGCCCCGGCGGGACTGTGTCAGAAGCTGCTTGGCGGCTTCGTCGGAAAGAGCGCGGCTGGCTCTGCGCATGGGTCGGAACATTGTCATTACCTTCTTTCTGTGATGGCTTTATTTTACCATGCTTTCCGAAAGAGGAAAAGAGCCTTTTGCAAAACAAAACGGTCCCGGAAGGCGGCTGCTCTCCGGGACCGCTTTGTTATTCTGATTTCTTCGGTGTATCGGGATATTTGATCAGATCGTACAGCATTCCGGATTCGCCAAAGCGGCGGGTCCCGGAGAGCTGCATCCCAAGGTGCATGTACTTGTCGCACTTGGACTTGGCGTCGGTGTCCAGAATGACCGGGACGCCGAGCCGATTTCCCTCCGCAAAGGCAATGTCGAGGACCTTGCGCATATATCCCTGCCCCTGATAGGCCTCGCGCACGCAGACCATGCCGACAAAAACGCATGGCTCCTTTTTCTTGCCCATCAGGTCCTCAAGGGATGGGCCGCCGGACTTGATCGCTTTTGCAAAGTGATAAATTTCCCGCAGCGACATCGACCGGAAGATGCCCTGTATCAGCGGTAAAGTCGATTGGAACGGGATCTTCTGTCCGGGAAGTTTGTAGGCGATGTAGGCTTCGCCGCGCGGACTGGTCGTGTGGAGAAATCCGCCCGCCAAGACGCACCGGACATAGCCGCAGATGTACTCCGCAACGGCATCCGGGCTGCGGAAGCAGACATTCATCCCGCTCGTCTCTTTTCCGTAGTTGTAGTAGCCAAAGGCGTGGCCGATCTCCCGAATGTGTGTTTCGTCCATTTCTTTTACAAGCATAAGGTCCCTCCCGCAAGCATCCGGCGTAGTTTTTCTTGACTAACCACAGTGTAGCACAGATGCGGCTTCCTTGCAAGAGAAACTGCATTTTCCGGTCTTTCGGCCCATTGTCTGCCGTCTGCAAAGCACAAACTGCCGGACACTGGTTGCATTTCGCACCCCAGCCGATTATAATTTGAAGCAGAGAAGCAAGCGGTCTGGCACAGGCAGGACTTCTGTGATTTTGGGTTGAAAACAGGAGGGAAACACGATGAAATATGCAGGATTGCCGATGGCGATGTGGGCGGCGGGAGCGAGTTCATCCGGCAGTACACGTTGGCATCCGGCGGGCCGTACTGCGACTGCGGATACCATAAAAAATAAAAGCCGCCCGAAGGCGGCAGAAAAATGCTTCGTTCAGATTGCCCGAGATGGCGTCCTCGATCATGACGGCCATGGACTCCGGCGTGACGGGCATGATCTGGCAGGGCATCGAGCTGAACGTCAGCGTTCGTCTCCGAACCGGACATGGGGTTCGTGGGGATGGTGACCACCGGCAGATGGGGCAATCCCTCGCTGGAAACTGCATAAGTCAGATACTGCTCCGACGGCGTATCCGTATGCATGGCTCCGATGCGATATGGGCCTTGTGCCGAATCTGCGCCACGACAAAAAGGGAAAAACGACCCTGACCGAGCGGAAAGAAATTTTGGAGCAGGTGCGGGATGCCGCGCAGAAGGAGCTGGAAGAAACCGCCGTGCGCATCCACTGTCTGAACGAGAAGATCGAAGTCTGCCAGAGCACCATTGAGGGGACCTGCGAGGACGACTATAACCCGCTGAACTGGTAAACGAAACCCCGCCAGAGCACTTTTGGAAAGAGCGCTGTGGCGTCAGCGACCTCAAAGGTCAGGTTCTCCGGACACGGTCCCTTTTGTGCTTCGCGGATCATCCCTTCGGCGTAGTCGGTGGCAACCATCCGTTTGGCCGCGTGGGCAACGTGCTTTGCCAGCAGCCCCGGGCCGGTGGCAAGCTCCAGCACTTCTTTTCCGCGGATGACCCGCGGGATGCGGTCATACATGGAACTGATAAACCTTCCGGTCGCCCCGCATGGCGCGCTCATAGAGGGGCGCATAGAGGTTCCAAATGCGTTTGTTCATCGCCAGCTCACTTTCCCGATGTGGTTTTCAGAACGATGATCTGGTTGGAGATGCTTCGGACCAGCGGGAGTTTGTCCAAAAGCTTATAGACCGGCACAAACGCGGCCATGCCCTCGGTCAGGCTGTGGGCCTCCACGAACTGGAACCCCGGCAGCAGCTCTGCGAGCGCCTTTCCGCTTCGGATGCCCCATGTGAACTTCGCCTTGCTGCCCTCGATGGATTTTTCCTTGAAGTGCTTCGCCATCGCGGGGTTCATCGCCTCCACAAACACCTCTGCCTGTTTGAAATTCGAGGCAATGACGGCAAAAATGCGCTGCACATCGGCTTCGCTCAGGTACATGGTCAGCCCCTCGATGATGACGAGGACCGGCACGTTCCGCTCTTGGATAAAGCGGCCCCAGTCCTCCATCGCCGAAAGCGCGATCTGCGAGATGCTCCCCTCTTCGGGCAGAAGCTTGGCCCGCACAGCGATCGTCTCTGGCAGATCGAGATTGTACCAGTGGGAATAGCCCGTCATCCGATAGCAGCGGGTGTCCAGCCCACAGGCGATGTTCACCACCACGGCCCCGGGATGCTGGGTAAGGTACTGTGTAGTCAGCCGGTCCAGCACGATGGTCCGGGCAATGACGCCGCTGTGCATCGCGGCGTCGGTATCCGCAAGGGTAAAATCATAGTCCAGCCGCTCGATGAGCTGCACGGCTTTTTCGTCGTGGATGGCTCCACGGGTGCGGCTCTCCTTTGCGCGGGCATAGGTGGTTTGCAGCATCGTCTCCGGCACGCCGGAAAGGGTGATTTTTTCGCTCATGATCGATTCCCCTACATTGCTAAAGGTTATTTTGAACTAACTCCAGTGTAGCACAGGACCCCTTCCGTTGCAAGAGCGAACCGTGGAAGCCATTTTTTCTGCGGGAACGTCATACAGTAGCACCAAGGAGGTGCGGGGGATGCTGTTGACATTGTTCCAATTTTTTGCCACGAAATTTCTGGTGCTGGCGCTCCATCTGGAAGCCGGAAGCTTTCCAAGGCCGCTGAACGCGCGGGAGGAGATCGAAACATTTGCCGCTCTGCGGGCCGGAGACTCAAGCGCCCGGGAAAAGCTCATCCGGCACAATCTGCGTCTGGTGGCGCATGTGGCCAAGAAGTACTATTCCCAGTCCGGGGATCAGGAGGACCTGATCTCCATCGGGACCATCGGTCTGATGAAGGCGGTCGATACGTTTGACTCCACCCGCAAGGCGCGGTTTTCGACCTATGCCAGCCGGTGTATTGAAAATGCTATCCTCTCCCCAGCGCACTTTCAGATGGAAAAGAGAACCCGCTCATTTTGCAAAGCAGCGTAAATGCGTCAAAATGGGTTTTCTGGGCTCAGGAAAGCT
>URVW01000032.1 GCA_900551435.1 uncultured Faecalibacterium sp.
TTGCCGTACGGCAGTTTTCAAGACTGCTTCCTTAAACCACTCGGACATCTCTCCTCGTGGGCACTCGCACACGCCGTACCGAATGCCTATTTAATTTACCAGATTTCTGGCTTTCTGTCAACCCCAAATTGCAAAATTGTCCGGCTCCGCAGCGAAAAAATGCCCTGCGACAACTTTTCTTCGAGGGAAAACCAAGATTTCTCTTTACTTAAACAGCTTTTTGTTGTATAATAAAAGCGGTAAGAAACCAACCCGAGGAACCAAAGCAGAGGAGTGTTGTACGATGTCGTTTCCGGAGCTGTTACGGCAATGCCGCAAGCAAAAGCATATGAGTCAGGCGGAACTTGCGTCACGTCTGGGGGTCACCCAGCAGGCCGTGGGCAAGTGGGAGAGTGGAAAAAGCTCTCCGGACCCCACCACGGTGGCGAAGCTGGCCGAGATTCTGGATACCACCGCAGACTATCTGCTGGGCCTGTTCGACCCGTCCAGCGAGGGCCAGACCGAAGAGCGCTTTTTTGGTAGCTACGTCTACAGCCTGATCCCCGTCATCGGCACGGTCAAGGCGGGCTATGGCGCGCTGGCCTTTGAGGAAGATTACGGCAAGGAGTATGCCCGGGTCAAGGACCCGTCCAGCTACTTCTATCTCGTGGTGCGCGGCGACAGTATGGAGCCTCGCATCCACGACGGCGACCTTGCGCTGGTCCACCGTCAGGATACGCTGGAAAACGGCGATCTGGGCGTGCTGATCTACGGCGACGAGGGCGAAGGGACCCTCAAGCGCTATCTGCAGCGGGGCAACTGCGTCGTCCTGCAGCCCTTCAACCCGGCCTATAAGGAGCTGGTCATCAAGGGCGAGGACCTGAACCGTCTGCACATCGCGGGCCGTGTGGTCGAGACGAAGGCCAAGTGGTAGAACGAATGCTGAAAAGGCTGCTGCACGCCGCAGCAGCCTTTTTTGATGGAACGGAGGGACGAAGATGGAACAGTCGCTGATGGAGAAGCTGACCATTCTGGCCGACAGCGCAAAATATGACGTGGCCTGTACGTCCAGCGGTGCGTCCCGGTCGGCCAAGGCGGGCGGCATCGGAAGCTGCTATGCGCCCGGATGCTGCCATGCCTTTACCGCAGACGGCCGCTGTGTGAGCCTGTTGAAGGTCCTGATGACCAACTGCTGCGCGTTCGATTGCAGCTACTGCGTCAACCGGAAGTCCAACGATGTCCCCCGCGCGACCTTTTCGCCCCGCGAACTGGCGGAACTGACCATCGAGTTCTACCGCCGCAACTACATCGAGGGACTGTTCCTGTCCAGCGCGGTGCTGGTCAGCCCCGATTACACCACTGAGCGGATGCTGGCTGTCCTGCGGCTGCTCCGGAACGAGTACCATTTCGGCGGCTACATCCACGCCAAGGCCATCCCGGGGACCAGCCCGGAACTGCTGGAACAGCTGGGCTTTCTGGCGGACCGCCTGAGCGTCAACGTGGAGCTGCCCAGCGAGAGCAGCCTGAAGCTTCTGGCCCCGGACAAGGGGCGGCATTCCATCTTCCGCCCCATGAAGCAGATCGCGGCCGAGGGTGCGGCCAACCGGGAAGAGCTGGCGCTTTACCGCAAAGCGCCCCGCTTCGCGCCCGCAGGACAGAGCACCCAGATGATCGTGGGCGCGTCGCCGGAGACGGACTACCACATCCTCAAGCTGACGGAAGGCATGTACCAGAAATACAGCCTGAAGCGGGTGTTCTATTCGGCCTATATCCCGGTCGCCGAGGACACCCGGCTCCCCGCGCTGGACACTAAGCCGCCGCTTCTGCGGGAGCACCGGCTCTATCAGGCAGACTGGCTGCTGCGGTTCTACGAGTTCAAGGCGGATGAGATCTTGGACGATGCCAACCCGAATTTCAATCCCTATCTGGACCCGAAGTGCAACTGGGCGGTCCAGCACTATGGGCTGTTCCCGGTGGACGTGAACAAGGCTTCCTTCGAAATGCTGCTGCGGGTCCCGGGCATCGGCCCCAAGAGCGCCCGCCGCATCTGGCACGCCCGCAAACAGGCCTCGCTGGGGCTGGACGAGCTGAAACGGATGGGCGTGGTGCTCAAGCGGGCGCAGTATTTCATCGTTTGCAGGGGCTTTTCCGGGGCGCACCCGGGACGCGGCAGCGCCGGACGAGAGCGCATCACCAGCGCCCTCATCGACCCGAACGTGTTCAGCGGCGGCGTGGAGCAGCTGAGTATGTTTTCGCCGCCCGCCGTGGATCGGCTGGTGGAGCAAGGCGTGCCGCCCCGTGCAGCCCAGCGGATGGTCCGAGAGGAGGCTGTGCAATGTCTGGCGAGAGCGCTGTAAGACCGGCCCGGAAGCTCCACGACGCCGATGTGGTCTATCTCTATGACGGCGGTTTCGAGGGCTTTTTGTGCTGCGTGTTCGAGAGCTTTGCCCAGCACGAGCTTCCGTTTGCCGTCTGGACGCCGGAGCGAGAGACGGCCACGCTCTACCCGCTCAAGGATATTGCCACCGACCACGCAAAGGCTCAGCGTGTGTTCGCCAGCTTGGGAAAGAAGCTGGGCGCAGAGACGGAACTTCTCGTCACACGGGATTTTCTGTCTGGCTGGGAGGAGAAAGAACTGCTCCTCATCCGGTTTCTGCATCTGGCCTTTGCG
This sequence comes from uncultured Faecalibacterium sp., assembly GCA_900551435.1. GTDB lineage: Bacteria > Bacillota > Clostridia > Oscillospirales > Ruminococcaceae > Faecalibacterium. Next base: position 2,651 of record URVW01000032.1, read on the forward strand.
CTGGGGCCGGGAACGGTCAAGCGGATGGGCCACCCGGATGTGGCTCCGCTCTACGAGATGAAAAAGAGCCTCGACTGGGAGGTGGACAAGTTTCAGGGCTTCGTCCGCTTCGAAGAACACGACGGGATGCTGGGCGCAGTCATCCACCCGAAAAATTATATCCTGCCCCTCCTGCGCGGGCATTTCTGCGGGCGGTTCCCGGAAGAGAATTTTCTGATCTATGACGCGGTGCATCAGGCGGTTCTGCTGTATCAGGACCACAAAGCGCAGCTTCTGGAGCTGGCCGAGCCGCTGGAGCTTCCGCCGCCCAGCGCGCGGGAGCAGCAGTTTCAGGCCCTCTGGAAGCAGTTCTATCAGACGCTGGAGATCAAGGCCCGCCACAACGAAAAGGGCCGCATGACCCACTGTCCGAAGCGCTTCTGGGCCGATATGCCGGAAATGCGGGACGCACAAATGCCCCTTTTTGACGCGGACTTGTGAAAATCGGTCCCGAATTTACAAAAACGTTGCAACTGTGCCGTTGCACAAGCAAAAACCTATGGTATACTATAAGAGAACGCGGGCAGAGCTTTCTGCCGCAAACACCCCGGCAAGGGGCAAAACTAAAGGAGCATTGGAACATTATGGTTCGCATTACTATGGAAGACGGCGGCGTCATCGACATCGAACTGAATGAGGAAGTCGCCCCCATCACCTGTGAGAATTTCAAGAAGCTGGTCGGTCAGGGCTTCTACAACGGCCTGACCTTCCACCGTGTCATCCCCGGTTTCATGATCCAGGGCGGCTGCCCGCTGGGCAACGGCACGGGCGGCCCCGGCTGGAGCATCAAGGGTGAGTTCGCTTCCAACGGCGTCAACAACCCGCTGAAGCACACCCGCGGCGTCATCAGCATGGCCCGCAGCATGAACCCCAACAGCGCTGGCAGCCAGTTCTTCATCATGCATCAGGATGCACCCCATCTGGACGGCCAGTATGCCGCATTCGGCAAGGTCGTCGCCGGCATGGATGTCGTGGACAAGATCGCTGCAGTCCGCACCGACTGGAACGATAAGCCCACCACGCCGGTCAAGATGAAGACTGTGGAACTGATCGAGGGCTGAATCTGAAATTTGCAAAGAGGACGCTTCGCCTTTCTGGGCGGAACGTCCTTTTTTGCGGCTATCGTAAAAATTTTGGATTTTTCCGCACGATTTTCTCAAGTTTCGTGCGGGCGGTTGCACCCGGCGCGGAAATATGTTAAGGTGGGTGCGAATGAAATTTTGAGAAGGAGCGCAGCTATGAAATACGATTTTACTTCCCTTGTTGACCGCCACGGAAAGGACGCCATCGCGGTAGACGGCCTGAAAGGCGATGGCTTCTCCCCTGCAGCCCCGAAGGAGGGCTTTGACGCCATCCCCATGTGGGTGGCGGACATGAACTTCCCCACGGTCCCTGCCATTCAGGAAGCCATTATCGAGCGCGCCAAGCACCCGATGTTCGGCTATTTCAGTGCCACCAAGGAGTATTATGATTCCATCATCCAGTGGCAGGAGAAGCGCAACGGCGTGACCGGCCTGACCGCAGAGGCCATCGGCTACGAGAACGGCGTTCTGGGCGGCGTCATCAGTGCGCTGAACTGCGTCTGCTCCCGCGGCGATAAAATTCTGATCCACAGCCCCACCTACATCGGCTTCACTATGAGCCTGAAGAACAACGGCTATGAGGCCGTGCATTCTCCGCTGGTCAAGGACGAGAACGGCGTGTGGCGGATGGACTTTGAGGACATGGAAAAGCACCTCAAGGAAGAGCATATCCATGCAGCCATTATGTGCAACCCCCACAACCCCTGCGGCCGTGTGTGGGAGCGCTGGGAGCTGGAAAAAGCCATGGAGCTGTACAAAAAGTACGATGTCTATGTCGTTTCGGACGAAATTTGGTCCGATATCATTTTGGGCGGCCACAAGCACACCCCCACCCAGTCGGTCAGCGAGGATGCCCGGATGCGCACGGCAGCGTTCTATGCGCCGTCCAAGACCTTCAATCTGGCGGGTCTGGTGGGCAGCTACCACATCGTTTACAACGGCTGGTGGCGCGACCGCATCAACAAGGAATCCAGCCTGAACCACTACAACATGATGAACGTCCTGTCCATGCACGCCCTGATCGGCGCATACAAGCCGGAAGGCTACGAGTGGACCGACGAGCTGTGCGAGGTCCTGACCGGCAACATCGATTTTGCCTGTGACTACATCGAAAAGCACTTCGAGGGCGTCACGGTGGCAAAGCCGGAGGGCACTTACATGTTGTTCGTGGACTGCACCGACTGGTGCAAGGCTCATGGCAAGACCATCGAGGAAGTCGAACAGGCTTGCTGGGACGTGGGCGTGGCCATTCAGGACGGCAAGATGTTCCATGGCCCCTGCCATCTGCGGATGAATCTGGCGTCTCCCCGTGCCCGCATCGAGGAAGCATTCCGCCGGATGGATGCCTATGTTTTCAACGCAAAGTAAGAAACCTGTGGAAAACTGGATGACGGTTCTCTAAAAAAAATAATGCATAAAACCCGGAACCTTTTCGGAGCTAAAACGGCTCAAAAAGGGTTCCGGGTTTCTGATTTTGCGCGATTTCTTTGTACAGGCTGCTATCACATTTTTATTTGCAGCAAGCCCTATGCTTCGGTCAGGTCCTCACCGGTGAGGAGCAGATAGTACAAGATTTCGACCAGCAGCGCCGACGAGAGCAGCGACGGGGCCGGGTCGGTATCCACGATGCGCTGGGCGCGGTTGGACGCGAGGAGCAGATGGTTGGCCTGAGATGCCAGCGGAGAGCGCCGGTCGCAGGTGATGAGCAGGACGCTGGCCCCGCGGCTGCGGGCCACGCGGGCCGTCTCGAGCAGCCGGTCGCTGCGGCCGGAACTGGAGATCAGCAGCAGGACGTCCCGTTCGGTCAGGGTGGAGGCGAATGCACGGGTCTTTTCGGCGACCATGCTGGTCACACAGCGCTTGCCCAGACTGCTCAGCTTGAGCGATGCGTCGATCGCGACCGGAAGGGTGTTGCCGGTGGCTTCGATCTGGATGATCTCGGCGCTGCGCAGGATGCTCAGCGTCTGCCGCAGCTGGCGCAGATTCAGCGCCTGAATGGTGGCGCGGACCTCTTCCTGCCGGTTGGCCTGTACGCTTTGGAGCGTCTGCCGCAGTTTATCCTGACTGATGGTCCGCTGGACCTCCGTTTCCTGCTGGTCCATCACGTCGCGCGCCAGTGCAAGCTGGAATTTGCGGTAATTCTCGAACCCAAGCTTGTGGCACAGCCGCGTGACTGTGGCTTCCGACGAGCGGCTGGCGTGGGCCAGCTCGGCCGAAGTGACGCTTGAGGCCCACTTTACATCGCTGAGGATGCAGTCCGCAATGCGCCGCTCGGCACTGTAAAGCTGGATGCCCGAGCACAGCAGAGTGACGACGCTTCCCGGGGATTCGCGCATAGAGATACCTCCCTCACACTTTTTTGGAGCGATCCCAATGATTCACTCTTTTAGTGTAGCAGTTTTTGCCGAAAAAATCAATTATTTCGCGCGATGAATCCAATCAAAACCGGAAAAAATCGATTTTGGCAAAAATTGTGGATTTCGGTCGAAAACGCGCAAAAAATTCCCCGTGCATTTGCACGAGGAATCGTAAATTTCCGTTAGCAGCCTTCTTTTTCCGCCAGCTTGCGGCCCATCAGGATGCCCATGACGGACGCCATCATCAGGCCGCGGGTCCAGCCGGAAGAGTCGCCCAGACAGTGCAGACCCTTGATGTTGGTGTCGAGGTTCTCGTCCATCTTGACCTTGTTGGAGTAGAACTTCAGCTCCGGGCTGTAGAGCAGCGTCTCGGTGGCGGCAAAGCCGGGAACGACCATGTCCAGCATCTTGATGAACTCGATGATGTTGGTCATGGCGCGGTAAGGCATGGCGGCGGTGATATCACCGGCCACGGCATCCTTCAGGGTGGGCTTGACGTTGGACTGTGCCAGCTCTTTCTGCCAAGTGCGCTTGCCGTCCAGAATGTCGCCGTAGCGCTGGACCATGATGTGGCCCGCGCCCAGCATGTTGGTCAGCTCGCCGACCTTCTGTGCGTAAGCGATGGGCTGGTTGAACGGCTCGGTGAAGTTGTGGGAGACGAGGATGGCGAGGTTGGTGTTCTCGCTCTTCTTCTCCTTGAAGCTGTGGCCGTTGACGACAGCGAGGTCGTTGTCATAGTTCTCCTGCGCGACGAAGCCGCCGGGGTTCTGGCAGAAGGTGCGGACCTTGTTCTTCCAAGGCTTCGGATAGCCGATCAACTTGGACTCGTACAGGACCTTGTTGACCTTCTCCATGACTTCGTTGCGGCACTCGACGCGGACGCCGATATCGACCGTACCGGGCTTGTGGGCGATGTGGTGCTCAGCGCAGATCTTTTCCAGCCAGTCTGCACCGCGGCGGCCAGTGCCGATGACGACTTCATCGGCGTAGACGGCGTGCGGCTCTTCATTGCCCTGCTTGATCAGGACGCCCTTGCAGACTTCGTTCTCGAGGATGATGTTCTCGCACTCGGTGGAGAAGAGCATCTCCACGCCGTTGTCGGCCAGATAATTCTGGATGGCCAGATAGAGCTGCTGAGCCTTCTCGGTGCCGAGGTGGCGGATGGGGCAGTCCACCAGCTTCAGGCCGGCGTGGATGGCATTCTTGCGGATCTCCTTGATGTCCTCGCCGGTGTAGATGCCCTCAACGTGGGGGTCTGCGCCGAACTCGAGGTAGATCTTGTCGGTGTAGTTGATCAGCTCCTGTGCGAACTCCTCGCCGATGAGGGTGGGCAGGTCGCCGCCGACCTCATAAGACAGGCTCAGCTTGCCGTCCGAGAAAGCGCCCGCACCGGAGAAGCCGGTGGTGATGGCGCAGGTGGGGCGGCAGTTGACACAGTGACCCAGTTCTGCCTTGGGGCAATGGCGCTTTTCCACGGGCTTGCCCTTTTCCACCAGAAGAATCTTCTTCTTGCTGCCATGGCGCAGAAGCTCCACAGCGGTAAAGATACCGGCAGGGCCGGCGCCGACGATGATCAGATCGTACTTTTCCATGTTCTTTTTATCCTTTTGTTTGAGATGGGTATGAGATGCGGAGAGACGTTATTCGTCCGCGTCCTCCTGCTCGACAGTGGCACTTTCGTCCACATGGTCCAGTTCTACAGCAGTTGCTTCGGCGTCCGTGGGGGTGACGTCCGGGGCGATGACGCCGTCGCCGTTCAGGTCCTTGCCGGTGACCGCTTCCAGCATGGACTGCGTTTCGGGATGCAGCTTGAGGAACCGCTTGACTGCGATGACCGTGTACAGCGCACTGAGCAAGTTCAGCGCACCCTCGATGATGAGGATGACGCCGATGGCCATGACCAGCGTTTCCATGGTCCCGAACGGGTCAAGGATCATGACGATGCCCAGCACGATGCTGAGCACTGCCAGCAGAAGGAAGCCCTTCCAGCTGGAATACTTGCACCGGCGCAGTTCCAGCGCATTCTGGATGCGGCCAAGGCTGTCGAAGATGACGAACAGGCCGAACACGATGGGCAGGATGCGCACCACGAGATCGCTGCGGATGATGAGGAACGCGCCCAGCCCCAGACACACCAGACCGGAGATCAGGGTCAGCTGGCTTTGGAACACACCGCGCTCGACCGCAAAATACCGGATGAGCTGGACCGCTGCACAGGCCAGCACCACGCCGCCCAGCGCATAGCAGACGATGTTCAGCGCCATGCCGGGGACCATCAGCAGAAAGATGCCCAGCGCCAGATACAGGATGCTCATGAGGATCAGATTCCATTTCAATTTCTTTCCCATAAAGCTCACGTTCCTTTCGGGTTTTCAAAAAGGTTCAGGTCAGGCTCCCTTGTGCTCGTACATGGGGGCGATGATCTTTTGGTTGAGGCGTGCGGCAAAAGCAAAGCTCATGAGCACGCTGACGACTTCGGCGATGACGAAGGACCACCACACCATGTTGACGTTGCCGGTCTTGCTCAGCAGCCATGCGGCGGGCAGCAGGACGACCAGCTGGCGGCAGATGGAGACGATCAGGCTGAACATGCCGTTGCCCAGCGCCTGAAACGACGAGGACAGGATGATGCTCATGCCCGCCAGCAGGAAGTGGAAGCAGATGGTCCGCAGGGCCGGGATGCCGATGGTCAGCATGGCGTCGCTGGCCGCGAAGAAGCCCAGCAGCTTGTCCGGCAGGAACTGGAACAGGCAGAAGCCGATGAGCATGATGCCTTCGGCGTAGCACATGGCCAGCTTGATGGTCTTTTTCACGCGGTCGGGCCTGCGGGCGCCGTAGTTGTAGCTGATGATGGGGACCATGCCGTTGTTCATGCCGAAGATGGGCATAAAGACGAAGCTCTGCAGCTTGAAGTAAACGCCAAAGACCGCGACGGCGGTGGCCGAGAAGGTCATCAGGATCTGGTTCATGAAGAAGGTCATGATGCTGCCGACGCACTGCATCGCGATGCTGGGCAGACCGACCAGATAGATGCGCTTGATGGCTTCGATGCTGGGGCGGAAGCCGTGCCAGTCGAGCTGGATGTCCGGGTTCTTCTTCAGGTTGAAGAAGATGGCCGCGCCCGCGCCGCAGAACTGGCCGACGACGGTAGCGACGGCTGCACCGGTCGTGCCGGACAGCGCTTCGCCGCAGTAGCCGAAGATGAAGATGGGGTCGAGCACGATGTTGACGATCGCACCGATCAGCTGGCTGCACATGCTCAGGTTGGTGCGGCCGGTGGCAGCCAGAAGCTTTTCGCTCATGGTCTGCAGGAACAGGCCGAGGCTGAAGATCGAGCAGACGCTCAGATAGCGGATGCCCTGCTGTGCGATCTCGACATCACTGGTCTGTGCGTAGAAGTAGGGCTTCATGCAGGTCAGACCGATGACAAAAAATACCGCAAAGCTGCACAGCGCCAGAAAAATGCCGTTCTCGGCGGTCTTGTTGGCGCGCTCCTGATTTTTTTCGCCCAGACTCTTGGACAGCAGCGCGTTGACGCCGACGCCCGTGCCGACGCCGACCGCGATCATGACGTTCTGCAGCGAGAACGCCAGCGAAACGGCGGTCAGTGCGCCCTCGCTGACATGTGAGACGAAGATGGAGTCCACGACGTTGTACAATGCCTGGACCAGCATCGAGACCATCATCGGGATGCTCAGCTTGATCAGAAGGGGGTTAATGGGCATCGTGCCCATGATGTTTTCCTGCGCCGCAGGGGTCGTTGCTTGTTTGTTTTCCACGATTTCTCCTTTTGACGTTGACAATATGGTATTTCTCTTGCGGTTCCCAGCGATCACTTCGCCCTGCAAGCAGGACTCGTGCTCTGCTGACCGCTGCGCCAACAGCTCCTCCCTGTTTCGGCCGCTGGCCGCAGTCGTCGCCGTTGCCTGAAATGTGGGCAGAGCGCAGATGCGCCCTACCCACATAGCATCATTGTTTTTTCGGGCGGCTGGCCCGGGCGGAGAGCTTACTTCTCCATGGCCTTTTCCTTGGCGGCCACGGCGTCAAGGATCATCTTCACGCAGGTCTCGCGGCCCAGCGCGGCGTTGATGGCCAGATCGTAGTTGTGGGCATCGCCCCAGCGGTTCTGGGTGTAGTAGTTGTAGTAGGCAGCGCGGTTGCGGTCGGTCTTTTCGATCTCTTCCTTGATGCCCTTTTCGTCGTGTGCCTTGACCAGCGGATCGGTCTTGGCCAGCTCACGACGCCACTCGACCGGCGCGTAAATGAACACGCGCAGCACATCCTTGCGCTCCCGCAGAACATAGTCACCGCAGCGGCCCAGAATGACACAGGGGCCTTCCTCGGCCAGCTGTTTGATGATGCGGCTTTGCAGGATGAACACCTGATCGCCCAGCGGCAGCTCGTTGCCCATGGTGTACAGGCTGTAGAGCAGACTGTGGGTGTGGCGCTTCTCGCTGGCGGCAACGGCCTCTTCGGACAGACCAGAGTGCTTTGCGGCCATGGTGATCAGCTCCTTGTCGTAGAGCTTGATGCCCAGTGCATTGGCAACATCCTCTGCGATGTAGTTGCCGCCGGTGCAATACTCACGGCCAATGGTGATGATCGTCTTTGCCATAATGTGTTCCTCCTATGTGATGGTTTTTATCCCAAAAAGCGCTTGGCTCTGCCGGTTCAGAGGTCCGGCTGCTCGGTGCTTGGGTGATTGGGAGTAGGGGCGGCGGGTGCTGCCGGTTTCGGGGGCGGCGGGAGCCGGACTTCGGCGACCCGCATCCGTCCGGTCTGGTCCACCGCGTAGACGCTGCAGCGTCCGCCCGCTGCAAGCTGGTCGGGCGGGAAGCAGATGCCGCCTTCCAGTGTGCGCTCCATCCGGCGGAAGGTGCGGTGGGCGGTGGTGGCGTGGGCCACACCGTCGTGGAGCGTGTAGGCGGCCCAGCCGGAGAAATCCTCCGGCAGAGGGTCCCGCTGGCCCCGCTGCTCAAAGAAGTAACAGCTGCCGTCCTCGCTGCGGGTGAGGTCGCACCGCACACGGTTGGGCAGATCGGTGGAGATGTCCCGGGGTTTCTGCCGCAGGGCGATGGCCCGCCCCGTGAAGTAGCGGAGAAAATCCGTCAGGGCCATGGTGCAGTTCACGGAACCGTCGTTGTCGGCGGTGGGGTCGTTCAGCAGGACGAAATCCGCCAGAACCGCGTCGTCGTGGCCGAAGCCGCGAAGCCCCATCCAGACTCCGACAGGGTCCCGCTGGCCCCGGACCCGCCGCTCGACCCGCACCGCGACGGAACAGCCGTCGTGAATTTGCGTGCGCAGGTCCTGCAGGTCCATCCATGCCTGCCAGCAGGGAAAGCCGCAGCTGCCCGCTGCCGCCGCCGCAAAGGCCGCGTTGCCGGTGCTGCTGGTGGCATTGTCCTCCATGGCGTAGGCCACTTCCTCGGGCAGGATATCCTCGCCCCAGCGGTTCATCAGAGCCGCCATGACAAGGGGCAGGTCCATCTCCCGCCCAAAGCTGGGGTCGTGGGCGTTCAGGCAGTATTCCGGCAGATAGAGCCGCCGGTTCAGCGGGTGGCCGGTCCGCTTTTCCCACGTCAGGGGGCGGACCGCCGCCGCCAGCAGCCGGACGGCCGGGGTGGATTTGTCGTCGTTCGTGGAAAGGTTGACCTGCAGCTGGATGCCGGTCCCGCCGCCGGGGGTGGCAACGGTCACGGTGTCTCCCATCAGGAACACCATGCCGTCGTCGCTCTGGGCGTTGATGCTTCGGCGCGGATAATCCGGCGCCCACTTGCCGAAGCTCAGCCAGCCGGTCCATGCGTTCCCGGCATAGACCCGGCAGCGCACCTCGACCATCGTGTTGTGGGGCGCGCGGGCGTTCCAGCTGACGTTCAGGTTGCAGAAAGCCGGCATCGCGAACTCCGGCGTCGTATAGCTGCCGTAGGGCAGATAGCGTCCGGCGGCGCTGTCCAGAACGAGCGAGCCGCCCTCAAGGGCAACGTTGTCCAGAGCACCCCGGGAAAAGGTCTCCGTGCCCTGCAGCACGAGATTGTTTCGTTGTTCCATCGGAATCGCGCTCCTTTGCGGACGGTATCGTCAGAAAATCATTCCTCCGGGCCGCTGCCGGAGCCTTCCTCGCGGGACTCTGCGTATTCCTTGTCGTGGAGCTTCTGGATCTTCTCCTCGATGTGGAACACCCGGTTCAGGTCGCCGTAGACGATCTGGCAGCACACTTCGGTCTGGAACCAGAAGCCGAACACGAGCATCAGGATGATGCCCAGCGGCATGCACAGGATGACGACGCCCCAGAACAGGATGGTCACGATGGACGACGCCAGCGCGTGCGGCAGAAATGCGATCATGCAGTTCAGGCTGTTCTTCAGCGTCAGGGTGAAGGGCTGGTCCAGCAGGACGACCTGCGGCCACATGTAAGAGAACAGCATGTGGAAAAGCACCAGATTCAGCACGGTGGCCACCCACATGGGCAGACCGACGTTCGTGCCGCGGTACAGCATGTTGAAGCAGAAGTAGACCAGAAAGATCTGGACGGTCACGATGCAGCAGTACAGGATGCCCGGAAGGATGCTGGCCTTGAAATTCCGCTTGAAGGCCTTGCGGTAGGTCACCCACCAGTAGCCCGCCTCATCGCGCAGGGCGCGGAGCACGGTGTCGTACATGCCGGCCAGTGCGGGGCCGGCAAGGATGCCGCCCACGATGGCGCTGATGACCATGACCGTCAGGTTGTTCATCAGGAAGCCGATGTACACCAGACAGATCACCGGCAGAAAGCCCAGACAGGTCAGCAGGTTGGCAAGGAACATCCCGCTCATATCGCGGCCGACCAGCTCAAAAAAGCGGCCTACGCCGGTCTTGCGGGGCGAGTCCTTTTCGACGCCCGGACCGTCCTTGAAATCTTTGGAAGAAGGAAATAAACCCATGTTTCGTTTGGAACCTCTCTCTTTTTGATCGCGGCGGCAGGGCAAAACGCAAAGGAAATGCCATTGTGCTACCTTTCTGCTTATAAATATACCCGGATTTTGTGAAATTTGCAAGCCATACAGCCCTTCATTTGTAAAAAAAGTGTGTTCTCTCCCATTTTTGTTCAAAGTGTGTTACAATGACAATGGCTTTTTGGGCCAGAAGGAGGAAAGGAACGTGAGCATTTTTCGCACGATAGCGTTATTCATCTATCTGTTCGGCTATATGATCGTGCATTACGGCGTCCTGCGCCGGGGCGAGCGTGCACTCGCTGCCGGAGACATGGACACGGTGGAAGCAATCGTCAACAAGCATATCCCGCACTGGAGCCGCGGCATCCTGAAGGTGACCGGCGCACAGCTGGTGGTGGAGGGGCAGGAGAACATCCCCAAGAACACCCCCTGTGTGTTCGTCGGCAACCACCGCAGCTACTATGACATCCCGCTGCTGCTGGTGGGTCTGGACGGCCCCCACGGCATCCTCGCCAAGGAAGAGCTGGGAAAGATCCCGCTGCTCAACCGCTGGATGAAGCTGCTGGGCTGTGTGTTCGTCAAGCGCGATGACGTCCGCGCATCGGTCAAGGCGCTCAACGACGCTACGGCCATCGTGCAGGGCGGCAAGAGCTTTATCATCTTCCCGGAAGGGACCCGCTACAAGGGCGAAGAGGGCGGCGCCGGCGAGTTCAAGAACGGTGCGTTCCGCATCGCCATCAAGACCGGCGCACCGGTGGTCCCGGTGGCCATCTCGGGGGCACGGGGCCTGTTTGAGGCCCACGGCAACCGCGCGACGCCGGGTTCCATCCATATCCGCATCCTGCCGCCCATCCAGACGACCGGCATGAGCAAGGCCGAGCAGAAACAGCTGCCCGAAGCCGTCCGCCAGACCATCCTCGCACAGCTTTAAGGAGAACTATGGCAAGTTACCGTTACGAGCGCGATATCAAACCCGGCGACATCGCTCCCCGCCGCGAAAAGACCTACACCCGCAAGGAACGCTGGGCCAACTGGTGGGATTATAATCTGAAGTGGGTCATTCTTATCGGCATTGCCGTGGCATTTGTGGCCTACAATTTTATCGGACAGTATTTCTTCACGACCAAAGCCGATTACAACATCGCGGTCGTCGCCCCGTACTACCTGCCGGACGACACCGTGGAGGCGCTTCAGACCCAGCTCGCCCAGTACGGCGAGGATCTGAACGGCGATGGGAAAGTCGTGGTGACCTTGAACGTCTACACGCTGGATTACTCCGACGAGGACACCCAGACCGAGAGCGCAGCTTACCTGACCATGGCCGGGACCACCAAGCTGGCCACCGATGTGCAGGGGTCGCTCAGCTCCATTTTTCTGCTGTATGACCCGGCGGGCTTTGAAGAGAGCACCGGGACCTTGCGCTATCTGGACGGCGGACTGCCAGAATCCGGCAGCGACGGCGATTGGTGGAACATGGTCTACAAGTGGACCGACTGCCCGGTGCTGACGAGCCTCGACCTCGGCGAATACAGCTCTGACACCACCCACGCACAGGGCGGCGACAGCCAAGAATATCTGTCGCAGTTCTATGTGGGAATGCGCGGCGCGTGGAATTCCGGCTCTGCCGACAACCTCAAGGGCGGCGAAGAGCTGTGGCAGAAGCTGACGGCGGGCGCGGTCTCGACCGCCCGCGCGGAGGACTGACCATGCGGTTCCGGCTCGTAAAACGTGAAAAAGGTGCGCCCCGGCGTCCGGCTCCTGTGCAGGAGCCAAGACCGCAGGAAGCGCCCCGCGCGGCAGACCTTGACAATCCGTATGGACGCTACTACGGAAAGGCAAGGAGCCGGGAGGATCTGAAAAGGTAAACCTCTCCGTCGCCTACGGCGCCACCTCTCCTGATAGGAGAGGCCTTGGCAGCCGATTTTATTTCATCTCTCTGCCAAAGGCTCCCCTACATAGGGGAGCTGGCGAGCGCAAGCGAGACTGAGAGGTTGATACACCTCATCTGCATCATTGCAGGTGAGGTTTTTTTGTTTTATTGCCCCCATATCTGAAAAAGACTCCGCTTTGAAAGGACCTGCGGTTTGTTGTTTCTTCATCCGGGTTATGGTATACTAATCAGGTATCATCAAAATCTGGATCAAAAGGATGTGGAACCATGGACGCACTGGACCAAGCCCGCCGCGAGATCGATGCGGGGGATGCCGAGCTTGCCGCCCTGTTCGAGCGGCGGATGGCGGCGGTTCTGGCCATCGCAGAATATAAAAAGGCACATGGTCTGCCGATCTTCGACGCGGCGCGGGAAGCTGTCGTGCTGGACAAGGCCGAAGCGCGGATTCAGAACCCCGTTCTGCGCCCCTATTACCGCGATCATGTGCAGCACATGATGGATGTCGCCAAGCAGTATGAATCCGAGGTGCTGGGGCAGAACCGCGCGGCGTATCAGGGCGTGGAGGGGGCCTTTGCGCACATCGCGCTGAAAGCGCTCTTCCCCCATGCGGAAGCCGTCAGCTATCCGACGTGGGACGAGGTGTTCGATGCGGTACAGAACGGCGATGCGGCTCATGGCGTCGTGCCGTTCGAGAACAGCCACGCGGGCGATGTGTCGGCGGTGCTGGACCTGTGCTATAACCACCCCGAACTGTGGGTGGTGGGCGTCTACGATCTGCCCATCTCGCAGAACCTGCTGGTCCTGCCCGGGACCCAGCTGAACGAGCTGACCCATGTGTACAGCCACCAACAGGCCATCGCCCAGAGCGAGACGTTCCTCAAGCAGTTCCGTCTGCCCGCCACGGCGATGCCCAACACGGCCATGGCGGCCAAGTTCGTGGCCGAGAGCGGCGACAAGACCAAAGCGGCCATCGCCAGCGTGGAAACAGCGGCGCTGTACGGGCTGGAAGTGCTGGTCCCCAGCATCAACACCGACGGCGACAATACCACCCGCTTCATCGTGCTCAGCCGCGAAAAGCCCACGGCGGGCAATCGGTTCTCGCTGCTGTTTACGGTGGACAACAAGCCCGGCAAGCTGGCCGAGGTCATCCAGATCATCGGCGCGAGCGGCTACGATATGGAATCCATCAAGAGCCGTCCGCTTCCGCATGTGCCTTTTGACTATTATTTTTACGTCGAGCTGGTGGGCGACCCCACCGCCGACGAGACGGCTGCGCTTCTGCGCGAGCTGAATCATACCTGCCGCACGGTACGGCTGTTAGGAGTGTACAACAAATGAGCGATTTTATTGGAACCAAGCTCACCATGAATCTGGGCGAGCGCAGTTATGACATCATCCTGAAGAACGGCGCACTGGAAAACCTCTATCAGTTCGCGCGGCTGGACCGCAAGGTGGCGGTGGTCACCGACAGCGGCGTGCCCGCCGAATATGCCCAGCGGGTGGCGGACCAGTGCCGCGAAGCCACCATCATCACCGTGCCGCAGGGCGAAGCCAGCAAGAGCTTCAAAATTCTGGAAACGGTCCTGCGCCAGATGCTGGACTTCAACATGGGCCGCGGCGACCTTGTGGTGGCTGTGGGCGGCGGCGTGGTCGGCGATCTGGCCGGATTTGCTGCGTCCATCTATATGCGGGGCATCGATTTCATCAACTGCCCCACCACCACCCTCTCGATGATCGATTCCTCCATCGGCGGCAAAACGGCGGTCGATCTGGGCGATACCAAAAACATCGTGGGTGCGTTCTGGCAGCCCAAGCTGGTCATCGTGGACCCGGACACCCTATCCACCCTGCCCCGCCGCCACTACATCAACGGCTTGGCCGAGGCAGTCAAGGCCAGTCTGCTGGCCGACCCGGAACTGTTCGCCATCTTTGAAAAAGGCGACATCGACGGCCAGATCAATGAGATCATCTACCGCAGTCTGCGGTTCAAGAAGAACATCGTCGAGCAGGACGAGACCGAGCGCGGAATGCGCAAGGCGCTGAACTTCGGCCACACCATCGGCCACGGCATCGAGGCCGTCAAGGGCATCAAGGGACGCCGCACCGTGGGCCTGTTCCACGGCGAGTGCGTGGCGCTGGGCATGCTGCCGATGATCGAATCGAAGGCGCTGCAGAAGCGGGTGCGGGCGGTCTACCGCCGTCTGGGGCTGCCCCTGCGCACCAGCTACGACAAAGAAAAGGTGCTGGCTGAGATGCTCCATGACAAAAAGGCGCAGGGCGGCCAGATCACCATCATCAAAGTGCCGGGTCTGGGCTGCTGGCGTGCCGAGACGATCCCGGTGGAGGGTCTGCGCCCCCTGCTGGGCATGGAGGAATGAGCGCGATGAAGAACACGTTTGGCTCGGACCTCTCCCTGACCATCTTCGGCGAGAGCCATGGCCGCGCCATCGGCGCGGTGTTGGACGGCATGGCGGCGGGCGTCCCGGTGGACGAGGAGTTCCTCGCCGCCTGTATGGACAAGCGCCGCGCCCGGGGCGACGGACTTTCGACGCCGCGGGTGGAAGCGGACCGCGTCCAGTTTTTGTCCGGTGTGGTGAATGGCCGGACCACCGGAACGGCCATCGCGCTGATGATCGAGAACCAGAACACCCGCAGCGGCGATTATGCCAAGACCGCAGACCTTCTGCGTCCCGGCCACGCCGATTATACAGCCTATGCCAAATACCATGGCTATCAGGACGCCCGGGGCGGCGGACACTTTTCCGGCCGCATCACGGCGGCGCTGGTGGCGGGCGGGGCCGTGGTCCTGAGTGCGCTGAACCGTGCGGGCATCGACATCGTGACCCACATCGGGCGGTGCGCGGGCATCGCGGACACCCCCTTTGCGCAGGATGACCCGGCGGCGCTGGCCGCACAGGCCGAAGCCCTGCTCAACAAAGGCGACGGCTTTGCTCTGCTGGATGCAGCGGTCGAAGAGCCGATGAAAGCCGCCATCCGTGCCGCCGGAAGCGAAGGTGACAGCGTGGGCGGCATTCTGGAAACGGCCATTCTGGGGCTTCCGGCGGGCGTCGGTGAACCCTATTTTGACAGCGTGGAGAGCGAGCTTGCCCACATGGCGTTCTCGGTCCCGGCGGTCAAGGGCATCGAATTCGGTACGGGCTTCGGCTTCGCGGACCTGAAAGGCTCGGAAGCGAACGACGCCTTCCGGATGCAGGGGGACCGCATCGTGACGGCCACCAACCACAACGCCGGTCTGAACGGCGGCATCGCCAACGGGATGCCGGTGGTGTTCCGCACAGTGGTCAAGCCGACCCCCAGCATCTATAAACAGCAGGACACCGTGGATTATCTCGCCAAAAAGAACGCGGAACTGGCCATTCAGGGGCGGCATGACCCCTGCATCGTGCCAAGAGCAGCCATCGTGCAGACCTGTGCGGCGGCGCTGGCCGTCGGCGACCTGCTCACGGCAAAGTACGGCACGGCATGGATGGAACATCCCACGAGCTATCGCAAGGAGGAGCTGTAAATGGAATACGGACTCATCGGCTCCAAACTGGGCCATTCTTACTCCAAGATCATCCACGAGATGCTCTGCGGCTATCACTACGACCTGTGCCCCCTCCCGACCGAGGACGAGGCCCGGGCATTTCTGAAAAAGCGGGCCTTCAAGGCCATCAATGTGACCATCCCGTATAAGCGGCTGGTCATGGAGTATTGTTCCTATATCGACCCCCGCGCCAAGGCCATCGGGGCCGTGAACACGGTCGTGAACCAAAACGGTCTGCTCTACGGCTACAACACCGATTATCTGGGCTTTGCCCATCTGGCGGAAGCCCACGGCGTGGACTTCGCGGGACGGACCGTGCTCATCCTCGGCACGGGCGGGACCCACAACACCACCAGTGCGGTGGCCCGGGACAAGGGAGCTGCGAAAATTCTGACGGTCAGCCGCCATCCGGACCCCGAAAAGGGCGAGCTTTCCTATGAGGAAGCGGTCTGCAGCGGGGCGCAGATCGTCATCAACACCACTCCGGCGGGCATGTACCCGAATGTCGGCGTCTGCAATCTGGATGTGGCCGCGATGCCGGGGCTGGAAGCGGTCTTGGACGTCGTCTACAACCCGGACAAGACCGAACTCATCCTCCGCGCCGAGGAAGCGGGCGTCCCGGTGTCCGTCGGCGGTCTGGAGATGCTGGTGGCACAGGCCGTGTACGCGGCGGAATATTTCCTTGATCGGAAATTTGACGATGCAGCGGGCGAGATCAAGTCCATCACGGCGGCGCTCCGGAAAGAACAGCTGAACATCGCCCTGATCGGGATGCCCTCCTGCGGCAAGACGACGATCGGCCGCGCATTGGCCGACAAGCTGGGCAAGCGGTTCGTGGACCTCGACGAGGAAATCGTTAAGGCCGACGGCCGCAGCATCCCGGACATCTTCGCCGCCGAGGGCGAGGACGGCTTCCGCCGCCGAGAGACCGAACAGACCTGCGCCTTTGCCAAAGAGGGGCGGCAGGTGCTCTCCTGCGGTGGCGGCGTCATCAAGCGGCCGGAAAACCTGCGTGCTCTGCGGCAGAACGGCGTAGTGCTCTTCATCGACCGCCCGCTGAGCAAGCTGACCGTGGGCGGCGGACGTCCGCTTTCCAGCAGCGCCGAGGCGCTGAAAGCTATGGAAGCAGAACGCCGTCCGCTCTATCTGGCGGCGGCCGATGCCGTCATTTCGAACAAGTCCACCGTTGCGGATGCCGTGACGGCGGCGCTGGAGGCGCTCGATGAGATTTTTGTTCCTTAACGGCCCCAATGTCAACATCACCCGCTTCACCGAACCGGGTGTCGAGGGTGAGATCGATTATCCCGCTCTGCTGGATTATCTGGAAGCATGCTGTCAGCAGATGGGCATTGAACCGGACTTCTTCCAGTCGAACCACGAGGGCGACCTTATCGATGAGATCCAGTCGGCCCCGGGCCGCGCCGACGGCATCATCATCAACCCGGGCGGCTATGCCTTTTACAGCGTGGCCATCCTCGAAGCGCTGCAATTATGCGGCGTGCCCGCCGTGGAAGTGCTGATGGAGGACCTCGACGGCCACGAGCCGTTCAAGAAAGTGGATATTGTGTCGTTTGGCTGTCAGGGCCGGTTCGCGGGCGAGGGCATCAGCGGCTATCTCCATGCGTGCTCCTATCTGGTGCAGCTGCTCCGGCTGGACGGCGGCGCACAATCGCATTTGGTACAATAGCCCTCTCAGGCGCTTCGCGCCAGCTCCCCCAAGGGGGGAGCCATTGGCAGACCGGGCAGGTTGTGCTTCAAACGAATCCATCTTCGCCCTGCGGAATAGGGCAGAAAATAGAGATGATTATTAGAAGGGAAAAAGAGAAATGATTATTTCGACGAAAAAAGGGACTCCGAAGGACGAACTGGAAAAGATCGTGGACCGCTTTGAAAAGCAGGGTCTCGACGTCACCCTCATCACCGGCAAGGACTACAACGTGTTTGGTCTGGTGGGCGACACCACCAAGATCGACGAGCGCGATGTGCTGGCCAATCCGTGGATCGACAACGTGACCCGCGTTTCGGCCCCCTATAAGCGCGCCAACCGCCTGTTTCACCCGGCGGATTCCGTCATCGACTGCGGCGGCGTGAAGATCGGCGGCAAGGAGAAGATCGCGGTCATGGCCGGTCCGTGCAGCATCGAGGGCGAGGAACAGGCGCTCCGCATCGCCCAGAGCGTCAAGGCCGGCGGCGCGGTTCTGTTCCGCGGCGGCGCTTACAAGCCCCGCACCTCTCCCTACTCCTTCCAGGGTCTGGAGACCGAGGGCATCCTCGACATGGTCAAGGCCCGCGAGGCCACCGGTCTGCCCATCGTTTCCGAGCTGATGAGCGAGGACCGCATCCCCGAATTTGAGGAGTATGTGGACGTCGTGCAGATCGGCGCCCGCAACATGCAGAACTTCCAGCTGCTCAAGGCCGTTGGCAAGATGCACAAGCCGGTCCTGCTCAAGCGCGGCCTGTGCAACACCATCGAAGAGTGGATCATGAGCGCCGAATATATCATGGCGGGCGGCAATGAGCAGGTCATCCTCTGCGAGCGCGGCATCCGCACCTTTGAAAAATACACCCGCAACACGCTGGATCTGTCCGCTGTGCCCATCATCCACGAAAAGACCCATCTGCCCGTCATCGTGGACCCCAGCCACGCCACCGGCAAGGCAAACCTCGTCGAGCCGATGATGATCGCTGCCGTCGCTGCCGGTGCAGACGGTCTGGAAGTGGAAGTCCACTATGACCCCCGCCACGCATGGAGCGACGGTGCACAGTGCCTGACCCCGGATGCCTTTGCACAGGCCATGGCAAAGTGCCGTCAGGTCGCATGGGCCATCGGACGGGATATGTGAGATGGTCGTAACAGTTGAACGTGCGCGTCAGGTTGGCGGCGTCCTCGCCGCGCCGCCCAGCAAGAGCATGGCGCACCGTGCGGTGCTCTGCGCCGCGCTGGCGAAAGGGACTTCGCACATCCGGAATCTGGAATTCAGCAAGGACATCTCCGCCACCCTCGCGGCGGCGGGCCAGCTCTGCGCCCATGTCACCACCGGCGAAAACGACGCTGTGGTGGAGGGGCTGGGCGGCTTCCGGGCCGTCGAAGCCCCGGTGGACTGCTGCGAGAGCGGCAGCACCCTGCGCTTCCTCATTCCACTGGCCAGCCTGACCGGGCAGAAAGTGACTTTCGTAGGCCGGGGGCGGCTGATGGAGCGGCCCCAGTCGGTCTACGAGACGCTGTACCGGGAGCAGGGTCTGCGGTTCGAGCAGAGCGCTTCCGGCTTGACCGTGGAAGGGCGACTTTCCAGCGGGGACTACACGCTGGCGGGCAATGTGTCCAGCCAGTTCATCAGCGGACTGCTGTTCGCGCTGCCGCTGCTGGATGGGACCAGCACCCTGCATCTGCTCCCGCCGGTCGAGAGCCGGAGCTATATCGAGATGACCCGCGCCGTGCAGAACGCTTTTGGGGTCGAGAGCCGCTGGCTCGACGATACGACGCTGGAAATTCCCGGCGGGCAGGAATATCATCCCTGCGATTACACCGTCGAGGGCGATTACAGCCAAGCGGCGTTCCCGGCGGTGCTGGGAGCTGTGACCGGCGGGGTCACCCTGACCGGCCTTGCCGAAACGACCTTGCAGGGCGATGCCGCCATTCTGGATATCCTGCGCCGGTGCGGGGCAGAGTTTGCCCACACGGAAGCGGGCATCGTCTTTGAAAAAGCACCGCTCCACGGCACGGACATCGACCTTGCCGACTGCCCGGATCTCGGCCCGGTGCTGATGGTCCTTGGGCTGCTGTGCGAGGGCACGACCGTCATCCGGAACGCCGAGCGTCTGCGTATCAAGGAGAGCGACCGCATCGAAGCCATGGAAACGGAACTGCGCAAGTGCGGCGGTGTCCTTTCCAGCGAGGGCGGGACCATTACCATTCAGGGCTGTGCCGGGGCGCTCCATGCGCCCGAAACGGTCCTTTCCGGCCACAACGACCACCGCGTGGTCATGAGCCTTGCGGTCCTCGCGCTGGCGGCGGGGCTGAAGCTGCCCATCGCGGAAGCGGAAGCCATCACCAAGAGCTGGCCGAATTTCTTTACAGCCATCAAGCCATTGGGCGCGGAGGTACAGGATGTTGGATAAATCGAAACGCTATCTCATTGTGGGTCTGGGACTTCTGGGCGGCAAGTACGCGCTGGAACTGTCGAAGGCCGGGTTCCTCGTGGACGGCATCAACCGCAGCGAGGGCCATCTGCAGTATGCCCTCGACCACGGCTATATCCGCAGCGGCAAGACCCACGATTTCGAGGACCTTGTGCGGGAAGCCGACCACATCATCTTCGGCCTGTATCCCACGGCCCTGCTCGAATGGTTCAAGACCTATGGCCATCTCATCAAACCCGGCTGCATCTTCACGGATGTGTCGGGCGTCAAGACCGGCCTTGTGGAGCCGGTCCAGGCTATGTGCCCGGAAGGGGTCGAGTTCATTGCCAGCCATCCCATGGCGGGCCGGGAGACGTCCAGCGTGGAGCACGCGGCCGAGGTGAATTTTGCCCCGGCGAACTTTATCATCACGCCGACCGAGAAGAACACCCCGGAAGCCATCGTGTGGGCCAAGGAACTGGCCGAAGTGTTGGGCTTCAAGCACATCTGCACCCTGACCGTGCAGGAACACGACCGGATGATCGGCTATGTCAGCCAGCTGTGCCATGCCATCGCGGTCAGCCTGATGTGCGCCAATGACAATACGTCCCTGTGCGAGTACACGGGCGATTCCTTCCGGGATTTGACTCGCATCGCTCGCATCAACGATAAAATGTGGGCGGAACTGTTCCTGTGGAACAAGGAGAACCTCATCTCCGAGATCGACCAGTTCGACGCTGCGCTGGATGCGCTGCGCAACGCGCTGGTCGCGGGTGACCGCGAAAAGCTGGAAGAGATGTTCCGCCTGTCCACCCAGCGGCGCGCGGCCTTTGACAAAAAGCTTCCGGAGTGACCGGAAGCTGCTGCTGCCAAAACGAACAGGGCTTGCCATCGAAAAACGGTGCTCAGACCTGCCCGGCCTGCCAAGGACTCCCTCTGCGGGAAACTGGCGGGCGGAGCAGGGACGGAGAGGGCAAGTCTGCGAAAGGGAGAAGTGTATGCCCAAGCAGGAAGGTCAGAAATCCAAATTGTTGGCGCTGCTGCGTATTTTTGAGACCCGGACCGACGAGAACCATCTGCTGAACGTCCCCCAGCTGGTGGAGCTGCTGGAACAGCAGGGCATCCTCTGCGAGCGCAAGAGCGTCTACAGCGACATCGATGCCCTGAACGCGCTGGGCTATGACATCAAGCTTCGGCGGGGCCGGGGCGGCGGCTATTTTCTGGCCAGCCGGACCTTCGACCTTGCCGAGCTGAAGCTGCTGGTGGATGCCGTTCAGGCCAGCCGGGTGGTGTCCAATTCGACCAGCCGCCGCCTCATCCGGAAGCTGGAAAAGCTCTGCTCCAACTACGAGGGCAGCCAGCTGCAGCGTCAGGTCTATGTGGAGGGACGCCCCAAGACCGACAGCAAAAGTCTGCTGTACAGCATCGATGCTCTGCATGAGGCCATCAATGCCGGAAAAATGGTGGAGTTCCATTACAAAAAAGTGGGCCGCCCCGAAATGCGGGTCATCAGCCCATGGCAGATGGCATGGGAGAACGGCTGTTATTACCTCATCGCCTATCAGGACGAAAAAGAGCCGGTGGGCATCCGCCACTACCGGGTGGACCGGATGTCGGGCGTTCGGGTCCTCGACGAGCCGCGCCGCGGCAAAGAGCAGTTCCGGGATTTCGACCTGCCCGCCTATCTGCGGAAGCATTTCAGCATGTACGGCGGCGAGGAGTCCCGCGTGACCCTGCGCTGTGCGCCCGGGCTGGAAGATGCCATGCGGGAGCGGTTCGGGGCTTCGCCGCTCTTCGTCCCGGAAGAGGACGGTTCTTTCCACTTTGAAGTCCCCATCTGCGTCAGCGAGCCTTTTTACGGCTGGGTCTTTGGATTCGGCGGAAAGGTGGAGATCGCGGCTCCGGAAAACGTCCGGGACGGGATGCATACGCTGGCCCGGAAGCTGGAACAGGTACATCAATAACAACAAAAGCCAGTGTTGTGGACTGATATGCTACCCCTAGAGTAGACAGAGTAAAAGAAAAACTCTGAAAACTCTGGG
>URVW01000033.1 GCA_900551435.1 uncultured Faecalibacterium sp.
CAATGCTCACCACCCGGGTGCTGGCGTTGTAGGCGCTGGACGTAATGTCTGCGCCGCCCATCTTGATGGTCACGCTGGACATGGTGAAGCCGGAGGCTGCTGTCAGGGTGGATGCAAACGAGCTGCCCTGCGCCACGCTGGCCGTGCTTGTGGAGCTGGTCACATGGCTCAGACTGTAGGTGACGCTGTAATAGGTCGGCGACGGCGTGGGCGTGTCCCCGCCACTCTGCCCAAACTCCGTCTTGAGGGCGTCCAGCTGGCTCTGCATGGTGCTGTTACCGTATGCCGCCGACTCAAACAGCGACAAGATCAGCGTTTTTGCGGTGTCAGAAAAGCCCGGGCCAGCCGGACCAGTGGCTCCTGTAGCGCCAGTATCGCCTTTGGGGCCTTGTGGCCCCGTTGCACCTTGCGCACCGGCAGCTCCGGCTTTGCCCGCAGGACCCTGTGCGCCGGTCGCACCCGTCGCGCCAGTTGCACCCGTTGCGCCAGTTGCACCGCGCGGGAGCACGAGGTTGAGCTTGCCGTTTACAATGGTCGCGCTGGCGGTGTCGCCGCTGGTCACCGTGCCGATGGTGAGGTCTGTGGTGGAGCCGGAACCGCCGCCCGTGCCGCCGTTCTGGGCCAGCGTTTCGAGCGCAGCGGCCATGCGCTGGCCGGTTTCGTCGGTCAGGATAGGGGTTGTGACTTGTGCCATTTTGGATAAACCTCCTTTAAGTCCCGTTGTCATAGGTGACGCACAATTTTCCGTCCACGATGCTCAGGCCGATGTCAGTGCTGCCCGTGCCGCCGCCCTGCGCGACTTTTTCTTCCAGTGCGTCAAGGCGGTTTTTGTGAAAGGTCACAGTAGGATATCCGACGACGCCTTTTGTCTGAAAAACAAACTGGACGAGAATCTCTTTTGCGTTTTTCAGGTCATCGCTAAGGATGGTCGTTTCGAAATATTTATCGGTGAACGTGTAGGCGGGCGCACCGCCAGCCGTATAAATCGCGTGTCCGGTATCATCCAGAAGAACAACGGCGTTGGATTTTATCTGTACATAGGGGTTGGCGAGTGAGGTGGTGACAGCGGCTGCGACCAGCGTTTTTACATCGATGGTACAAACGCCATCCGGCAGCGTAGCGCGATACCAACCTTTGTTTTCAGCGGATTTGAACACGACCCTGCCACCGCTGTCGAGGTCGAAGCACTGACCAGTTGCAATATCAGAAGCAGTCGGTCTCACCGTCTTGCTGAGGGCTTCCGCCGCCGCGTCCCGGTAGGAAGCCGCAGCCTTTGCGCTGGCGTCAGCAGCTTCGGCGCTGGCTGAGGCCGTTTCATTGAGCGCTGCTAAACGCTCTCTCGCCTCTGTCTCGAGCTGATCCGTTGGGATCCCGTCCACGCCATCCCGGACCAAGCCACACAGGCTCTCGTCGGTACGGGTATCGCGGATGTTGGAAGCGGTGATGGTGGTGGATGCCGCAGGGCGGGTGACCTCGGCCAAGCAGAGGTCGTAGATCAGCGCCGTGCGGGAGATGGCGGGAGCCGTGGGCGAGGTGTCCGGCGTGCCCTGCAGGACCTGCAAGCGGGTCTCGTGGGCGGCGGCGTCATACCGCAGCACGATGCGGTCGATGCGGGGGCGCTGGCCGTCCGCAATGGGGAGCGTCAGGGTGGTGTCCTCGCGCTGGGTGACGCTGTAGCCCACGAAGCGCTCCGGGTGGACCCAGCCGCGCCCTGCGCCGACAGTGACGGTCAGGCCGCTGCCGTCAGATGTGACCGAAAAATCCTCATCGGTACTAAAGACGCCCGACGTGCGGGTGGAAAAGTACGCCGCCGCGTCGTTTGCGTCGTAAGTCGGGCCGTTGAGGGGATAGGTAATGATGCTCAAAAAGAAATCCCTCCTGTCAGAGTTTGTGCCAGACCGGCGTGCCCAGCCGCAGGGTGCGGGTGGTGCTGTCGGACTGGCTTTGCAGGATGACGTCTGCCACCCGGACGGTGGCCTTGTAGCCCAGCTCCGGCAAGCTGCAGAACGCCACATCACCCGGGGACAGGTCGGCGCTGAGGTCGGCCTCGATGCTGCCGGTGCGCAGCTGGTCAAGCAACTTGGTGGTCCCACGGTCCATGAGCCGGACGAGGTAATCAGCGGATTGGTTGGTCTCGCCCTTGTCCTCGTCCGGCTGGACGTCGCGGGCGTCCACATACAGCTCGCGCCGGTCGATGCCGGCGGCGTCGGTCAGACCGACGGTTACCGTGGCGCGGTTCTCGCCCTCGCCAGCGCCCTGCACGACGGCCACATTGCAATAGTCGTTGTCGCCGAACGCCCAGCTGGCCCCCTGCAAATTGCCCCATTTGGTCGCGAAGCGGTTGTTGGGGTCAGCAGTCGGGCGGTAGACCTCGAACAATAGCTTTTTGTCGGCATTTTTACCACTGAGCGCAACCCGGAAGCCGAGGTCACAGGCCGCGCCGATGGTCATACAGTAGTCGAGCAGGGAGCCGCCCGAGGTCTGGGCGGTGAAGGTAGTATCGAAGCCCACCAGCTCCCCCAGCTCGAAGCGGGGCCACGGGTCCATGGCAGCTACAAGGCGGCGCATGGCGGCTTCGGCGTTCTCGGCCTTGACCGTTTCGGTGCTGACCCGCTTGCTCAGGATCCAAGTGCCCGGGAAGCCGGTGCAGACGAGGTTCGCGTCGTCGTTTTGGTTGCTTCGGTGGCAGATGCGCATGGGCACGCGGCTGTCGGACCGCTTGAGCCAGCGCCCTTCCCGCAGGAGCGACAGATTTTCGGTGGTGGGCCGGACCTCGAGCGTAAAGACGCCCTCGGTGTTGTACGGCTCGTCCCAATACAGACTGACCCACACCCCGATGCGGCCCAGCCGCACAAGGGTGATCTCGTCGAGCACATCTAAAGTCATGAAATCACCTCCGGCAGGATGCCGCTGTACATCGGGTAGAAGCTCACGGTGGCTTGCAGGGCGTCCGCGCCGGTGTCAGCGTCCATCTTGAGCAGATTGTCGCCCGGGGCCAGCTCTACAAGGTCGCTGTCCTCGTCCAGCAGGGCAAAGACGTTTTCTTCGGTCTGGCCCTCGATGCGCTTCACAGCCAGCTGGTCGGTCGTGTTGCGATAGATTTCGAGGGTCTGCCCGGGCGTCAGGGTGGTCAGAAAGCCGATGCTCTGCCCGGTGAGCAGATTGGTGATGCGCGGGTTCACGACCTGCGTATCGGTCGCCCGCAGGGTCGCCGTGAAGGGGACCGGCAAGGCTCCGGTGTTGCGGACGTTGACCATGGCGATGGAGTTGTGGACGCCGAATTGGTGGGGCTGGGCGTAGTTGACCGGGAAGCTGAACGCCGCCGAGTAGCCGCCCAGCGTGTAGCTGGCCGCGTCCAAGCCGTACCAGAACGGTTTCGGGCAGAACAGCATCATGTCCAGCCGGGGAAAGCCGTGGATCTGTACGGGGTACGGCGTTTTGCTGACGACGAACCGGGCGAACCATTTGTCGCCGAAATAGAGCACGCCGGAGATCTGGTAGGTGAGCGTCTGAAGAAAACGCTCGGCGTCGGCGTTGCCATTTTCGCCCCAGAAGTCTGCGATGATCTCTCGATACACCCCCGCCACAGTCTGCCCTTCGACAGTCTGGCCCACCTGATTGACGCCCTGCGACAGCTGCAGGTTGACGTCCACGCCGTTGAGCGGGTCGATGTTGTAGGGAATGTTGTAGTCCCAGCCCAGATGCAGGGTCGCGCCCGCATCGGTCACGAGCTGAAGATGGTCTTTTCGTTCCATGTGAGCGCTCCTTTCATCGTTTGGTGGCCTTTGCGCGGTCCGCTTCCCAGCGGGCTTCCCGCTGAAGGTCTGCCGCCGTCTGGGCCTTGCTGTAGATGTTCTGGGTGATGTTGGTGTCGCCCTCGCGGTGGTAGTTGTTGGCAGCAGCGGCCACCTGTGCCGTGCCGGACGCTGCCACCGTGCGGGTGACGGCCATGTTGTCCGACAAGACCAGCCCATCCGCTTGACGGACCATCTCGGCCAGCTTTTCGTTGGCGGCGAGGATGGCGGCGGTGTTGTCCTCGATGGCGTCCGTGTTGTCTGGGGTTGGGTCTGGGTCCTTCGGGGTGGAGGGCGTGGACGAAGAATCAGACGAAGAATCAGACGAGGAAGAGCTGTTGTTCCGCTCTTCCTGCCGCTGCTTGCGCCGGTCGGCGATCTTGTCCGCCGCGTCCCAAAGCGGGTTCGATACCCGGCTGATGGTGTCAAGGCCGAGTTTGTCGGCGACCCAGTTGTAGGTGTCGATAACAGCGTTGACCGCATCGACGAAACCTTGCACGCCCAGACCAAGAACGCGGAGAATAGACTCGAAAACGAACGATACAACGTCCTCAACGCCGTACCAGACCTTCTTGAAGCCGTTTGCCACAGACTCGTTGGTCCCGGCAAAATTGATGAGCGCACCCACCAGCAAGCCGATGAGCGAGATGACCAGCCCGATGGGGTTCGCGTCCATGGCGATGTTCAGTGCGGTCTGTCCGGCGGTGGCCGATGCTGCCGCAGGGACGAACTTTGCCACCAGCGACATGGCCAGCGACGCCAGATCAGAGCCGACGTTGTTCAGCGCCGCGCTCAGCTGGTTCAAGGCTCCCAGTGCGAGGGACTGGATCTGCGCTTGCTGCTCTGCGGTGCACGCGTGCCAGAAGTACGACGCCGCCCACAGGCCCAGCTTTTCGAGGTCGCCGTTTTTCAGCGCCGTCGCCAGCGACTCGATGGCCCCGAGGGCGTCCGTCTGGATGTCCTCTTGGATGGCATCCCAGCCGTCGTTGAGCTTGTCCCGCAGCTGGGTGGTCAGCAGCTCGCCCGCACTGGCGTACTGCACGCCCGCGTCCTCGATGGTGCGGACCGTGGTTTCTACGCCGTCGGCGGTCTTGGTCGTGACGGTCTTGACCGTCCGCTCCACGCCGTCGATGACCTCTTTCCCGGTGCGGGTGGTGACGGTGCTGACCTTCTCGCTGCCGTCTGCCAGCAGCTCGGTGGTTTTCTCGACCGTGACCTTCGCGCCGTCTACAAGGGCGGTCTGGGTGTCTTTGGTGGTGGAGAGGACATCGCGCACCGCTTCGATGCTCTGGGTGACCTTCTGGCTCCCGTCTGCCGCCGTAGTCGTGATGGTCTTGACGTCGGAGAGGACGCCCTCGACCATCTGGCGGCTGGTCTCGGTGACGGTTTTCTTCTGCTGGGTCGTGCCGTTTTTCAGCGTCTCGTTGACGGTTTCAGTGGTGCGGATGATATTCCCGTCCACCTCGGTCGCCGTCTTGGTGATGGACTTGACCACCTCGGACGCGGTCTTTGTGGCGCTGGACCCGGCCTTTTTGGTAGACGATGCGGCCTTGTTCGCGGACGCGGTGATGACCTTTTCAGCGCTCTGTGCGGCGTTTGCGGCGGCTTTGGCTTCTTCCTGCCGCTGGGTCCAGCTCTTGTTGCTGATGCCTTCGCCGGAAAGCGCCGCCTGATGCCGCTTGTCGCGGTTTTCCTGCGATGTCTTGGCAGACTTGTAGTCGTCGTAGCTGGAATAGCCCGTGTAGCCGTTTTTGCCGAGGGCACTGTTCAGCTTATAACTGAGCTGGTCCAGCCAGCCGATCGCGGTCCCGATCGCCGACTGAGCAATGCTCGCCACGGACTGGAACGCCCCGTTGACGATGCTCCGGAACGTTTCGCTGGTGTTGTAGGCGGTGACAAGCCCCGCCGTCAGGGCGGCAAGGGCAGAGACGACCAGCCCGATGGGGTTGGCCGTCATAACGGTATTCAGTGCCGCTTGCGCCAGTGCCAGACCTTTTGCGCCGCCCTCTGCGGCTTTGTGGGCAGCGGCCAGCGCGGTGGTCACGGTGGTCTGCACGACTGCGGCGGTGCTGGTGGCGGCAATGTAGCCTTTGTAGGCCAGAAAAGCCGCGCCCGCAGACACGACCACAGCGGCAGTCAGACCGATGGTCTCCTTCAGCTGGGCCATTTTTTCGTCGTCATCGAGGAAGGCGACGACCAATTCGTTGCTCTTGCCGATGATGTCGCCGAATGCGGTGAACAGGTCGTCCGTCAGCTTGCCGACAAGGGCGCTGATGTTGTCCTGCAGGGTGGACAGACGGCCATTGACGGTTTGGCTCGCTTCCAACATGCCGTTGTAGAACTGCCCGCCCTCGCTGGTGGCCGCTTCGACGGCGGCTTCCAGCTCGTTGAAGCCCACCTTGCCGTCCGAGATGCGCTTGTACAGCTCGGACATGGTCTCGCCGGTAGCCGCACAGATCTGATTGAGCGGGTTGAATCCCGCATCGATCATCATGTTCACGTTTTCCAGCGTGACCTTCTGGGCGCTGGACATCTTGCCGTAAGCCCGAACAAGGGTCTGCATCTTGTCGGCATTGCCCAGCGAGATATCGCCCAGCCGCTTGAGCACGCCGGTGGTGTCATCCGCTGCGATGCCGAACTGAAGCAGGGTCTGCGTGCCGTCGGTCAGGTCGGACAGAGTGAACGGCGTCGATGCCGCCATTTTTCGAATCTCTTCCAGCTTTTCAGCGGCCAGTTGCTCGTCGCCCAGCATGACCTTGAAATTCGTCAGGTAGCTTTCCATCCCGGCGTTGTAGGCGATGCCGCTCTTGACGACGCTCTGCAGGGAAGAAGCCGCCTTTTTGGCGAAGTCTGCGATCAGGTTCCCGGCAGCGACGGCCCATTTGTTGACGCTCTGTTCCGCCGGGTCGCTGTTGAGCTTGACTTCACCGGTGATGCTGAAATCTGCCATGGATTCACCTCACTTTCGGGCTGTCGGAGTCATTGCGCCGGAACCGCGCTGCAAAGGCCGCGTTGTGGTCGGCCACAGTGACCGCAGGGCGGTTTCCGGTCAGCTCACGCGGCAGGGCAAAGGCTTCCTTCCGGTCCTCGTACAGCTGGCGGGTCTTGCCGTCCAGATCGGTGAGGTCCATGGTGCGCCACGAGATGATCTTTGCCATGAGGGTATCTTCGGGCAGGGCGCGGAACAGCGCCCGGAACCGCCACCAGTGGACCTGTTCAGTGGTCAGGTCGATGCGGTAGGCTTGCAGGAATGCGGCCATGATGTAATCGGCATCGCTGGCGTAGTCGAAGCTGATGGCCGCTGTGCTGCCGCGCCCGCTGCCTGTGGCCGGTTCGCTGCTGATGAAGAACCGCAGCAGGGATTCCCATGCATCCGGGGCTTCCAGCGGCGGGATGGGGTCACGGTAAAAGCGGCGGAACGATTCCTGCGCGATGCTCTGCGGGTCCTTTTTGGGGTGTCCGCGCAGGAATTGGTCGTTCAGCCAGACCATGGGTCGAAAGTCCGGGTCGATGGGGCGGCCCTCCCAGACGGTGGGCAGCGGTTCCAGCAAAATATTAGTCATTGTCCAGCGCCGCCAGTTCCTTCAGCAGCTCTGCGCGGCGTTCCGCTTTAGGGTCTTTCAGGGCCGGACTCTGCTTCGGAAAATCGATGGCGTCCGGGTGGAAGCCCTCAGAGCGGCTGTGCGGCTTGTGCTTCTTCTGCTGGCGGCGCTGGGCGCGGTTCTGCGGGGCAGGGGCAGGAGCAGCGGGCTGGAACATCTCCCGGAAAGACTTCTGTTCTACACCCACGGCATCGATCATCTCCTTCCAGCAGATCACCGCCTTGTCGCAGGTGCTTTCGTCAAGGCCCAGCTGGGCGGAAGCCCCCGCGCCGAGGGTCGCGTCGATGAGGTCCAGCACGACGCGGCAGACCGCGCGCAGACTGTCGCCGGAAGAAAGATGCGCCTGTGCCGCGTGCTGGCGTGCAGCGTTCATCTTGCCCGGATAGGCCCGGAAGGCCGCCTCAAAGCGGTCAAGGTCGTTTGCATTCAGGCTGGAAAACGGGAAATTCTTGCCCTGAACAGTGATCATGGCATGTCCTCCTATCAAAAAAGCCCCCGCCCAGAGCAGGGCGAAGGCTGGATGAAACAAAACGGTCAGGATGCAGCGTCGGCGGTGTAGTCGAACTCCTTCGGGGTCCCGATGCCCTTCACGTCAGCGGCAAAGGTGGCAGGATTGCCCGCAGAACCGCCCGCGTCCGACGTGACGATGATCGCGGCCTGTCCGCACTCGCCCTTGCCGGTGCGCAGGGAGAAATACAGGTACGGCACAACGACGGTCTGGCCGGAACCGAACTTCATCTTGTGGCTCAGAAGGAAGTTCTGGAAATCGTCGCCGGGGCAGCGGTCGCCGTTGATGGCAAGGGTGCGCTGCACGGGACCTTTCGCGGTGACGGGGCCGGTGCGGATATAGGTGTTGTCGGAAGTGGTCGCGTTCAGGGAACCAGAGTGCTCGCGCACATGGTCGGCGCAGACGATCCAGTCCGCTTTCTTGGTCTGGGTGGTCTCGGTCTGCACGGCGAACACGAAATCGTCCGCCGTCTCGATGCCTTCATACGAAGCGCTGGGCGTAACGCCGGAGAGGTTGACAGCTTCGGTAACAGTCATGAAAAAGCTCCTTTCGGTTGGTAATAAACAAGGCGAAGCTGCATCTGCATCCTGCAGCTTCCGGATGCGCTGGTGACGATGTAGCCCGACGCCGTGACCGACACGCTGAGGGGCTGGCGGGGGGCTTCCAGCGCGGGGAAATTGTGCCGGTCATTCTGGGCCAGCACCCAGTCGGTCAGCTGCTCGAAAAAGCCGCTGTTCGCGATCTGGACGCTCTGGGCTTCGCTGTACTCACGCCGGGAGGTGAACACATAGCTTTTTGCCATGTTCCGCCCGGTGAAATAGGTGGTCAGAACGGGGTCTGTGGGGGAATCCTCGATAGAAAATTCCGCCACCGGCTCCGGCGAAAGCCCGGAGATGCGGAAGGCCGCGCCGTGTTCGGTCTGCTCTTCCGCGATGAGCGGGCAGCTCTTGAGCCATTCCCGCATGGCGGCGATGGTCGGCTTTTCGGTCATAAGTGTCCCATCCCTCCCCAGAACGTCGTGACGGCACGGGTGACGTATAGGGCCAGATGCTCGCCCATGTCAGCAAGCGCCCGCTGGCCCCAGTAGGAGCCGCGCAAGCCTTTGTATTGGTCGGCTTCCTGATGGCGCTCTTCGTTGCCCATGAAGGTGCGTAGGTCCGTGCCTTGTGCGTGGAGATAATACTGCTTGCGGGCGTAGGGCGTATTGTAGACGAGCAAGCCTTCGTCGTATTTGGAAGCCTGATTGACGCTGTTTTTCAGCGTGCCGGTGTCCAGCGGAACATAGCTGTCAATGATACGGGCGGCTTCCTGCGAAAAGGCATACTGTGCTTTTTGCAGGGCAGCAGTCTTTTCGGCCCCGAAGTCGGGACGCCACGAAAGTTGCATCTGGATGCCGTCCACCTGATACCTCAGTCCGTAGGGCTGCTCAAAAATGGGCTTGGACATCTGCTTCATCCCCCTTCCACATGAAAATGCGGCAGCAGCGGCTCGCGGTCATCGGAGACAGCGGCCACCGTGCAGCAGAGGTGCGTTTTTTCCAGTGCGGCGAACTCGGTTTCGGTCAGGGTATGCACCGCACCGAAGATGAGCTTGCCGCCCCGCTTGAGGGTCCAGTGCTGGGCCTTTTCGGCGGCGGGCAGCTGTGCCCACTGGGGATAGGGCAGATAGCCCGCAGCGGGCGGCAGACGGACGTGCACCACCCGCTGCGGGTCGCCGCTGGACGTGTCCTGCTTCTCGCGCCAGCTGCACCCGGCCAGAACATGGCAGATCTGCTGGTCCGTCTCGGTCTGGATGTCGTGGATGAGGTTGACCACGGTGACGTCTCCGCGCATCAATAACACCCCCGATACAGCAGCCCGTGCGGGTCGCTGCCCAGCGCTTCGGCAAGGAGCTGCTGGGCTTCGGCGGCAGTCCGCTCGGCCAGTGCGCCGTCCGCGAAGGTGACCGCGAAGCCGTCGTTGCTGACGCTGGACACGCCGGGTGCATAGCCGGTTGCAGCGGTCATGGCGTTGGTCTGAGCCAACACCCCGATGATCTGCACACAGGCATCCGCGAGGTCCGTCGCACAGCGCTCACACTTTGCGGCGTGGGCTTCGGCACGGCCAAAGGTGTGCCGGTCGATGAGCTTCGACGCCCGCTTGCACAGCGGCGCAAAGGCCGCTTCGTCCAGCGTGCCGCCGCTGGCGTGGTACTGGTCATAGGTGCAGTAGAGCATGAGATCACGCTTTCTTCTTGATGAGGATGGTCTTGGGCTTGGTGACCTTGTGCGCATAGACCTTGCGGCCCTGCACAGCAGACGCGCCAATGAAGTCGCCGGAACCGCCGAGGTCCTGCAGGTGGACCGGAACGGCCCACTCTTCGACGCGGGTGAACCAGTTCGGATGGCCCGCAATGTACTCCACATTTTCGCCGAGGGTGGAATCCTCATAGACGGTGAAGCCCGCGATCCGGCCCACAGCGCCGGTCTGGACCACAGCGTCGCCGAGGTCAGATGCCTTGATGAACTCGGGGGACTTCAGCAGCAGACCGTAGGTGTCGGGGGAGACCAGCAGCCAGCGGCCATCCGTGGGAACATGGACGGTGGAAAGCTGGGTGCGGGCGTCCACGATGTTGGCATAGATGGTCTTTTCGGTCAGCGCGGTGGTGCTGCCGAAAGCCGTGCCCGCCGTGGTCAGCTCGACAGAACCGTCCGTGTCCATCTGCAGAGCCAGCGAGTAACCGGCGCTGTCCAGACGGTCGGCCACCAGATGGCCGGGGACGCTCTCAGCGTCGAAGCCGTCGATGACCTCATTGACAGCCTTGTCCTTGTCGATGTTCACGGTGAGCAGGGTGGTGTCGCCGCCGGTCTGCTTTGCGCCCTTCTGCTTGTCGTAGTCGTTCACGACGACTTCGGTATCGCGGACAGGGACCTTGACCGCGCCCGCCTTCGGGCTGCCCTCATAGCGGTTGTTGCAGATAACGCCGACTTTCTTGACCAGCGTTGCCCGCAGCTTGATGTCTACGATGTCGGAGTAACGGACTCGAGATTCGTGTGCCATAAAATTTCCTTTCTGTTATTCGATCTTGATGCCGGGGTTCATCTTCTGGAACGCGGACATGACAGGATCAGCGGCGTCACCGGTCAGCGGGTCGCCATGCTCTGCGCCGGTGGAGTAAGTGCCGGCGCCCTGCGCGGCATCACCGAACGCCCACGGATTTGCCTTTGCGGCATCGTCCAGCGCCTTCGCGATGTCGGTGGAACGGTCCTTGGAGCCTTTGAGTGCGTCGAGGTCCAGCAGAGCACGGACGGCTTTGACGCTCCGGCCCTTTTTGCCGAGAATGGCAACATCCAGCGCGTTGTCAAAGGCGGACGTTTCGGCCTGAGACTGCATGTCGGCTTTCAGCTTGGTCAGCTCGGCTTCATATTCCTCCGGGCTTTTCTTGCCGTCGAACTTTGCAAGGCCGTCCTGCGCGGTCTTGAGCTGGGCTTTCGTGCTGTCCAGCTCGGTCTGCAAGGCGGCGGAAGCGGTCTTTTCGCGGTTGATGTCCGCGCCGTTCTCGCTCATCAGCCAGTTCAGTTGCTCATCGGTGATGCCGGGGATATGATTCTTCACATCTTCACGTTTCATGGTGGATAAACTCCTTTCGGTTCATAGGACCACAGTTTTTTACGCTGTTCTCTGTCAGCTTCGGTCTTGGGCGAGGATACGCGCCGCCCGCCGCGTGGTGTCCGCTCCGTCCTCGCGCGGGCAAAGTGGGCATGAAAAAAGCGCCCCTGCCCGGCTGGGCAAAGACGCTTGCGATATTTGGTTGTTAGTAATCACGGAAGGGACAGGCTTCACAAATCTGCTTCCAGTCGGGCTTTACCTTGAATCGGGCAGGGATGCAGCGGTCAATGACTCCCTGATTGGACTGACAATCGCCGGGTTCAATCCAGTCCTCTACCAGAGGACACTTGACACTTTCTGCTGTACCGGTTTTGTCCGGCCTGTACTCTACATTATCTAAGAATGCCATTCTTTTTCATCTCCTCAATCAAGGCAGTAGTATTTTCATCAAATTCATCACGACTGTATGTAGTGCGAAT
Source organism: uncultured Faecalibacterium sp. (assembly GCA_900551435.1). Taxonomy (GTDB): domain Bacteria; phylum Bacillota; class Clostridia; order Oscillospirales; family Ruminococcaceae; genus Faecalibacterium. The sequence continues at coordinate 11,971 of URVW01000033.1, forward strand.
CTCGTGCTTTATTGTATTTACATAGGCAGCGCCTTCTGAGCCATAATACCGTTCAAATTGTCCGTTCCAGACCGAGACAGAAATCCTTGCATCCCGGATATATTGTTTTGCTTGTGATTCACTAACGTGGTGCTCTCGCTCGGCATTGATGTGAGTATCATCAAAGGTCAAGGTGTCAGTATTGATTTTTGCAGGTTCAAGATGAATCACAGCGGCTTTTGGCAGTTTTGCGGCAGAACGAAGGTTTTCTATAATTATAGCATCTTTTTGCCGTTTTTCATAGTCCTTCGCCGCCCACGCTGCCTTCCCGCTGGCGCTCCTGCCGAACCCTGCCACGCTGACGCGGGCACTGTCCACTCTGCCGCCGGTCTTGGCGGCGAAATCGGCCAGCTCGGCCCGGGCGGCGCGAAGCTTCACGGCGCTGTCGGTGGCGTCCACGCCCGCTTCCGTCTCGGCCAGATACCGGCGCTTGTACTTGCGGACGGTGCGCTCTCTGGCCCGCTGCATCTGAGATATCTCATACTGGGTGTATTTGCCGCCGTTGTATTCGATGTCCCGGGCATTCAGGGCGTCAAGGCTCTCCTGCGTCCATGTGGGCGCGGGGCCAAGCTCCGGAAATACCGCGAAAAAGGTGTGGCGGCAGTTCCAGCCGCAGAGTCCTGCGCCGGTTCCATAGCCGGTGGAGGACTCAAAATCCTCATAGTGCTGGCCGAGGTAGTCCACAGCCCCGCCTCGGTGGTAGGTCTTGCCCTGCCAGACTGCATGGGTGGGACGTGCGCCGCCGTGAGCCGTCACAGAGAAAAACTCCACGCCCATCTCGTCGGCGCGGGCCACCTGCAGCTTGGCGGCGGTCTGGTTCACGCCGGTCAGCACCGCGCGGCGGCAAGCCACTTCCAGCGTGTCCTTGTGGCCGGTGGGGTAGGTGATGTATTTCATGCCGTCCGCTAGGCTGTCCACGGCGCTCTTGACGGCACTTTTGTAGTCGAACGCACCCGTGCTCACCTTGAGCTGTGCGCGGTCCAGAGCGGCTTCGAATTGGCCGCTGACGGTGTTTGCTGTCGTGCCGGTCAGGTTCCGGAACGTTCCCGCTGTCTGCTGATAGCCCGCATTGAGCAGGGCTTGCAGCGCGGCGTTGTCCTCGAAAGGCGTCGGCTCCATGTCGTAGTGGTAGTAGATCGCATCCTCGGCTTCCAGCGCACGGGTGGCCGCTTCCTGCATCAGCTGCCGGATGGCGGCTTCGCTCTTGCCGGTATAGCGGGCCAGCTTTTTTACAACGTCCTGCCGGAGGGCTTCGGTCTGCTGATACCGCCACAACTGCCAGTTGGCCGTCTCGGTCAGCGTCTCCATCTTTGAGATGCGCCGCGCCACGTCCCGCAGGATGTCGTCCTCGACCTGCTGCCACAAGAGCGTCAGGGCATCCGGTGCGTGTTCCAGATAGCTCGGCGACAGCATCATGCACCCCCGAAGCTCAGTTCAGGCTGTTGGTTCTCGGTGCGGGCTTCGTCGGCCAGCTTGTGGGCTTCCTCTTCGCTCACACCGTACCGGGCGGCGAGGTATTTGTAACGGGGCAGCAGACCGCTGAGGGCATCGTCCCGCATCTGCGCCATCCGCGTTTCGGCGTCGGAGATATAGCTGTCGTCCCAGTCCACCGAAATGGCCGTTTCGGGGTCCACATCGGCGTTCAGAAGGTTCTTTGCGGCCCAGAGGATGGCTTTCATGATGCCGATCAGCGCCGCTTCAATGGGTGTCTGATTCTTGTTGGCGCTCTGCACGAGGTCCTGCCGGGAACCGTTGTATTCGGAAGCAGTCGTCACATTGCCCAGCTCGAATTTGTAGCGGTGGAAGCCCAGTCCGCACTTGAAGCTGAACAGGTCGAGCATATCCTGCACGGCTTTGTGGTTGGCGTCCACCCGGAGGTCAGGATTGTACTCATGGTATTCGTTCGGCTGGTCCAGACTTCCTTCCTTTCCGGGCAGGGTCACGAACTGGCTGACCACATCGTCATCGGGCGGGATGGGGCGCTCGACGCCGTCCTTGTCCATGACCTTGCGGCAGATGTCGGTGCTGTAGAAGATCTTCTTGTGTCCGAGTCGAAGATCCTCACGGTAGTTGTCAAAGGCAAGGTCAAGGCCCTGCGCTTCGTCCAGCGCTTCGGCAAAGACACTCATGCCCAGCCCTGCGCCGCCGTCGATGTTCTTGACCGCCGCCGGGGAGAAGAGCGCAAACCACGGCGGTGAGTTTTCCACCGTGATGGTCTCCAACGTCGGGTCCGGGGCGGGGAGCTTGGCAAAGTCCGGGATGCCGCTGGCGGAATCAGTCACCGAGAACCATTCGTTCCGGATGGTGCGGCGCTTTTCGTCGCCGGTGTGGGTCTGCAGATAGACAGCGGGTTTGCCTTCATACAGGCACTCGGAAACAAAGGCGGCTTCCTTCACGACGCCATGCTCCATCTTCAGGGGCAGGATGAAGGGCGCGGGGTCATAGTCCAGTTCGATGCGGGCATCCGGCTGGGCTTGCAGCTGTCCGTCTACGCCCTTGATGCCCTTGACGCTGAGGACGAACGCCCCTGTGCCGGACCAGTAAGCCTGTTCGACCAGCTTGTTGGCGTTGGTCCAGAACTGCAGCTGGCGAAGCAGCCCGCCCACCTGCTGTTCGTCTTTGCCCAGCAGGTAAGCGGCGGTCTTTTCGTCGCCGATCTGAAAGGTGGTCCGGTCATTCAGGAGCAGGTTGGCCCAGTCCTCGCAGATCCGCTTCGGCATCCGCAGGGACGCAATCTTCCGGGTGCGCTTTCCGGCGGCATACTCTGCCGAACGGGTGTGGATGCCGGGAACGCTGCCCTTCCACCACTGACGCCATGTCTCGATATAGCCGTAATAATCCGCGTCCAGCGAGTAGCCGCGCGTTTTGTTCAGGTAGCCCAGAAATGCAGAGATGTTCATGTGTTCGTCAGCCTCTTAAAGTCGCGTTCGATGGTGTATTCGTAGGCGTCCAGTGTGTCGATGTCGGTGGTCCCGTCATCCAAGCGCTCATCCACGCCGGGGTGCTTGCCGCTGTAAAGCGCCGTTGCAAGAGCATCCCGCAGGGTGGCCGCAGCGGGCATCAGCCAGAACCGCCCGCCGCCCATCAGGATGCAAGTCAGGCGGATGCGGTCATTGATGCGGATCTTGGCGCTGTTCTCCACCCGGTCCGCCAGCCAGCCGAGTCTGCACCGCCGCAGACGGGACCGGAGATGGTTGATAAGGGTCTGCTCGGCAGAATCACAGAAGATGTATTGAATCTCGCCGTAAGCCGCAAAGATGGAAAGGCAGAAGTCGATGAGTTTGTCGGCCAGATAGTCGGCATCCTGCGCCACAGGGTCTACTCGGACCGATGCCAGCCCCACAACGCCGGAATATCCGGGCAGGATGCCCGTGGCGACAAATGCGTGCTTGGAGCCGTTGCCGCCGAAGTCCACGCCGACGCGGACGCGCCACAAGGGCAGCTTTTTGTCTGCGGGCCAGAAAAAGCGCCCATCCCCGGCGGCGATGCTGTCCGCCAGAAGCCGGTAAATCACGCCGTTGGCCGCGGCCCACTGACCGAGGATGAAGCGGTTATAGTAGACCGTGCCCGCGTACTCCTTTTTCAGGTCGGCCACGAACTGCGGCGGAAGGGTTGGATTGTCGTCGATGGTGTACGCCTGACAATAGATGTCGGCATCCGAATCGAGAAACTTCTTGAACCAGTGCTGGGGATTGTCCGGGTTGCAGGTCCCATCGAAATGGGAATGCGGGCAGGACAGGCGGCTTTTGAGCATCTGGAACACGCCTTCGTCCCATGTGGTGATCTCGTCGCCGTAGACATACTCAAAGGCCGCGCCCTGAATCTTGGAGATGTGCTTTTTGTTGTCTGCGCCCAGCACATAGACCCTGTGCCCGAACAGCTGCACGACATTGCCGGACGCAGCAGTTCTGATCTGGCCCACGAGGTCTGCGCCCCAGAGGTCCCGCATCGGGGAGAGGACGTTTCGTTCCAGCGTGCCGAGGGTGTTGCCCATCAGCACGAGCAGCCCTTCGCCTTTGGCCGCGCAGATGCGCTTCGGGATGGTGACGGCGCAGTCGAGAAAGGTCTTGCCGGAACGGGTCGCCCCGGTCTTGACGTTCCAGCGGTGGGAACAGTTGTGCAGGTATTCCTGCTGGAACTCAGTCAATGGCACTGTCTACATCTCCCAGAAGCTTGCGGGCCGCGTCCAGAGCATCGGCGGCGGCAGAGTCCGTCCCGCTGAACACGCCCAGATGTTTGCCCAGAAGCTCCAAAGCCTTGAGCTTGTCCGCCAGCTTGACTTCGCGCTCCAGCCCATCTTCGCCAAAGGTTTTGACCTTGATGGACTGCACAACGGCGAGGTCGTCCCGAGAGGCATCCAGCTTGACCGATGCCGTTTCCGAGTCGATCAGGTCGCCCGCGTTGACGAATGCGATCTTCGCCAGCTCCCGGACCACGCGGTCAGCGGAAACGCCGGTGCGGCGGCTCTGTTCGGCCTGAAGCTGGGCGATGCGGTTTTGAACTCCAACATTCTCCAACAATCGCGGCCCCACGGTCTTGGCGCTTGCTACGGAATATCCGGCGCGGATGGCCGCTTGGGTCGCGTTCAAATCGACCATGTACTCTTCGCAGAACCGCTCCTGCTTGTCGGTCATCCTCACCACCTCTCTTGTCGTCAGGGTGCAAAAAAGCCGCCCGGGAGGACCCGAACGGCGGAAGGGTATAAAAAATCCCCGCATGTTGCCATGCGAGGAAAAGAAGCTTTGAAGCAGCCCCGGGAAATGCAAGAAGGAGAAAAATGCTGTTAAGCTACAAAAGGTCCAAAGGAGCAATTCATCATGACGGGGGTACAACTCGGGGGCTGCTGAGACAGAGAAAACGGAAGAGAAGGCCCGTTCCTCTAATCATCCATGATACTATTTTACCACAGATGACAGTGATGTATAGTGATTTGTTTTACAAATTCATCCGTTCTACAGCGTTGCGGTGACGGGTAAAGACCCAGCGCAGAGAAAAGTGCGTGTCCTCTGCGATTTTGTCCCACTTCATATTCTCCAAGTAACGCTGGTGCAGAATGACATAATCCATGTCATCAGAAATGTTGTCACGGTCCTGCAGGGCGTCAAGAATCTCTCCATAGATCCGGATGGCAAGCTCATGCTGGGCGTTGAATTCCTGCTGTAGGGCTTCCGCGCGCTCGACAGCCCGGGCGATGGACTGCCCGTCGCCGCTGCCGCCGGGGACAGCGCTCAGAGACTGCGTTGTGTGTCGAGCGGCTTCCCGGGCTTCTGCCAGATCGTCGGCCAGCTTGCGTTCCTTCTTGTGCGCCGCACGATACCGATTCAACCAGAGCAGCTTTTCTTCATAGGTCATTCCAGTTCCTCCACGCTCACAAACAACCCGCAGGGGTCAGACCAGAACTTCTCAACGATCTCGCTGCACACCTGAGCATCGTCGTGCCAGAAGTGCAGCCGGGTCATTTCGTCCTTGAGGGCCTTTTCAAGGTTGTCGGTGTCAGGCTTGCTGGTTCTCCACTGGCCGTCGGCGTGCTGGCCTTCGGTAGGAAACAGCCACTTGACGACCAGCCGCACCGGACGCCCGGCGGGGACCGGCTGTTTCGGGGCGTGGGGTGCAAGATAGGCGTGGAGCTTGGCGCGGGTCTGCTTCAGCTCGGGGCTGTCATGGAGCACGGCGCAGGGCTTGCCGCCTTTCATGTAGGCATGGAGCTGCTTGTCGTTGTGGGTCGTGGTAGGCGGTTTCATGGGGATAAAAAATTGCAAGTGCATTGTGTTCACCTCGTTTTTCTTTTTTGATTCAGGCCAACGTGATGGGGAGGGCTTCCGGAGGGATGGGGGCTGTGTACGCCCCATCCTCCGGGAACCCCATCACAGTACGGATTGGATTATAGCTATTATATATAGGCTATTTTCCGATGCCGGATTCTGCAAAATAGCCGCTATTTTCCGAAATACGGAAGCTTTGACGGACGGATTATAGCCGCTATTTTACTGCTTCTTTTTAGCCGGAACTACCGGGTTCACGGCGTCCGACATCTGTGCCGTCTATCCAGTAGTTGCCGTCTGTTTTTAGACGGCGGCGGACGGTATCGGGCTTGAGACCCATGTATTCGGCCATACTGTAAACAGTGACTTTTCCATCCATCATACAGGCTTCATAGGCATTAGAAAGCTCGATGGATTTATCTTTTGCGAGTTTTTCTTTGTCGCCCCACCGTTTCGCCGCGCCGCGGCTGCCGAGAGCCTTGAAGTCACTTTCCGGCTGCAGGTCCTCCAACAGGCCGCTGTCCAGCTTATGCACAGGGTAGTCGAACCAGAGGTTCACCGGGTCGAAGCGGGGAAACTCGCGCAGGGTCCCTTCGATGCGCCATGCAGTCAGGCTGTCGGCTTTTTTGTTGGCAGCGGCCACTTCGACGTCGATCTGGCGCAGGTCAGACAAGCTCAGATGCTCCTTTGCAATGGCAAGCATACGGCTTCGGCTGAGGGTGTCATCCGGGCCATAGCTGTCGGAGAAGTCCCGCTTGTCGAGCATCCGCTTGATGACGGCACAGGCCGCTTTGTTGTGGAGCTGTTCCCGGATGGCGTCGGTGGGGACGAGTTCGGTCATGTCCAGCATGGCGTCGGGGTCGCGGGCGAACACGCCGGAACCAGATGCACGGTCCATACTGCGTTTGCCGCCCTGTGCGCCCTTGCTGTGGTGGTGGGCGTAGATCACGGCGCAGTCCAGCTCGTGACAGACTTTGTCGAACTGTCCGCAGAACTTGGACATCTGCTCGGCGGAATTTTCGTCGCCGGTCAGCACCTTATAAATGGGGTCGAAGATGATGGCCGTGAATCCTTCCCGTTTTGCTCTGCGGATGAGCTTAGGGGCCAGCTTGTCCAGCGGGACCGGGATGCCGCGCAGGTCCCAGATGGCGATCTGGTCGAAGTGATCCGGCGCAAGGCCCAGCGCGGTGTAAACATCCTCGAAGCGGTGCAGACAGGACACAGGGTCCAGTTCCAGATTCAGGTACAGCACATTTCCCTGCGCACAGCGGAAGCGTCCCAGCCATGTAGCCCCTTCGGCGATGGCGATGCACAGCTCGATCAGGGCGAAACTCTTTCCCGCCTTAGACGGACCGGCGATCATCATTTTGTGGCCTTTGCGCAGGACGTCCTCGATCAGTGCATCCCGCAGGGGCGGGACCTTTGAAAAATCCTTGTCTCTGTGCCAGTCCGGGAGATCGTCCGTCTCAGACTCCAGCCAGTCCTGCCACTCTTCCCAGCAGCTTTTTCCGACGTTCGTTTCCAGCAGGGTCTGCCGGTGCTCTCCGCGCAGGACTCCGGGCATCCGGGACAGGCGTGATGGGTTTCGGTTCTGCTGGTCGATGGTCAGACCGTTTTTCTGACAGGCAGAGTAGAGGTAGTCTACCCGCTTGCGATATTCGGTGTAGTCCGGCGCATTGACCTTGACGATGGCGTGGATGCTCTTTCCGCCGGAGTAGACCAGCGCAGCACAGGGGAGCTGCAGCTGCTTGATGATCGCAAGCTGTTTACCTAGCTCCATGTTGTCGCTTTCCACGAGCGCATAGCGGTAATCGGTGACGTTGGCGTTGTTCCGCCCGCCCTCGACCGGGTTGAAACAGATCCATGCACCGGCTTCAGGGTCCCAGTCGCCGACGACCTTGCCCACATCGTCGCCGCAGGTGTTCAGTTCTTCGATGAGCTGGGCAGCGGTGCGGTCCCAATACCCCTTTGTGGGGGCAGGGCGTCCGTCCCGGCGGTAGCTTTCGGTCACATAGGCCACATGCTCGTCCGGCTCGAAGAGGGCTTGCAGATAGCGCTTCAGCTCCTCGGCGGGATGCCATTCAGCGGGCAGGGAAAGCTCCTGCTCTTCGACCCATCGCGGGTCCACTAGACGCCCGCTTGCAGCGGTGTCGGTGTTGGATGTGATTTCGTCGCCCCAGTCCAGCGCGTGCCCAGCGGGGCCGTTCCATCCCTGACGATAGGCCAGCTGAAAGATGCTGCTTTCGGTGACGGGCTGTGCGCTGCCGTGGAAGCTTTCCCATTTCCGGGTGCATTCGCCCTTGTGGTAGCGTTCAGTGTCGCGGGCGCTCCACTGTTCCCAGACAGCTGCCGGGAATCCGGCTTGCTTCAGCGCCATGCCCACGGTCGTCCACTCTTCATAGTTCAGGGCGGACGGGCTGAGAAAATCCAGCGCTTCTTTGAGTTCATTTTCATGTTCCATGTATGATTACCATCCAAAGTTCCATACGGGATCTGTGCTCGGCTGTGCGGCGGGCGGAACATAAGTCTTTGCGTCCACGCCCTTCGGGACGCCGCGCCATCCGCCCACCGCGATGCGGTCGATCATGTGCTTGGCGGCGTCGAAGCTCCAAGTGCCCACATGCTGGAAGCCGTATTTTTCAAGGCAGCGGATCTGTTTCGGGGTGGTCAGGCCCTCGCTCTGGCGCTTGTGGAGCCGGTCGAGCAGTAATGCCGCTTTTCCCGCAGACTCAACGGCGGCGGACTGGATGCCCAGCTTTTCCAGCGCGGAGGTCTGCTCGGCGCTGGGCGGTCCGGCTTCCCAGCCAAAGGCTGGCACATAGCCGGACAGGTCCTCGGCCTGAATGCTCATCTCGTACTGCAGCGGGTCCACCAGTTTTGCTTTTTTGCGGCGCTGCTCTTCCAGCTGTTTTGCAAGGGCTTCTTCGCGCTGGGTGACGACATCTTCGCCAGCCTGTGCAGCGGCTTCTTCGAGGTCCTGCGGAACGCCGGATTCTGCCAGATTCTCGGTCATCTGCTTGGCGACGGCCCGGTCCTCGCAGACGAGATCCGCAGGGCGGCAGAGTTCATGACGGTCGGTCATCCACAGGAAGTCCAGCAGCAGAAGGTCCTTCTTGCCCTCGTTCAGGCGGGTCCCACGGCCCACCATCTGGCTGTAAAGACTGCGGACCTTGGTAGGCCGCAGCACGACGACGCAATCCACAGACGGACAGTCCCAGCCCTCTGTGAGAAGCATAGAGTTGCACAGGACGTTGTACTTTCCTGCCGCGAAATCGTCTAGGACCTCCCGGCGGTCAGCGCTCTGGCCGTTGACCTCTGCGGCACGGAAGCCGTGCGCATTGAGCAGATCGCGGAACTTTTGGCTCGTCTTGATGAGGGGCAGGAACACGACCGTTTTGCGGTCTGCGCAGCGCTGTGCCATCTCTGCGGCGATCTGGTCCAGATAAGGGTCCAGCGCTGTGCCAAGCTGGCCCAGCGAATAGTCGCCGCTGCTGAATCCGACATCCGAGATGTCCAGTTTCAGTGGGATGGTCTGCGCCATGATCTTGCACAAGTATCCTTCGCGGATGGCATCGGTGAGTTTGTATTCGAACGCCAGACTGTCGAACACCTCGCCGAGGTTTCGCATGTCGCCTCGGTCCGGCGTCGCGGTGACGCCCAGAACTTTGGCGGCAGGGAAATGCTCAAGGATACGGAGATAGCCGTCCGTGATGGCGTGGTGTGCTTCGTCAATGATGATGGTCCCGAAGTAGTCCTGCGGGAAGCGTTCCAGCCGGGACGCCCGCTGCAGGGTCTGGACGCTGCCCACAACAACGCGATACCAGCTGTTCAGGCAGGTGGATTCGGCCTTCTCGACGGCGCTGACCAGCCCTGTGGAGCGCTGCAGCTTGTCAGCGGCCTGTTCCAACAGTTCCCCGCGATGGGCAAGGATGAGCACCCGGTCGCCCGCCCGTACCTGATCGGCGGCGACGGACGCGAACACGATGGTCTTGCCGGTCCCGGTCGGGAGGACCAGCAGGGTCCGCAGATGCCCGTTCTCCCATTCAGAGTGGATGTTCTCCCGGGCTGTCTGCTGGTAGGGACGAAGTGTCTGTGCCATCAGAACGCCCCCTGCTTCCAGCCCGCAGACGGTGCGGCTTTGGGTTCGGGCGGCGGCAGGAACCGGGTGAGCCGCAAGGAACGGGAAGCGCTGGAAAAGCGTGTCCTGCGCGGCGAGATCATCACGTTATAACCTCTCAGGCGCTTTGCGCCAGCTCCCCTGATAGGGGAGCCACTGGCGAGCCGGTATTGGCTGTGCTGGATGAATTGGTTTTCTTGAAACGGTAAACGGAAGTGCTCCGCTGTCTAGGCTGACAGCATCTGTACGAACGCCCTTGGTTAGAGCGTAGTTCAGATGCCGTTTCCCTAGGCAGCGGAGCACTATTTTTTGCGCAAGATAAAACTTTTTTCGTCCAGCAGGGGTTGCCCGACCTGCCAAAGGCTCCCCTATCAGGGGAGCTGTCTGCGAAGCAGACTGAGAGGTTTGTCACGAAAGAGCACCCTTCAGTGGAGCACAGTCCAGCAGTCGCTTCCAATGAGGACAAGGCCCGGCTGTTTAAGAGCCGCAAGGCGACAACGCGCAGACCTGCCCGACCTGCCAAAGGCTCCCCTATCAGGGGAGCTGTCGAGCGATAGCGAGACTGAGAGGTTTATCTTACCGAACTTGTCCGGTGTTCCATGAGGTAAGTGGCTTCGAGGTCTGCGATGTGCAGCTTGACGGCCAGCGGATATTTGTCGTAGGCCTCCGAGATGGCGTAGCAGCCGCCCTTGGCCGCGTCGTCAAAGCCGCCCATGTGCCAGCGGATGGCGACGGCTTCCTCGATCTTGAGCTTCATGAACCGCTCGATGAGGAACACGCTCTTTTCGCCGTGGCCGTAGGGGAACAGGTCCTCCACGCTGTAGGACGGCACTTTTTCCCACTGGCCGGTCACCTCGTTCTTGACGTTGCGGGTCCCGGGGCTAGAGATATAATAGGGTCAACCAAGAAAACCTACGATAACTAAAGGGTTTTGACGGCTTGAGTTGTCCTTCAAAAGTTTTATTTGTTGAAAAGACTGCAAGAAGCGGGAAATCCTGGGGTTATATGTAGGCGGTTTTTGGAAGCTCTGTTTTGACCCACAAAAGGAGCAGCAAATAAAGAATGAAGGAGAGTTCAAGCCTACGGTGGATTGCCTTTGTGCGACCCGCCGTGGGCTT
>URVW01000034.1 GCA_900551435.1 uncultured Faecalibacterium sp.
CATACTTGCCTTTGGTGAAACGCATTGCCAGTTCGTAGCCCACCTTGTTGGCTTCCTCGGCGGTGATTTCACCGGGTTTGAATGATTGACGAATCTGATAGGCGATCACATCGCTTTTCTGCCTGCGCCCAGTCATCAACTCATACTGGCGTTTGGAGAGCATAAATTCTTCGTCTGCGGTCAAGGGGCTGCACTCATAGCTGCTGACAAACTCTCCATTGTTCGTTTTGTCAGGATTCTGCGCGTAGTCCGTGCGGCTTTTCAGGCAGACCGCAACCGACTTTCCTTTGTTTTTGTGCAGCGCGATCAAACGTGTTGCAGCCAATTCTACCACCTCCCGGCAAAAAGAAAATGCCGCACAATGGCGGCATAAAGATTTTATAATTCTGCAATCCAGCCACTGAACCATTCCACGGCTTCTACAATGACCGTTCCGACGGTGATGAGCAGGAAGCAGCCAAACTCTGCCACCAGCAAGATCAAAAACTGTAACCACTCCCGGCAGTACAGCGTATAAAGACCGCAGCCGAAAATATACAGCATAGGAAGCGCCAGTACAAACGCCGACAGGTTCAGCGTCCATTTCAGCGTCAGCGCAAGGAAAGCCGTAAGCAGCCAAAGCGGAAAAACGATCATCTTAAAAACGAACCTCATATCCAGCACCTGCCTTTTGATAGGAATCTCATGCAGGGATGTCCATATCTCAAAGCGAAGGTGTCTTAATAACGAGGGTCATCTCATCACGGCTACGATCTCTTTTATGATGTTTAGCAGCCGATGAAATTGTTCTGGTGAAAGATCACGGGTAATCTGAGAGAAATACTGCAATGCGGCAGTATTCATATCAACCGTTGTGCTTTTAGCGTGCGCAACCCGATTCATGTGACCGACTGCGCACTGGCCGGTGCGGATATCGCCACCGTGCCGTATAAAGTCTTGGAGCAGATGACACATCACCCGCTGACAGATGCCGGGATTGAAAAATTCAAGGCCGACTATGTGAAGGTGTTTGGCGATTAAAAAGACATTTTCCTTCATAAACACCGAAAAGGCAGTTCATTAAAAACGGAGACGGTCATGTTGCGTAAAAGAGATTTTTACCACTGATCAAAGTGCACTCGGTCGTCCTCATAGCGGCTCTCGCGGGGAGCGGTGAGGTCGATTTCCAGATAGCCGAGGGCGATGATGGAGTGCGGCCCGCTCATGGCGGCTTCCAATAGCTGATGCAGTTTTTCGGTTTCGATGGGCTGGTCGGTGAATTTCCGGCAGCTGCGCCGGGAGAGAATGGCGTCCAGAGTGTTCATGGGAAATCCCTCCTGTGCGGATTTGCTTCCAGTATAGCACAGGAATTTGAAAATTTTATGGAATGCCGTATCAGACTCGGCGCATCCGGATCGCCAGATACTGCTTTCCGGGCAGTTCCAAGCGGATGCTGCCGGAGTAAGTGCCGGGAAGTTTCTCGATGGTCCTATTCCAAGTGTCGAGCAGCTCGATCTCGTAGGTGCACCCTTCCGGCAGATCGTAGGTGCGGAATGCGGGCTGGAAGAACCCGAAATAATACAGGAAATACGAGCCGTCCTCACAGCACAGGCAGGGGACGTCCCAGTTGGCTTCGTGGTTTTCCGGCGTGAGCCTGAGCGGTGCGGCGGTTGCAGGAGCGTCTGCCATGATCTGCTTCAAAAAGCCGATGCGGTCCGGCGCTGTGCCGTGCAATGTGCCGCCGTGCGCCCACCAAATTTGAGGGTACTGCACATAGACTTCGCCGTGGGAGAGGTAGCCGCCGCGGATGCAGCCTTCCCAGAAGCGGCGCACCATTTCTTCGCCGGTGATGTTGCCCCAGCCGTAGTTGATGTTGCCCTCATAGGCGCATTCGTCCACCACGATGGGCTTTTGATATTGCTGCCGCCACTCGGTGACGGCTTCGGCGGTCTTGTAGATGTCGATGCGCTGGATGCTGGCGTGTGTGATCCACGGGCGGGTGTGGTCGTAGAATTTGACGCAGTTGTGGATGGACCGCAGGTGTCCATAGCAGTCGCGGCCTATTACGACGCGGGCGTACAGCTCCCAGTCCTCGATGGATTTCCACGGCATCAGGTCAAATTCATTGGCCAGCGCCCACCACACATTCTTGAAATGACACAGGCGGTCTACCGCATATTTGAGATAAAACACGTCGGCGTCACGCGGCATTTTGGAAAAGCCCCATTTGTCGTAGGGGTGCAGCAAAATGATGTCTGCCTGAATGCCAAGCGCGTCCAGCTGGGCGATGCGGTGCTCGAGCTTTTCCCAGAAAACCGGGTCGAACCGCTCGAAGTCGAAGCCGGTTTCTTCGCTGCCCGGGAAGGCATAGCGCTCAGGATTCGTGGTGTTGTAGGTGTAGAATTTCGGAAAAATGCACATCCGAACCTTGTTGAAGGGTGATGCCGCCAGCGTTTTCAGGGTCTGCTCCTGCACGTCCTCGGGCTGGTTGATCCACGCATAGCAGGTGGTCCCGAAGGGCTGGAACCGGGTCCCGTCCTCATAGCAGAAGTGAAAGACGTCTTCGGCGGTCTGCGCCGTCTGCGGGAGCACTTCGCTCTTCGGCAGGACGCGGCCATGGTTACCCGGACGCGCCGGAGTGCATTCGCAATGCAGTTCGATGCCGTTCAGGGCGGGGTCGTTCGACTGCGTTTTGGCGGTCCAAAGGCCGGGAGACGTGGGCATGAAGCGCACCTTATATTGTCCGCCGCCGCAGTAAAAGCCGTTGACGGAATAGCAGTCCGAACCGTTGGTAAAGGCAGCTTTGAGCCAGACCTCTTTGAACGGATTGCCCTCGGCTGTGCCGTTCAGAGTAGTCTCAAAAATCTTGTATTGCTCGGTCATAAAACCTCCTGTTTCAGTCGAAGTCCAGATCTTCAAAGCCGGTGACCGTCTCGAACCGGCGGGTGCGGACCTCCATCATCTCGCTGATGAGTTCGGCGGGCAGGGCCAGCGCTCCGGCCATGCGGAGTATGGTGCTGACGTCGGATGCGGTGAGCAGGTCCGTGCGGCAGAGAAAGCGGAACAGCTCTGCGTAAGCCTGTTGGGGCGGGCAGGGCATGAACTGCGGGGCATGGTCGAAATACTGCACCAAAATGGAGCAGTACCACTGGCGGTCAGAAGGGGACAGCCCCGCAGAAGCTTCCAGACGGGCCAGCGCCATGCGGGCTGAAAAATCCAGCCGGAATGCGTCCCGGGCCAGCTGATCGAAGTAGGGCATCAGCTGAGTGAAAAACAGCGCCGGGACCCGCAAAATCAGGCCGAACCGGGCGTCACCAGCCAGAATTTTGTCGCGGGCCACGGGCAGTCCCAGACGGGCCAACACTGTGCTGGAGACGTCGGCCTTTTCCAGCCAGAGCAGGGCGGCGGTGTGGTCGAACGCCGTTGCGGCCACGGTGATGGGGCGGCTCCATGCTTCCTGTCCGGCGTCGCGGGCGGTGAGGGTCGCAAGCCCTGCGCTGTTGAAACAGTGCGCGCCCAATGTTTCCAGCTGCGGAGGAAGGGTGAGCTGTTTCAGGGCATGACAGCCCGCGAACACGCCGACGTCCGGCATCACTTGATCGGTGGGGCGGGGCAGAAAGCCCAGCGTCCGAAGCTGTTCGGGCAGGTGGATGCTCGCCAAGCGGCTGCAATCCCCGAACACCCCGGCGGGCAGGTCACGGATGCCGTCGGGCAGGGTGAGCTCGGTCAGGTTGGTGCAATGCCAGAACGCATACGGCCCGATGTGGGTGATGGTTTGGGGCAAGGTCACGGCGGTGGGTCCGCCCTCGTCGCGGGACTCGGTGGTGACGGCCCGCCCCATCCGCATACAGAACACGCTGAAGCTGATGGGCGACTGCGGAAACTGCGCAAAGGTTGCTTCGTCGAGATGGCTGGCCGCAAAGGCTGTGGCGGCAATGGCGGTAACGGGCATCCCTTCGATGGCTTCCGGCACGATGGCGGGACGGGCCAGACGAGGCCAGCGCACCAGCGCCAGCGTGCCGTCGGGCAGGGAAGCAAAATCTGCCGTCAAGGGCTGGGCATCACGGACCGTCTCTTCGTTCAGATGCCCCAGACGGGCAAACTCCGCGCTCATATCGGGGGCATCGCCGCCCCAATCGTCCTCGTCGTCCTCCTCCTGCAAAAGAGCCGCCAATGCGGCTCCGGGCAGGGCGGAGGGCTTTTTTGCTTCCGGGGCAGGGGGCGTCCAGCGGTCCCCCAGCGTTCCGGCTTCGGTCACAAGAAATTGCAGAAGTTCCATCTTACACCAGCCCCGTTAAATCGATTTGATGCAGCAGCTGTTCCGACTGCCGGTGCAGCAGCAGATCCCGGCTGGCGTCGAAGTAGTCCGTGCTGAGGAACTGCCCCAGAAACGCCGCTGCGGCCGGGGCCACGGTCAGGTCGTTCACGGCCATGCTCAGCTCAGTGCCCTTGCCGAAAGCTTCCTGCAAAAAGCGGAGGAGATTCCCAAGCTCTTTCTGCGTCTCGGCAACATCGGCCTGAAGGTCCGAGACGGCCTGTTTGTAGCGGTCTTTCAGGGCCGCAAAGGGGGTGGGGCCGGAAAGGCTGTCGTGCCACTGGGCCGTTAAGGTCAGCAGGTCAAGGAGTGCTTTCTGCTGGGAGGCGGGGGCCTTGTCGGCATCGGCCCGCCAGCCATCCTCCAACCCGGCCAGTGCAGTGAGGGCGTCGCCGGGGACCTCCAGTGCGGCACGCTGGGCTTTGAACGCGGAGACGGCAAGCCGCAGGGCATCGTGGCGCAGGGTGCAGCGGCTCATTTTCAGGAATACCGCTTCCAGCAGCAGACTGACAAGGCTCATCCGCTCGTCCATCTTAGCATTGCGGGCCTGTGTGAGAACGGTATCGTCCCACACGCCCTGTAAAAGCGCGTCGATGTTGTAGACCTGACGGTATTTCTGATACAGCTCATAATAGATGGCAAAATCCCGGGCGACCTGCTTGTTTTGCAGATACTGGGTGGTCAGCTCCTCGCTGACGGCAAGGCCGAGTTCTTCGTGATACTGCAAAATTTCGGAGAGGTCCTCCCACGCGCGGGGCGTCACGACGGTCAGGCCGTCCACCGTCGTTTCGACTTTGTAGAAATCCTCGGGCCGGATGTCGAGATAGCTGATGACGCTGCGGCTGATGCCATGTTCCAGCGCGTAGGCTTTCCATGCGGGATAGTTCGGCTCGACCTCAAGGACCTTCAGGCGGTCGCGGGTGGCGGCGTCGAACTCGCGGACGCTCTTGTTGAAGCGGGGCGGGTTTCCGGCTGTGACGACCACCCAGCCCTCAGGAATTTGGTGTCCGCCAAAGACTTTGTACTGCAAAAACAGCAGCATGGCCGGAGAGAGCGTTTCGGAGACGCAGTTGATCTCGTCCAGAAACAGGATGCCCTCGGTCTTGCCGGTGGTGCGCATACAGTCGTAAACGCTGGCGATGATCTCGCTCATGGTGTACTCGCTGACCTGATAGGTCTTTCCGCCGTACTCTTTTTCCACGATGATGGGCAGTCCCAGTGCGCTCTGGCGGGTGTGATGGGTCATGGAATAGCTCACAAGGCCCAGCCCCATTTCGTCGGCGATCTGCTGCATGATGGCGGTCTTGCCCAGACCGGGTGCGCCCAGCAGAAAGACCGGCCGCTGATGCACCAGCGGCATCCGGTAGCGGCCAAGCTGGTCTTTTTGCAGATAAATTTGAACGGTGTTTTTGATTTGCTGTTTTGCACTTGCTATGTCCATGATTCGGTGTCCTCCTCGGGTGGAACGTCCTGCTGGTGGAGCAGTCGGATGTTGTCGGTCGTCAGCACCGCACGGATGGCCCAGCTGGGGACGTGGGGGCTGAGATGGTCGTCGCGGTTGAAGATGAACGCGGTCTTGTAGTCGGGGGCCTTTTCCGGGTAGGTCCCCACGCCGTCGGTGAAGTAGAGTAACCCGTTGAGATTCGTCAGTTTTTTCTCTTGTAAGAGCTTGTCTACATAGGTAAATACGGGCCGGAAGTCGGTCCCGCCGAAGCCCCGGAGCTTCAGGCGGGGGATCAGCTCGTCCAGCTGGTCAAGGCTGGTCAGGCGCTCGACGCTCTGCACCTCGGCATCGCACTGGATGAGATAAATTTCAACTTGCGAGGTGAAAGACCCGCTCTGCCGCAGGACGTTGCAGGTGCGCTGCAAAAAGCTCTGCACGATGTCGCCCTGCACGCTGCCGGACGTGTCGATGGCGATGACGAATTCCCGGATGCGCTTGTCGTCCCGGTATTCCAGCGGCTCGATGAGCGGGATATTGCCGTAGGTGCGCAGACCGTAGGTGTAATAGATGAGGTCAAATTCGTCGTCGGACAGCTGCATGACCTCATTTTGCGCCCCGAACCGGCGCAGGAACTCGGTGTAGTCGCATTCTTCAAAGGTGATGGGTTCCAGCCCGTCCATCAGCGCCCCGGCCCGCTTTCCGTGGCGGCGGCTGAAGGTCTCGAGGTCAGTCTTGGCCTGACGCGCCAGCTGCTTCCACCGCTTGCGCAGGGCCTCGTTCTGACGCTTTTGCAGCTGCTGAAGCGTCTCGTCGTCGCCGTCAGCCTTGCGCAGTTCGGTGTCCTCGGCGGTGTCGTCCGGCTCTTCGGTGGGAAGAAGCGTGCCGCTCTGCACCGGACGGGAAGCCCCGGCTCTCGGGGCAGCGTACCAAAGAGCGTGGCTGTCCCGGGAAAAAAGCCGGGTCAGCTCGGTCAGAACGTCGGCAGGATATTGACGTTCCAGCAGAAAATTGTAAAGCTCCTCTGCGGTCAGATGGGGGCAGGTATCCCGCAGACGGCTGCGCCAGTCGTCCTGCGCGGCATCGTCCGGCAGGGCACAGGCAGGGATGTCCAGCTCTCGGATAATCTCTTCCACCGCGATGTCACAGGCGATGCCCCAAAGCCGCCGGTCCTTTTCCTGCCGCTGGAAGGGATGCCCCAGCAGACAGTGCAGCGTGACGTGGAGCAAGGCCCGGGTGGGGGCCGACTGCTGCGCCCGGAACGCGCGAAGCAGCGCTTCGGGTGGGTAGTACAGCAAGCGGCCGTCGGTGGCGAGGGCGTCAAGGCTGGGAGCGGGGACTGGCTTCAGCTGCTCCAAAGAGGAAGAGAGGAACCGCAGATCGGCGGTCAAACGGCTCTGCGCCAGCATCAGCACCTGCGCGGCCAGCTCGTCGAGGGCCGGGGCGGGGGATGCGGTGGGACTCGGCATAAGAAAAACAGCTCCTTTCCGCCGCAGAGGCGAAAACATCTCCGAAAACGGCAAAACCAGCCGACACCGTCTTTTGCAGAAAGGCGGCGGTCTGCTGGCTTGCACGCATTCCGTGGCGTGCTGCGGGTACTCCGCCCAGCAGACGTTTCGGAATATGGATAGAGAAAATGGTAATAAAGGAGGAAGGTGGTTATGTCAAAAATTTAGAAGAGCAGCCCGCACGCGACGCAGCCCACAACGACCATCACAGCGGATGCGAGCCAAGCGTAGGGGAGGGTGTGCTTCTGATGATCACCAAGGTCCTGACCGGACAGGCCCAGCAGCAGGAAGGTCGCACCGGTCAGCGGGCTGAGCGGGAAGCCCAGCGTCATCTGACCCATGATAGAAGCCTTTGCTACGGCCAGTGCATTGCCGCCCATGGCGGAAACGGCGTTGGCGATGACCGGCATGACGCCGTAATAGTAGGAATCGGGGTCAAACAGCAGACTCAGCGGGACGCTGAACAGGCCGACGATGGGGGCGATAAACGTGCCCATGCTGGTGGGGATGATGGAAACGAGAGCGTCCGTCATCGCGGCCAGCATTCCGGAGTTCTTGACGACACCGGTGAATGCACCGGCGGCAAAGACGATGGAGACCATCAGGAAGGCGGCTTCGGCATGGCTGTTGATGATCTTGTGCTGCAGTTCCACGCTGGGATAGTTGACGATGAGCAGGATGCAGTAGCCGATCATAAAGGTGACAGCGGGGCTGAGCTTGTTGGTGATCAGGATGTACAGGATGACGAGGATGAGCGCAACGTTGAAGTACCAGCGCCAGCCGGTGCGGGCCAGCTCGTTGGAAGTGCTGGTGCTCTTCGCTTCGGTCAGGCCGGTCACTTCCTGTGCGTGGATGCCGGCGGCGATGCGCTTGCCCTCTTTTTTGCCCAAGAAGGCAGAGATGAGCAGACAGGCCACCCAGCCAGCAATCCACGCGGGCATGATGGAGACCCAAAGCTCGCTGCCCGTCGTCTCATAGCCAAGGCCGGACATGGCGGCGGCCGCGCGGACGGTGGGGCCGCCCCACGGCATGACGTTCATGACGCCAGCGGCCAGAGCAACGATGGTAGCCTCGACCCAGAGGTTCATTTTCAGCTTCTGGAACAGGGGCATACAGGCGGGGATGGCGATGAGGAAGGTGGTAGCGCCGGAACCGTCCAGATGGCAGATGCAGCCGATCAGGAACGTGCCGATGCAGACTTTGACGGGGTCCTCACCCGTGAACTTCAGGATGCGGTTGATGATGGGGTCGAAAACACCGGCGTCCGAGCAGGTGCTGAAGAACAGGATGGCAAAGATGAACATGACACCGGTTGCGACGATGCTGCTCAGGCCCTTGCCCATGTAATCTGCGCTGAGGATGGAAAGTGCTTTGGTAAATCGGGTGCTGAAGGTGATCACCGGCTCGACATAAGCAGTACCGGCCTTTTCAGCGGCTGCCTGTGCGGCCTGAATGATGACATCGGGGGCATTGATGAAAGCTGCGATGAAGCCGGTGATGGCGGGAACGAAGATCAGCGCAACGAGCGTGGAGACCTTTTTGCTCATGATGAGCGCCAGCACCAGCAGAATGGTGATGAACCCTAATACTGCCAGCATGAAATTACTCCTCAATAACGTGTGTAAAGGCGCTCAAAAATTAGAACACCTGCTTCTCGTGCAGCTCGTTGAACTGCTCGTCGGTCATGCCCAGAACGCCTTCGAAGATGTCCTTGTTGTCCTGACCCAGCTGGGGAGCGGGGGTGCGGACAGAGGGCTTGGTGTCCATCAGCTTGATGGCACAGCCGTTCACGGTGACTTTGCCCAGCGTGGGATGGTCCATCTCCACGAACATCTCGCGCTCCTTGACGTGAGGATCCTCAAGAATTTCCTTGATGTTCATGATGGGACCGGCGGGGATGCCGTGGGCCAGAACCAGTTCGGTGGCTTCCTGCGGGGTCAGGTCCTTGATGCGGTCCTCGATGACCTCGGCGATGGCGTCCTGATTGGCCAGACGGCCCGGCATATCCACAAAGCGGGGGTCGGTGATCATGTCCGGACGGTCCAGGATCTCATTGCAGAGTTTCTCGTACAGTTTCTGGTTGCCCGCCGCAATGATGACCTTGCCGCCCTTGCAGTTGAAGCTGTCGTAGGGGGAGACGGCCGCATAGCGGTTGCCCATGGGAGCGGGGACGTTGCCCGTCTCGATGTACTTCAGGGCCGTGTTCTCGGTGGCAGCGATCATGCTGTCCATCAGGCTCACGTCCACGCGCTGGCCCTTGCCGGTCAGGGTGCGGGCATTGACGGCGGCGAGGATGCCGATGGTGACATGCAGACCGCCGAGAATATCACCCAGCGCCGAACCGGCACGGGTGGGGTCGCCGCCCTTGGGGCCGGTAATGGACATCATGCCGCCCATAGCCTGTGCCAGAATGTCATAGCCGGGGCGCAGATGATAGGGGCCGTAGCAGCCAAAGCCGGAAACGGCGGCGTAGATGATGCGGGGGTTGATCTCTTTCAGGACATCATAGCCGAGGCCCAGCTTGTCCATGACGCCGGGGCGGTAGTTCTCGACCACGATATCGGCCTTTTTGACCAGTTCCTTGAAGATTTCCTTGCCCTCGGGGGTCTTGAGGTTCAGGGTGATGCCCTTTTTGTTGCGGTTGATGTTCGCAAAATAGACGCTCTCGCGCTCGCCGTTCAGGTTCTTGGCCCGGAACGGGGGATAGCCGCGGGTGTCATCGCCGCCTTTGGGGACTTCGATCTTGATGACGTTTGCGCCCATGTCGGCCAGCATCATGGTGCAGAAGGGACCGGCCAGAACACGGGTCAGGTCGAGAACAGTCAGGTTCTCCAATGCCATATGTTCACTCATGTTACAGCTCTCCGTCCTCTACATGGATCTTCATGCGCATCACAGCGCTGCCCATGGATTTGCCCAGACTGTCCAGACGCAGACTCATGGTGGCGCCGCCGCCCAGTGCGTGCTTCATGACGAAGTTGAAGCCGTTCAGGCTGGGCACATCGTAACGGGTGATCTCTCCCTTGACCATGTCGCCGAAGTAAGCCTTCAGCTTTTCGGGGGTCACTTCGCGCTCGATGATCTTGTAGTATTCGGGTTTGCGTGCGTACACGCAGACATTGCTGGTGTCGCCCTTGTCGCCGGAGCGGCCATGGGCAATATCGTTCAGATAAATCTCTGCCATCTTACTTCACCTCCAGAACGTGGCTCTCGACCTGTACGGCGTCGCGCGGCACGGTGGTGGGCCACAGGGCCATCACTTCCTGCACGCGGGCACGGCCGCCGAAGAAGGATGCACCCGGAGGGCCGTTCAGCTGCAGGGGGCTGATCTCGGGGATGATCTTGGCGCATTCGCTCTTGTCCTCGCTGAACACGGCGATGCGCAGGACACACTCGTTCAGGTTCTTCAGGGCCTCTTCGCTCATGTCGGCCACGCCCAGATGCAGGCTGTTCAGGCCGATGTAGCTGATGTGGATGTCGTCGGCCTTCATGCCGCGGCGCTGCATCTTCTTCATGATGATCTCAGCGCAGTACTGTGCTTTTTCGTAGGCGTCGGGCCATGCGAAGCTCAGCATGGAGACGGTCTTCCAGCCCTTGTGGTAGCCCACGCAGAGCTTGAGGGTATCGGGGCGGGGCTTGCCCTTGACGCCGCCGATGCGCACCCGGTTGTCGCCCACCTGCGTAATGGTAGCATGGCTGATATCCACATTGACATCCGGGGTCAGATAGTTGGCCGGGTCGTGGACCTCATACAGGAACTGCTCCTTGCAGCTCTGCTCGCAGATGATGCCGCCGCAGTCGGGTGCTTTGGTGATCTCGAAGGTGTCATCGGTCAGCTCGGCGATGGGGAAGCCCAGCTCGTCCATGCGGGGCACGTTGCGCCAATCATACATGTAGTTGCCGCCGGCGCCCTGACCGCCGCACTCCAGCAGATGGCCGGCCATGATGCCGCGGGCCAGATTGTCCCAATCGTCTGCGGCCCAGCCGAACTCATACTTCAGCGGAGCGAGGAACAGGGCACTGTCGGCGGCGCGGCCGGTGATGACCACGTCTGCGCCGTCTGCCAGACAGCCTTCGATGCCCTCGTGGCCGATGTAGACGTTGCAGTTGTAGATTTTGTCCAGAATGTCGTTGAAGTTTCCGTCATAATCGAAGTTGGGGAAGGTCCAGCCATCCTTGAGCAGCTGCGGGATCTTGTCTTTGATGTTGTCGCCGGTCACATAACCGATCTTATAGCCGCTCATGTTGTTGCCTTCTGCCCACTGACGGATGCCGTCCACGCAGCCGTTGATGTTCATGCCGCCTGCGTTGGTGCAGATCTTGATGTGCTTGTCCCAAGCTTCCTTGCCGGCTTCCTTCAGGATGCGGGTGGTGAAGTCGGGCGCAAAGCCCTTGGTGGGGTCCTTGAGCTGCTGCTTTGCCATGATGGAAAGGGTCAGCTCTGCCAGATAGTCACAGCCCATATACTGGATATCGGCATTGCGGATCATGTGGATGGCCGCGTCCGGGCTGTCGCCCCAGAAGCCTTGGCCACCGCCGATTGCAACTTTCTTCATTCGATAGCCTCCTTGATGGTTACAAGAGTGATGTGTTGGTCAAATATTGAGTACAACGTTTGACTCAATCGATGTACTCAGTGTAGTACAACGATTTACTGAAGTCAAGAGGCAATTTTGGATTTTTGGAGAAAGAAGCGGAACTTTGTCGGAACCGATAAAAACAAAAGCCTGAAATATACAGGGTGCACAAAAACGGCGGATTCGCACAAACAGGGGCGTTTTTGGCTTGTCAAGACCCGTCGAAACGGGTAAAATAAATCTGATATCAGAAGAAGGTGGAAAAACAGATGGTTACGATCAAGCAGATCGCGCAGGAGGTGGGCATCTCGCCCAGCACCGTCAGCATCGTGCTGGGCGGCAAGGCGGCCGAACGGAAGATCAGCGCGGCCACGCAGGAAAAAATCTTTGCGGCGGCGGCGCGGCTGGGCTATCAGCCCAACATGGCAGCCCGCAGTCTGCGGGGCGGCAGCGGCGCGGACGAATTGGTGGTGGCGATGTTCTGGGCGCAGGATTTCCGGGCCAGTATGATGTTCCGCTTCTGGGACGGTCTGCGCGCCGAGATCGAAAAGACCGCCCGCCCGGTGCGGCTGGTCATCTATCCGTATGTCAACGACCACTTAAAGGAATGCGAGGCGCTGACCAGCGGGGCCAACTGTCATGCGGCGATTATCTGCAATGCGTCCTATGCGGACCTGCAGTTCTTAGAGGACACTCAGCTGCCCATCCCGGTCGTGCTGTACAACCGGCTCTGCAACGGCTATTGCAGCGTGAATGTGAACGACCTGAAGATGGGCGCACTGGCGGCGCGGGCGTTTGCAGATCAGGGATGCCGGACGGCAACGATCCTGACCAGCCGCCCGGTCTTTGAGGGGATGGAGGACCGTATGCACGGCTTCCGGCTGGAAGGGGAGCACCACGGCCTGACCGTTCTGCCGAACCGTTACTGCGAAAACAGCGTCCGGGGCGGCTACGAAGCCGTTTCGCACCGGCTGCAGCGCGAATGGAAGGAGCAAATCCCCGACGCCGTGTTCTGCGGCTCTTCGGCCATTGCGCATGGAGCACTTCGGGCGTTTTATGAAGGCGGCTTGAGCGGCGAAAAACTGCCCCGGTTCATTGCGGTGGGCAACGGCCCGGAGGAGTCCGATGCATTTTTCATCCCCAGCCTGAGCGTGGTCTATCTGCCCATGGAGGAGATGGCGCGTGCGTGCATCCAGCTGGCGTTGGGACAGCTGGACGGCAGCATTACGGCCCCGGAAAGCCGGATGCTGCCCATTGAATACATTCCCCGGGAAAGCTGCGGTCCGCTGGCACAGGACGCGGAACAATAAAAAAGCTGCCGCACAATAACCGCTCAACTGAGAGGTTCTGTGCAGCAGCGAAAGAAAAAATTCAGCCCTCGGCGTTGACGCAGTACATGGAAAACGTACTGGCAAACAGCAGCGTTCCGGCTTCATTGGTGATGTCCACCGACACCACGCAGACGTGGCGTCCGCGGCTGATGGTGGTTCCGTGGGCCGTCAGCCGCCCGGACTTGACGTTATGGATGAAGCTGACGGAAGCGTTCTGGGTGACGTACTGCCGCCCGTCGGAACGCGCGGTCAGGCCGGCACAGCAGTCCGCCATCGTGAACAGCGCCCCGCCGTGGACGAAGCCGTAGATGTTGGTGGAGTCCTTCCGGATGTCCAGCGTCATGGAAGCGCGGTCCAGCTCCACTGAGCCGATCTCGATATGATTATACTGCATGAATGGATTTTCGAGCATTTGTGCGATGTTTTGTTCCTGCATGGAGTGTCCCTCTTTTGTTTCTAGTACGACGTTATACGGGATGCTTTTATTATAACGGGTTTGTCTGCCGGATGCAAGCGGCAGACGGTGAGGTAACGCATGAAACGACCATCCTTACGCAAACAGCTGGTTCTGATCTTTCTCGGGGTCGCCATCCCCATCGGCTTGCTGCTGAGCCTTCTGCTCTATTTTTCCGGCGTCTACACCCGCAACCGCTTGGCGGCAACGGCGGTCAGCAGTCTGGACATGTTCACGACCAACTTGGAAAATCAGCTGGACTCGGTCGAGAACTATCTGCTGAACCTTTCGCTGAACGATGCCGCGTTCCGCAGTCTGAGCGAACAGACCGACCGCACCCAAGCCTATCTGGATGCCTACGACATCGCGCAGGGGTTCCCGGCGGTGCTGGCTGCGAACGATGCTCTGATGGGCGTGGTCCTGCGCAGCGGTTCGGGAAACTTATATGTAGGGCGGTACGGCACGATGTACGGGACCACCACCCAGCAGCTGAAACAAAAGCTGAATCTTGAAGATTACCTCGGCCAGATGGGCCGGATCAACACGATGGTGACGAAGGAGTGGTATCTCCGCAGCATCGGTCAGCGGCTGTATCTTCTGCGGAGCGTCGTCTACCAGAAGGCCAGCTTGACCGCCGCCGTGGACCTGCGGCTGGTGTTCGAGGACCTTGTGGCGGGGTACGGGCTGGATGGTCAGGTCGTGGTCGTCAACGACAGCGGAAATGTTCTGGTGGGGGACGCGAACCTTCTGCCCGCCAAGATGGAGTGGAACGATGCGGGCTACTGCCTGACGCGGATCGGAAACGACACCCGCCTTGTAGTGCGCAAGCAGTTAAAGGAACTGACGGTCCTGTACCTGACGCCGTATGAACATTTCGGTGTGGACTTTGCGCCCTATCAGATCCTGCTGGTGGTGGGGTCCATCTTTGTGCTGCTGGCCATCCCGTTCTTGATGTTCTATATGAAGCACGAAATTTTCACGCCCATGGCGGCGCTGGTCGGCACGATGGACCGCATCGGACGGGGCGAACTGTCGGTGCGTTCCAGCATCGATTACCGCAACGCGGAGTTCACACAGGTGAATGAAACGTTCAACCGGATGATCGACCAGATCACCCAGCTGAAGATCGACGGTTACGAAAAGGAGCTGGAAGCCCGCCGCAACGAGATGACAGCGCTGAAGCTGCAGATCAGGCCCCACTTTGTGCTGAACTGCCTGAAAAGCGTGTATGCCATGGTCCAGACGGGCAGCCGCGAGGACGCCCAGCAGCTGATCTTATTACTGAGCCGGTATCTGCGGTATATTTTGTCCTTTACGGCCACCACGACGCCGCTGCACACCGAGATCGAACAGTGCTGCAACTACGCGGATCTTTCCAGCGTGGGGCAGAAGGACCCGGTGGAGGTCCTTTGCGAGATCGACCCGGAACTCAGCGACCTGCCCCTGCCACCTGTCTCGCTGCTGACGCTGGTGGAAAACAGCGTCAAACATGGAAAGATGATCGGAAAACCGCTGAAAATTGCCATTTTGGCCAAGCTGCTCAAGACCGAAGAGGGCTGCATGGCGAACCTCTCGGTGGCCGACAACGGGACCGGCTTCACGGCCGAGGACCTGAAACAGCTGAACCGTGCCGCTCCGCAGGAGGAGAACGGTCAGCATGTGGGATTGTTCAATGTGGTGCGGCGGCTGCAGCTGCTCTATGGGGAGCAGGCGGCCATCGCCTTTACCAATAACCGCCGGGGCGGCGGTGCGCGGGTAGAGCTGTTCCTGCCGCTGGATGCGGCAGAC
Organism: uncultured Faecalibacterium sp.; assembly: GCA_900551435.1. Lineage (GTDB taxonomy): Bacteria > Bacillota > Clostridia > Oscillospirales > Ruminococcaceae > Faecalibacterium. The sequence goes on from URVW01000034.1 coordinate 15,394, forward strand.
CCCGCTTTGCAGGAGAAGAAAGAAGGAGAAGCAAAATGAAGCTGTTGATCGTGGATGACCAGAGCACCGTGGTGCAGGGACTTTTGCACTGTACCAACTGGGGTGCACTGGGCTTTTCGGAAGTGGATACAGCGCTGAACGCCATCGACGCCAAGGCCAGTCTGCTGCATCGGGAAGCGGAGGTCATGCTCTGCGACATCGAGATGCCGATGGAGAGCGGGCTGGACCTGCTGGGCTGGCTGCGGCAGCGGGGGATGACCACCCGCTGCATTTTCCTGACGGCCCATGCGGAGTTCAAGTATGCGCAGGAAGCTTTGCGGCTGGGCGGCTTTGACTATATCATGCAGCCCGCCCCGTACGATCAGGTGGTAGAGACGGTGAGCCGCGCGCTGGAAGATGTCAAGTCCGAGCGGGCGGCGCTGGAGCTGCAGAGCCGGGGCGCGGTGTTCGATGACCAGAAAAAAGAGATCGTCGAAACGATGCTGCGCGGCTTTCTGCTGGGAAATGCGCCGGGAAGCGGACTTTCGGCCTTTGAAGAGCTGAGCCTTGTGCCCCGGCGGGATCAAAGCTGCTGGGCCGCCCTGATGCAGCCGCTCCAATGGCAGAAGGGCGAAGCCGCGTGGGACCTGAACCTGCTGGGCACGGCGGTGGGCAACATGAGCAGCGAGGTGTTCACGCCGCTGCAGGTGCTCAGCGTGACCGTGGCCATCCCCACAGAACAGTGCTTGGTGCTGGTTTTGCAGAGCCGCAGGGGAGAGCCGCTGGACGCGGACTACATCACCCGGCAGCTGAATTATCTGCAGAGCGCCTGTGAGCAGTATCTCCATTGCACCGTCGCGTTTTATCCGGAAGGCCCGCAGGAATTTGAGCGCACGCCGGAAATTTATCAGCAGCTTTTGCAGCGCCGGGACGAGAATGTGGCTCTGAAGAGCGGAGTGCTGCGGGCACGGACGGTGGAAAAGGCCCCGGAAGCCTTTCACATCCCGCAGATCGGGGCATGGAAGAAGCTTTTGCAGGAGGGCTGCGCCCCGGCCATGGAGCAGGAAGCCTGTCAGCTGCTGGACAAGCTGACCGCGAACAATCAGCTGAACAGCCAGACGCTGCGCTATTTTTATCAGGATTTTATGCAGATGATCTTTTCGCTGCCGGAAAAGGACCGTCAGCACACCTTGTTTCAGGAGCCGGAAGCTCTGGAGCTTTACCGCAACGGCATGAAGACCGTGCCGGACATGAAAGCGCTCCTCCATTATGTGGCCACGTTCTGGAGCGGGGACAGCGAGAAAAACGATCAGAGCATCGTGGAGGTCATCACGACCTACATCGCAGAGCATCTGGAAAACGAACTGCGCCGCGAAGAGCTGGCCGAGGCCGTCCATCTGAACGCGGACTATATGGCCCGCCTGTTCAAAAAGGAGACGGGGATGAACCTGAAGGATTATATCATCCAGCAGAAGATGCAGGAGGCGCAGAGCTTGCTGTGCACCACGAATCTGCCCATCAGCCTGATCGCGGCCAAGGTCGGCTATACGAATTTCGGACATTTTTCTACTTCTTATAAAAAGGTCTATCACAAGACCCCGCAGGAGGAGCGCACCGCAGCCTTATGAGTGGATCCATCTTCAGCCGAAGGGCATTTTTACAACTGACCGGGGCCGCTGCCGGAGCAGCGCTGCTTTCCGGCTGTCAGACCGACGCCGAACCGGAAGCGCCATCGGTGCAGACCGAAGAAACGACCGTCACGGTGCTGCTGCCGGGACGATTGGACGACGAAGCCTGTGCCCGCATCTCGGAAGCCCTCAGCGCCGTTACGCTGAAAAAGCTGGGTTTCCGGACGCAGGTCGAGCAGGTGGCATCGACCAATTATTCGTCGGAACTGTGGAATCGGATGGTCTGCCAGACCATGCCGGACCTGTTTTTCCTGACGGCGGCCCAGCCGCTGGACGTCTACCTGAACCAGAACTGCATCCTGCCGCTGACGGCCCTGCTGGAAGAGCATCCCGGGCTGAAAGCGCTGTTTTCGGCCCAACAATGGGGGAGCCGGACCTACTTTAACCGCATTTATGCCGTTCCGGCACGGGCTGTGCCGATGTATCAGATCGGCTTTTTGGCCCGGGCAGACTGGATGCGCGAACTGGGCGTGACGCCGGAAGAGATCACCAATTTGGACCAGCTGCATGATCTGCTGGCTCGGGTGAAACAGCGGCGGCCCAATGCAACAGGCGTTCTGCCGGACAGCGGCCAGTTGTTCCCCTTTTTGGAACTGGACCCGCTGGGGGATACCTTCGGCGTCCTGACCGGGAGTTCCGGCACGAAGGTCGTCAACTGGTATGCCACCGAAAATTACCGCACCCTCTGCACTACCATGCGTCAGTGGTATCAGGAGGGACTGATCCTGCGCAACGCCAGTCTGCGGGATGAACCCGCCACCGACCTGATGCGGCTGGGCAACAGCTTCGGCTTTTTTGCGCAGATCAACCGGGATTCACAGGACTGCTACACCCGGGCCTATGGGGCCGAACTGACCGCCATCCCGCTGGGACCGACCATTCAGAATGGCTCCATCCCGGCGGAGAGCTGGTGTCTGCCGGTGGCCAACGACCACCGCAGGGAAGCGCTGGACTTTTTGGAACTGCTGTATACGGATGCTTCCTGCTATGATCTTTTTGTGAATGGAGACGGGAAGGAAGAACAACTCCATCCGTGGCAAAATTTGTATCTCAATTCGAGCGGACTGCAGCCGGAAACGGACGAGCAGCCGGAGTGCGTCTCTCCGGCCTATGGGTTCAACTTCAACAGCAGCGGCAGCGAGGTCGTTGTCAAGGTGGATGCCTGCCGCACCCTGAAAAACAGCTATCACAACGGGCTGATGTGCGGGTATCTGGACCCGGAGACGGCTCTGCCGGAATTTTTGGAAAAGCTGGAACAGGCCGGGGTGCAGGAGATCATGCAGAGCAAACAGCGAGCGCTGAACGACTGGCTGGCGGCATCGCGCGGATAAAAAAGCAGGGCTGGGAGACCGGCCCTGTTTCTGTTTTATGGACGTGCCTAGGATACATCAGAGAATATCAGGATGAAAAAACAAGGCGGACGTCTGAATTTTGAAAATCGAGGTCGGAAACTTGAAAGAACTGTTTCGAATTTTTGAAAAAAGAGCGGAAAATGAAAAATCCAGTTCGCATTTTTGGTAGCTGGCAAAGCCCCCGATGCGCTAAACTAAGTACAACAAAAGCACGGCGGACAACGGACCGTGCGAAACACAGGAACGCAAGAATAAGAAGGAGAATTCACTATGAAATGCATCTCTCGTCGGAACTTCCTCAAGGCTATGGGCATTTCCGCAACGGCTCTGACGCTGGCCGCATGCGGCGGCTCTTCCAGCTCCACCGCAGCCAGCACGGCAGGTTCGACTGCTGGTTCCACCGCAGCCGCAGCCGCGACCGGTGAACCCAAGGCCGGCGGCACGCTCCGTCTGTGCTATTCCAGCCCCATTGCCACCCCGGGCTACACGCCCCGCGCTTCCGGCAACGCCGCCATCTACTACCTGACCCTGTCCTATGAGAGCTTGGTCAGCTACGACGCCGAGGGCAACCTGATCCCCAATCTGGCAACCGATTGGTCCGTGGATACGGACGAGCTGAGCATCACTTGGACCCTGCGCGAGGGCGTCAACTTCGCCGATGGCGAGCCGTTCAATGCTGAGGCCGTCAAGCGCAACATCGAAGAGTATCAGGCTAACAACCGCACCGAGGTCGCCAACATCGCTTCCTGCGAGATCATCGATGACAACCACATCAAGATGATGATGGCTGAGCCGAACTCCTCCACGCTGGAGTCCGTTGGCTTCTTTGTCTACTACATGAGCCCCAAGGCCATCGACGACCCCAGCAGCTTGGATGCCGCTACCTGCGGCACCGGCCCCTTCCAGCTGAGCGAGTTTGAGAACAACGCTTACGCCATCTATACCAAGAACGAGAATTACTGGCAGGAAGGTCTGCCGTATCTGGATTCCGTCGAGGTCACCCTCGTTACCGAGTCCAGCACCGCAAACACCGCCTTCCAGGCCAACGAGTATGATATGTACTGGGTCGGCCTTGGTAACCCGACCATCCTGCAGCAGCTGGACAGCGCCGGCATCTACGTCAAGGAAGACAACCAGAACGGCATGGGCGTCGAGAGCTTGGGCCTGATCCCCAACAGTGCCCTCGACAGCCCGTGGGCCGATGCCCGCGTCCGCCGCGCCATGTGCTACGCCATCGATGTGGACGCCATCAACGCCGCTTTCCTGATGGGCATGGCTCAGCTGACCGACCAGTGGGCAGTTCCCGGTTCCGCGACCTACAACGACGATATCAACCACTTCACCTATGACCCCGAAAAGGCAAAGGCTCTGCTGGCAGAAGCTGGCTATGCCGATGGCTTCACCACCAACATCGTTACAAACAGCGGTGTCGCTGATATGCTGACTGCTATCGCCAACATGCTGGACGAGGTCGGCATCCACTGCAACATCCAGCAGGTCGATCCTGCGACCCAGAGCCAGTACATGATGGAAGGCACTTGGGAAGGTCTGATGTGCCACTACGCCACCATTTCTCCCGATCTGGGCCTGTACATGGGCCGTCATCTGGACAAGAACGGCGCATATTACGCCAAGGGCATCCAGCACCCCGACAAGGAAATGGAACTGCTGGAAGAGATCCGCCGCTGCATGGATCCCGACGAGAAGCGCAAGCTCGAAAAGGAACTGCAGGCTGCGATCTACGACGCTGAGGACGGCTCCTGCCTGTTTGGCCGCGTGCTGTACGTCAACAAGTTCTCGATGTACAAGTACGATTACGTCATCGATGACCACGCCACCGAAGCCTTCACCGCATGTTGGAATCTGTCCGCTTGCTGGCTGAACAAGTAACGCGGCACAACTAAGAGTATCACGACCGGAATACATTTCTCCTTATTTCGGCAGGTCCTGACGCGGGAAACTGCGTCAGGATTTGTTTTAGAAGGGGAGGATTCCGCAGGAAATGGAGAGAACCTATGAAATCGAACAACCTTGCGAAAATGATCGGCAAGCGCATGGTGCAGTCCTGCATCACCATCCTGCTGGTCACACTGTTTGTCTTTGCACTGATCCAGCTGGTCCCCGGCGACCCCGTTGCAAACTATCTGGGCGCGACCGCCACTGAGGAACAGATCACCTATTACCGCCACCTCTACGGCTATGACCGCCCGGTCATCGTCCAGTATCTCAGCTGGATCGGCGGCCTGTTCCGCGGTACGATGGGCCAGTCCATCAGCTATCAGTCGGAGATCGCCGACATCATCCTGCCCCGTCTGGGCACGACCCTGACCATGGTGGTCCCGGCCTTCATCATCGGCACGATCACCGGCATCCTGTTCGGCATCGTCGCCGCCAAAAACCGCGGCAAGGCCGTGGACAGCGTCATCTCCTTCTTCGCCAACATCGGTGTTTCGATGCCCATGTTCTGGCTGGGCATGATGGGCATGCTGGTCTTTGCCCTGAAGCTCCGCGTGCTGCCCAGCTCCGGCTATGTGCCCATCACCCGTGACTTCGGCGGTTGGCTGAGCCACATGATCATGCCCATTATCGTCATGAGCCTTGGCGTCAACGCCGGTTTCGTCCGCCTGACCCGCTCTTCCATGCTTGAGGTCATGCGTCAGGATTACGTCACCACTGCCCGCGCCAAGGGCGTTTCCAAGAAGGACGTCACCTTCAAGCATCAGCTGCGCAACTCCATGATCCCCATCGTCACCACCATGGGCATGCGTCTGGGCAGCATGGTCGGTTCCACCGTCCTGATCGAGAGCCTGTTCGTCATCCCCGGCCTCGGCAGCGTGATGATGAACGGCATCAGCAACCGTGACTTCATGCTGGTGGCCAACGGCGTGCTCATCATCTCCATCTTCGTCGCCATCTGCAACCTCGTGGTCGATATCCTGTACGGCATCATCGATCCCCGTACCCGCTAAAAGGAGGAATGAACTGTGGAAAACAAGACAAAAAAGAAGGGTCTGCTGAGCCGGATCACATCCTCCCGCGTGTTCCGGGTCATGTTCAGCCGCAAGATCATCGTGGTCTGCGCCATTCTGCTTCTCGTCATGGTGCTCATCGCCATTTTCGCTCCGGTCATCGCCCCGTATGACCCCAACAAGGACGACCTTTACAACGTGCTGAAGGGCTGCTCCGCCGAACACTGGCTGGGCACGGACTCCAACGGCCGTGACGTCCTGAGCCGCATCATCTACGGTGCGCGCATCTCCTTCACCGTCGGCATCGTGGCCGTGGTCATCTCCAGCGTCATCGGCATGGCGCTGGGCCTCATCGCCGGTATGGCCGGCGGCGTGATGGATGCCTTCATCATGCGTGTCATGGACGCCATGATGGCCGTTCCTATGCTGATCCTGGCCATGTTCCTCGGCGCGATCCTTGGACAGGGCCTCGGCAATGTCTGCCTTGCCATCGGCATCTCGATGGTCCCCGGCTATGCCCGCGTGACCCGCGGTCAGGTGCTGAGCGTCCGTAACGCCGATTACGTCACCGCCGGTACGCTGTGCGGTGCTTCGAAAATTCGCAACACCCTCGTGCATGTGTTCCCGAACTGCCTGTCCGTCAACATCGTCAGCATGACCGCCAGCCTTGGCGGCGCCATCCTCGCCGAAGCCAACCTGAGCTTCCTTGGCATGGGAATCACGCCCCCGACCCCGAGCTGGGGCGCAATGGTCAGCGGCGGCTATAAGTACCTGTCCACCCAGCCCATCATCGCCATCGCTCCCGGCATCGCCATCATCATCGTGGTGCTCTGCTTCAACATGTGCGGCGACGCTCTGCGCGACGCCCTCGACCCGAAGCTGCGCGGTACGCTGGGCAGCGGCAAAAAGACCAAGTGCGCAAAGCGCACCAAGAATGTGAAAGAGGTGGCCTGAAATGAGTGACAAGCTGCTGGAAGTCAAAAACCTGAGCGTTGAATACGATACCGAAATTTCTACCGTCTATGCCGTCAACGGTCTGGACCTTGACCTGAACTACGGCGAGACGCTGGGTCTGGTGGGCGAGACCGGCGCCGGCAAGACTACCACCGCCCTGAGCATCATCCAGCTTCTGCCGGAGGGCATCGGCTTCGTGACCGATGGCTCCATCAAGCTGGACGGTGTGGATATGCTGAACACCTCCGAGGAAAAGATCCGTGCCATGCGCGGCAGCGTGGTGTCGATGATCTTCCAAGACCCGATGTCCGCGCTGAACCCGGTCATGACCGTGGGTGCGCAAATTATGGAGGTTCTGAAGATTCATCATCCCGAGCAGAGCACCGCGCAGCTGGAAGCCCGCGTGGACGAGATGATGGAGCTGGTGGGCATCCCCGCCAAGCGCAAAGTCGAATATCCCCATCAGTTCTCCGGCGGCATGAAGCAGCG
>URVW01000035.1 GCA_900551435.1 uncultured Faecalibacterium sp.
TCTGATGAAAGGAGCATAGGATTACAATGGCTGATTTTAACGAATACAAGGGCGTCTGGGTCTTTTGCGAGCAGCGCCAGGGCGCACTGATGTCCACCGATTTCGAGCTGGTCAGCGAGGCTCGCAAGCTGGCTGATGAGCTGGGCTGCGAAGTCACCGGTCTGCTGCTGGGCGACAACGTGGAAGGCATCGCAAAAGAGCTGGGCGGCTATGGCGCTGATAAGGTCATGGTCTGCGACAGCCCCCTGCTGAAGGATTACACCACCGACGCATACGCAAAGGTCGTCTGCGACATGGTCAACGAGTACAAGCCTGAGGTCCTGCTGATCGGCGCGACCAACATCGGCCGTGACCTCGGCCCCCGTTGCGCAGCTCGTCTGCACACCGGTCTGACCGCTGATGCGACCCATCTGGACATCGACACCGCAAAGTATGTCGAGTTCCTGAAGGAAAGCTCTACCATCGACCTCTCCAAGCAGAAGTTCGATTATGAGGACCGCAACCTGAAGATGACCCGTCCCGCATTCGGCGGCCATCTGATGGCTACCATCATCTGCCCCCGTTTCCGTCCGCAGATGTCCACCGTCCGTCCCGGCGTTATGAAGAAGGCTCCCTTCGATGCTGCAAAGGCTGAGGCTTGCCAGATCGTGAAGCCCGCCTTCGAGCTGACCGCTGACGACATCAAGACCGAGGTCCTGAGCGTCGAGAAGGCTGCTGAGAAGCTGGTCGATCTGATCGGCGCAGATGTCATCGTCTCTGTGGGCCGCGGCATCAGCAAGGACGTCAACAAGGGCATCGAGCTGGCAGAACAGCTGGCAGCTGCTCTGGGCGGCGGCGTTGTGGGCGCATCCCGTGCCGTGACCGATGCTGGCTGGATGACCGCTGATCATCAGGTCGGCCAGACCGGTAAGACCGTCCATCCCAAGATCTATGTTGCTCTGGGTATCTCTGGTGCGATCCAGCACACCGCTGGTATGCAGGATTCCGAGTGCATCATCGCCGTCAACAAGAACGAGTCTGCTCCCATCTTCGGCGTGGCAGATTACGGCATCGTCGGCGATCTGTTTAAGGTCGTTCCTGAGCTGATCAAGCAGATCGAGGCCGCAAAGGCTGCTCAGTAAGCTTTGAAACTGCTCTGAAAATTTCATAGCCTGATTTGTGGAAGGTCCGCCGCATAGTGGAAACGCTGTGCGGCGGACCTTTTTGCATAGAACCCCATCCGGGCGCATAAATTCTGGTATGTGCTATGCCATACGGACAGGAAAGGAGCGCACAGGATGGAATTGAAGATCTTTCGGGATGCCCTGCCGATGGCGGGAGCAAACTGCACCGTCAAGGCAGAACTCCCGCTGGAAACGGAGATCCTGATCTCGGATTATCTGCCGCCGGTGTTCAAGCTGGTCAAATGCTTTGCAAAGCCGGTGGTGCTGCAAAAGCAGCTGCAGCCCGGAAAGCTGACATTGGAGGGATATCTCCGCTGCACTGTTTATTATCAGGGCGAAGAGGATACAGGACTTTGCCAGACCGAGCAGAAGCTTCCATTTAATAAGGCACTGGAACTGCCAGAATTTTCCTTTACGGCGTGGACCGCGCAGGTAGAGAGCCAGACGGAATACTTGAACTGCCGTTCGGTCAACTCCCGCCGCATTGAAGTGCGGGGAGCCGTCGGGCTGGTAGCGGCGGTCCATACACAGCTGAAAACGGAGGTCATCACGGCGCTGTCGGACGGCGGAGTGGAGCAGAAGCTGACGACGCTGAATGGGGTCCGCCGCGCCGCGGTTCTGGAAAAGCTGGTGACCGTGGAAGGGGAGCTGTCGTTCCCATCCCCACCGGAAGCGATTCTGGATATCGCAGGGACGGCAACTGTCCGCGACCTGAAGATCCTGAACGGAAAAGCTGTCGCCAAAGGGGATTTGACCATTTTGTGTGCGTGGCGGGCAGAAGGGGACCATGCCCTGCAAAGTCTGCGGCTGGAACTGCCGTTCAATCAGGTGCTCGATGTGGACGGCCTGAGTGAGGACTGCCGCTGCCTTTGCGTGGCCGAGCCGGTAGGCTTTACCGTTGCGCAGGGCGAGGGCGACGCACCCAGCACCTTGAGCGCGACGCTGATGCTTCGTCTGCGGGCATGGCGGCCCTATCAGCTGCAATGCGTGGCAGATGCCTTTTCGACCCGTTTCGAGACAGAACTGACCGCGCAGAAGGTCCAAACTGAGACCTTGCTCTGCGCTCTGAATGAGACAACGACGCTGACCGGTTCCGGGCCGCTGCCGGATGCCGGGGCGAAAATTCTGGCGTGCTTTGCGTCCATCGGTCCGGCCCAGCTGGTGGAGCAGGAGAGCGGCTGGGCGCTCTCGGCCCGGGTAGTGGTCACCGCTTTTGGAGAGAACAGCCTTTCGGAGCTGGAAAGCTACGAAAAGACACTGGAGCTTTCGCTGCCGCTGAAGGCCGAAGCGCCTTCCGATGCAGAACTCTATCCGGAGTGCTGGTTCAGCACCGAAGACCTGCAATGCAGCTGTGCGGGAGGAGCGCTGGAAGTTTCGGTCACCGTCCGGGTCGAAGGGGCTGTCCTCAGCCGCAGCGAAACGGTCTGTGTGGGCGGCATCGAGCTGGGCGAAGCGCTGAAACCTGCAGACCCGGACGTGTCCCTGCGCATTTACTATGCACAGGCCGGGGAAGAACTCTTTGCCATCGCCAAGCACTATTATGTTTCACCGGGGCAGATGCTGGCGGCGAACGAGCTGGCCGAAGGAACGACCACGATCGAAAATGCCCGGCGGCTTCTGGTCCCGGGGGCATGAACCGAAAAATGTCCGCACTTGTCGTTCGTGTGCGGACATTTTTACTTGCAAAGTATGACTTATGAATGAAATGTGAACAAAAACAGGCGGAACCCTCTCCCAATTCGACACAGACTTTGTTATAATACTTTTTGTCTGTTAAAACCGATTCGTCAAAGGAGAAGGTTATGATCAAAAATATCGAGTTGGAAAAGGCAGCGTATCAGTTTGATGCGAAAATGCCGCTTCGTCAGGCTATCCCGCTGGGCTTGCAGCATGTGTTTGCCATGTTCGTGGGCAACCTGACGCCGCTTCTTATCATTACGAGCGCTTGTGGTCTGGCGGGCGGTGAGTTCGCGGACCTGCAGGTCAGTTTGCTGCAGAACGCCATGTTCGTGGCCGGTGTCGTCACGCTGGTGCAGCTGTTTTCCATCGGCCCGGTCGGCGGCCAAGTGCCCATCATCATGGGAACCAGCTCCGGCTTCCTCGGCGTGTTCAACAGCGTGGCCGCTTCGATGGGCGGCGGCGTGCTGGCCTATGGCGCGATCATGGGCGCGTCCATTCTGGGCGGTCTGTTTGAAACGGTGCTGGGCTTCTTTCTCAAGCCGCTGCGCAAGTTCTTCCCGTCGGTGGTCACTGGAACGGTGGTGCTGTCCATCGGTCTGTCGCTGATCTCGGTCGGTGTCAACTCCTTCGGCGGCGGCAATGCGGCCAAGGATTTCGGCTCGATGGAGAACCTTCTGCTGGCCGTGTTCGTGCTGGTGGTCATCCTGTTCTTCAAGCACTGGACCACGGGCTTCCTCAGCTCTTCCTCCATCCTCATCGGCATTGTGGCCGGTTACATTGCGGCCTTTATCATGGGCTTCGTTCTGCCCACCACCGGCGTCACCGCCGACGGTGTGGAGTTCACCAAGGCATGGGTCCTGAACTGGGATAAGGTCGCACAGGCCAGCTGGTTCGCTATCCCGAAGCTGGTCCCGGTCAAGATTGTCTTTGATATGCGTGCGATCCTGCCGGTGCTGATCATGTTCATCGTCACCGCCGTGGAGACGGTGGGTGATATCTCCGGCGTTATGGAGGGCGGCATGGGCCGCGAGGCGACCGATAAGGAGCTGTCCGGCGGCGTCATCTGCGACGGCCTTGGCTCTTCTTTTGCCGCTTGCTTCGGCGTCCTGCCCAACACTTCCTTCAGCCAGAACGTGGGTCTGGTGGCGATGACCAAGGTGGTCAACCGCGGTGCTCTGGCGACCGGCGCCATCTTCCTGATCCTCTGCGGCCTGATCCCCAAGCTGGGCGCACTGGTGTCCATCATGCCGCAGGCCGTTCTGGGCGGCGCTGCCGTCATGATGTTCTCTTCCATCGTGGTGTCGGGCATCCAGCTCATCACCAAGGAGAAGATGACTCCGCGCACCCTGACCATCGTTTCGGTCGCGCTGGGCGTGGGCTACGGCATGGGCGCAAACGCCAGCATTCTGGCCAACACTCCGCAGCTGTTCCAGCTGATCTGCGGCGAGTCCGGCATCGTTCCGGCTGCATTCGTGGCCATCGTGCTGAACGTTCTGCTGCCGAAGGACGACCAGAACGCATAAGAAAAGCCCTCCGTTTAGAAGGGCTGAAAATCTCAAAGTAGCTGTAGAAGCTCCTGCAAGGCTTCGGGCGTGTCTGCGTCCAGAAGTTCTGCACGGTTCGACGTGAAAACACAGCGCACCTGTTCCGGATGGCTCCGGAGCAATACGCTGCCGCCTTTGCCTTCGGGCAGGGTGAGCAGCTCGGAGAAGAAACTGCTTCCAAACAGAACGGGACTTCCGACGGTCGGCTCCGGATCATTTTCGGTCCGGTAAGCCAGCCGAACGATCTCCCGCTCTGTTTCTTTTTGCGGTCGGATCATCCGTTCCAGCGTCTCACGGCGGAAAAGCGGCTGATCTCCGGGCAGAAAGATGCAGCCGGAAAGGTCCGGCACTTCGGCCAGCAGGGCGCTCAGTCCCAGCCGGACGGTGTCGTTCCGCCCGGGCAGAGCGTGCAGAAGGCAGGGCACGCCTTGCGCCTGACACAGCTGCTGCACCTCGGCTGAGCGTGTCACCACGATGCGGGCCGCCAAAAGCGGGGTGTCGGTGGCGTCCAGCGCGCGGCAGAGCAGGGGACGCCCGCCGAAATCGGCCAGCAGCTTGTTGGAGCCGAACCGGCGGGCAAGGCCGGACGCCATGATGACGCAGCCGACCGGGAGAAGGGGTCGATCCATATTTGAACACCTCGCACAAAATCATCCCTCTTTTCTAAGAGGCTCTTCTAGTGGTATTATAGCGAAAAATGTGCTAAAATAAAAGCAATCAGCAAAAAAGAGAGGTACTGCGTATGATGACGATCCGGGAATACAAACGAGCGGAAAGTCTGGAAGAAGCTTGGCAACTCAACCAAAAAAAGAACAATCGGGTCATCGGCGGCATGATCTGGCTCAAGATGGAGAAGATCAACGTCGGCACGGCCATCGATCTGTCGGGTTTGGGGCTGGATGCCATCGAGGAGACGGATGAGAGCTTTTCCATCGGGGCCATGGTAACCCTGCGGCAACTGGAGCTTCACGAAGGACTGAACGCCTACACCGACGGTGCAATGCGGGAGTCGGTGCGGCACATCGTGGGCGTGCAGCTGCGAAATCTGGCCACGGTTGGCGGAAGCATCTACAGCCGGTTCGGCTTTTCCGATGTGCTGACCATGTTCCTTGCGCTGAATGCGTCGGTCGAGCTGTACAAAGGCGGCATTGTTCCGCTGGCAGAGTATGCGGCCCGCCCCTATGACCGCGACATTCTGGTGCGGGTCATCGTGCCCAAGGAAGCCGCGAAATTCTGCTATCAGTCGGTGCGCAACAGCCAGACGGATTTCCCGGTGCTGACCTGCGCCGCCGCAAAAACAGCAGAGGGCTACCGGGTGGCCATTGGCGCACGCCCGGGAAAAGCGGTGCTGTTTGCCCTCACGCCCAACACGGCCGAGACGCCGGAACTGACCGCGGCCCGCTTTGCCGCCGAGGTGCGGGCGCAGATCAAGACCGAAAGCAATCTGCGCGGCAGCGCAGAATACCGCAACCATCTGGCGGGCGTTCTGGTCAAGCGCGCCGTCCGCAAGCTGGAAGGGTAACGGAAAGGAAATAACGATGCAAATTACGATCACTTTGAACGGGACCCGGATCTCGGAAGAGATCGCCCCGGATCTTCTGCTCATCGATTTTGTGCGCAGTCACGGCTGCTACAGCGTCAAGCGCGGCTGCGAAACTTCAAACTGCGGCCTGTGCACGGTCTTTCTGGACGAAAAGCCGGTGCTTTCCTGCTCGGTGCTGGCCGCCCGCGCCGACGGCCATAAAGTCACGACGCTGGAAGGCTTGCAGGACGAAGCCGCAGAGTTTGGCGGCTTTATCGCGGATCAGGGCGCAGAACAGTGCGGCTTCTGCAACCCGGGCTTCATCATGAACGCGCTGGCGCTCTTCCGGGAGAAGGAGTTCCCCACGGGCGACGAGATCAAAGAATATCTTGCGGGCAACCTCTGCCGCTGCTCTGGCTATGAGGGCCAGCTGCGGGGCATTCAGGCATTTCTCGCATGGAAAAAATCGAAACAGGAGGCAGCCCAATGAAAAGTGTGAATCATGCGTTCCGCAAAAAGGACGCGATGCAGCTGGTCACGGGCAAGCCGGTGTACATGGATGACCTTGCTCCTGCCGACTGTCTCATCGTCAAGCTGCTGCGTTCGCCCCATCCGAACGCCATCGTAAAGACCATCAACACGACGGTCGCCAAAAAAGTTCCGGGCATTGAAGCCATCTTCACTTGGGAGGATGTGGACCAGAACGCCCGCCGCTACACCCAAGCCGGCCAGACTTATCCCGAAGCCAGCCCCTATGACCGCTTGGTCATCGACCGGCACGTTCGCTTTGTGGGCGACGTGGTGGCCATCGTGGTCGGCGCGGACGACAAGTGCGTGGACAAGGCCATGAAGCTCATCAAGGTGGAGTATGAGGTGCTGGAGCCGGTGCTGGATTTCCACACCGCAAAGGACAACCCCATCCTCGTCCATCCGGAGGACAACTGGGAGAGCCTGTGCCCGGTGGGTGCGGACAACCAGCGCAACCTCTGCGCCCATGACGAGTGCGGTTCGGGCGACATCGACGCCGTGCTGGCCGACTGTGATGTGGTCATCGACCACGTTTACCACACCAAGGCGTGCCAACAGGCGATGATGGAAACGTTCCGCACCTGCTGTTATATGGACCTGTACGGGCGGCTGAACATCCTCAGCTCGACCCAGATCGTGTTCCATACCCGCCGCAACGTGGCGAATGCTCTGCACATCCCGAAATCGATGATCCGCGTCATCAAGCCCCGCATCGGCGGAGGCTTTGGCGCAAAGCAGACGGCAGTTTCGGCCATTTACCCGGCCTTCGTGACGTGGAAAACGAAGAAGCCGTGCAAGATCATCTTCACCCGAGAGGAGAGCCAGACGGCGTCCTCGCCCCGCCACGAGATGGAGATGCATGTCCGTCTGGGCGCGACCAAAGAGGGCATCGTGCGGGGCATCGACCTGTACACCCTCTCGAATACGGGCGCATACGGCGAGCACGGACCCACGACCGTGGGTCTGTCGGGTCACAAGTCCATCCCGCTGTACGGCAAGGCCGAAGCCTTCCGCTTCGTCAGCGACGTGGTGTACACGAACCACATGTCGGCGGGTGCGTACCGCGGCTATGGCGCAACGCAGGGCCTGTTCGCGGTAGAATCCGCTGTCAACGAGCTGGCCGCTAAACTGCACATGGACCCGTTCAAAATTCGGGAAATGAACATCGTCAAGGAAGGCGACGTCATGCCCGCTTACTATGGTGCGGTGAACACCAGCTGTGCGCTGGACCGCTGCCTGAAAAAGGTCCATGACATGATCGACTGGGACAACAAGTATCCGGTCCGCGACCTCGGCAACGGCAAAGTCCGCGCCGTCGGTATGGGCATGGCGATGCAGGGCTCCGGTATTTCGGGCATGGACGTGGGCAGTGCGACCCTGAAAGTCAACGATGATGGGTTCTATTCGCTCATCATCGGTGCAGCAGATATGGGCACGGGCTGTGACACTACGCTGGCGCAGATCGCCGCCGAGGTGCTGGACTGTGAGCTGGACAACATCACGGTGTTCGGTGCAGATACCGACGTTTCACCGTATGATTCCGGCTCCTATGCATCCAGCACGACCTATGTGACCGGCAAGGCCGTCGAAAAATGCGCGATGAAGCTGCGCAGTCAAATCTGCAAACTGGGCGCAGAGCTTCTGCACTGTGAGGAATCCGATGTTGCCTTTGACGGCAAGAACGTTTTTGTGGACGCAGACCCGGAGAAAAAAGTTTCGCTGAGCGAGGTCGCGTTTGCGTCGCAGTTCGGCCACATGGTCCCGCTGGAAGTCACCGAGACGCACACTTCGCCGCTGTCGCCGCCGCCGTATATGGTCGGCGCGGCCGAGATCGAGCTGGACAAGGAAACGGGCGAGGTCAAAGTGGTGGATTACGCCGCCTGTGTGGACTGCGGCACGCCCATCAACCCGAACCTGACTCGCGTTCAGGCCGAGGGCGGTCTGCTGCAGGGCATCGGCATGGCACTGACCGAAAATGTCACCTACGACGCCAAGGGCTACCCGATGGAAAATTCCTTCATGCAGTATAAGATCCCGACCCGCGTGGACATCGGGAAGATCCGGGTCGAGTTTGAGAACAGCTATGAACCCAACGGCCCGTTCGGCGCAAAATCCATCGGCGAGGTCGTCATCAATACGCCGCTTCCCGCCATCGCGGATGCGGTCTACAACGCCATCGGAACGCGGTTCTATGAACTGCCTATCACGCCGGAAAAAATTGCGATGGCCGTAGAGGAATTGCGCTGAATGCTGGACGAGGTGCGGTTTCCGTTTCTGGCGGAAAAGGGACATGTCGTCTCGCTGGTGGGCGGCGGCGGAAAAACGACCCTGCTCTATGCGATGTCGGCCCACTGTGCCCGAAAGGGCTGGCGGGTGCTGACCTCGACCACGACGCACATCCAGCGCCCAGAAAGCCGCTATGCGAGGAATACCGAGGAAGTGGAAGCGCTCTGGGCGGCGGGAAGCTATGCCGTTGTGGGTACGCCCGCCGAAAACGGAAAGCTGACCGCCCCGCCGCTGGATTCGCTGCGGGAATGGACGCAGCGGGCGGATGCGGTGTTTCTGGAAGCAGACGGGGCAAAGCGTCTGCCCTGCAAGGTCCCGACGGCGCACGAACCGGTGCTTCTGCCGGAAAGTGATCTTGTGATGGCCGTGGCAGGGCTTTCGGCGCTGGGGCGTCCGCTTCGCGAGGTCTGTTTCCGGCTGGAACAGGCCTGTGCGTTGTTGTCGGCAGGGCCGGACACCCTTCTAACGCCGGAACTTCTTGCCAGAATGCTGGCCGATCCGGCGGGCGGGAGAAAAGATGTTGGAACGCGGGATTTTTGTGTTGTGCTCAATCAGGCTGACGACCCGGAACGCAGAGCGCTGGGCGAAACAGTCCAAGCGCTCTTGCGGGAGCAGTACGGAGCAAAAAGCGTTCTGACGACATTTGAAAAAGGAGAACGAGCCTGATGGCAGAAGAAAAGATCGTGTTTTGCACCGGCGGCGGATGCACCGCAAAGCTGGGAGCCGGGGTGCTGAGCCATATTCTGGAAAAACTGCCCCGCGGCGAGCAGGACCCGAATCTTTTGGTCGGCTACGACAGCCGGGACGACGCCGCCGTTTACAAAATCACCGAAGATGTGGCGCTGGTCCAGACTGTGGATTTCTTTCCGCCGATGGTGGACGACCCCTATACCTTTGGGCAGATCGCGGCGGCCAACGCCCTGAGCGATGTTTACGCGATGGGCGGTGAGGTGAAAACCGCGCTGAATCTGGTCTGCTTCCCAGAGAGTATGGATCTGAACGTTCTGGGTGAAATTCTGCGCGGCGGCGCAGAAAAGGTGGCCGAGGCGGGCGGCATCCTCGCGGGCGGACACTCTATCGCCGATACCGGGGTCAAGTACGGCCTTTCGGTGACGGGTCTGGTGGACCCGCACCATCTGACCGCCAACGACACCGGCCGCCCCGGGGACAAGCTCATCCTGACCAAGGCACTGGGCGTGGGACTCATCTGTACGGCCAACCGGGTGGGCGAAGCGGCCCCCGAGCAGCTGGAAGCCGCCGTCCGTTCGATGACGACGCTGAACAAATCGGCGGCGGAGATTTCGCGCAAATATGAAGTTCATGCGGCCACCGACGTGACCGGCTTTAGCTTTCTGGGGCATCTGCACGAGATGATGGGCGGGAAGCTTTCCTGCACCGTCGCCGCCGAACGGGTCCCGGTCCTGCCGGGAGCATGGGAAGCCGCCGATGCCTGTCTTTACACGGCGGCGGGCCAGCGGAACCGCAACCATACGGGGCCGTTCGTTCGGTTCGAAGGCGTGCCCTTCCCGATGGAAGAAATTTTGTTCGACCCCCAGACGTCCGGCGGTTTGCTGCTGGCCGTGGCCCCACAGGATGCACCGGCGCTGGAGCAGGAACTTCAGGCGGCGGGACTGCCCGCCAAGATCGTGGGAACGATTCAGGACAAGCAGGAGCCTGAAATTACAGTAACGTATCAAAAATAACGGAGAAAAGTGAAATGTTGAAAGTTGATGCACGCGGAGATGCCTGTCCGCTTCCGGTCGTAAAGGCCAAAAAAGCCATTGCCGAGCTGAACGGCGCGGGGGAAGTGGAAGTTCTGGTCGATAACGAGATCGCGGTTCAGAACCTGACCAAGATGGCCCAGCAGAAGGGCTATGCGTCCAGCGCCGAAAAGCTGGCAGAGCGGGAGTATCGGGTTCTGTTCACGGTGGGCGATGCCGCCCCCGAAGCCGAAGAAGCACCGGTCTGCACCCCGGACGCCCGCACCGATACGGTGGTGGTCATCGCGTCGGACAAGATGGGCGACGGCGCAGAGGAACTGGGCAAGACTCTGCTCAAGGCGTTCGTGTTCTCGCTGACCCAGCAGGACAAGCTGCCCAAGACGATGCTGTTCTACAACGGCGGCGCACAGCTGACCTGTGAGGGCTCGCCGATGCTGGAGGACCTCAAGGCGCTGGAAGCCGAGGGTGTGGAGATCATGACCTGCGGGACCTGCCTGAATTTCTACGGTCTGACCGAGAAGGTCCAAGTCGGCAGCGTGACGAATATGTACGTCATTGCGGAAAAAATGCTGAACGCCGGGAACGTGGTCAAGCCGTGATCTACCTTGACAATGCCGCTACGACCCTGAAAAAGCCGCCCGTTGTGGGACAAGCCATGCTGGAAGCGCTGCAAACGGCGGGGAACCCCGGGCGCGGTGCGTACGAGCCGACCCTGCATGCGGCGCGGCTGGTCTATGAAACACGGGCCGCGCTGGCGGAGCTGTTTCACGCAGAGGGGCCGTCCTGCATCGCGTTTACGGCCAACGCCACCCAAGCGCTGAATACGGCACTCTGCGGGCTTTTCGACCCGGGAGACCATGTCATCACAACGGTCTGCGAGCACAATTCGGTCCTGCGGCCGCTGTATCGTCTGCGGGAGCAGGGCGTGGAACTGAGCTTTGTGGGCGTGGACCCGCAGGGTCGGCTGTTGTATGAGCAGTTTGAACAACTGCTTCGCCCCAACACGAAAGCCGTTGTGCTCACGGGTGCGTCCAATGTGACCGGAAATCTGACGGACCTGCGTGCTGTCTCTGCGTTTGCAAAGCGCCATGGCCTTTTGCTGGTGGTCGATGCGGCGCAGACCGCAGGAGCGCGCCCCATCGATGTGCAGGAATTGGGCATCGATGTGCTCTGCTTTACCGGCCACAAGGGGCTGCTGGGCCCGCAGGGGACTGGTGGTTTATATGTCCGTTCAGGGGTGCGGGTGCGCCCGCTCGTCGTGGGCGGAAGCGGCGTGCACAGCTTTTCGGAAGAGCATCCGGCCGAGATGCCGACAGCCCTCGAAGCGGGAACGTTGAACGTTCCCGGCCTTGCGGGGCTGGGCGCGGGCGTGCGCTGGATCTTGGAGCAGGGCGTGGAAGCTCTCTGCGAAAAAGAGGAGACATTGACCCGGCTGTTTTACGAAAACGTCCGGGACATCCCGGGCGTGGCGCTGTATGGCGCGTTCGACGGCCCCCGTGCGCCCATCGTGTCGCTGAATCTTCAGGGCGAAGATTCGGCGCGGGTGGCCGATGCGCTGTGGGAAGAATTTGGCGTCTGCGTGCGGGCTGGGGCGCATTGTGCGCCGCAGATGCATCAGGCGCTGGGCACGGTGGAGCAGGGCGTGGTGCGGTTCAGCTTTTCGCATCAGAACACCCGTGAAGAGGTGCTTTTGGCCGCACAGGCCCTTCGAACACTGGCGCTGGAGGAGTGAAATGCGAGCAAAACGACCCTATATCGTACTTTCGTTCCGGACGACGGTGGAAGCGATGGCGTGGGAAAAGCACTGTGAAGCCGAAGCCATCCCCGGGCGGCTCATCCCGCTTCCGAAAGAGCTTTCGGCGGGGTGCGGCCTTGCGTGGCGGATGCTGCCGGAGGACTGGCAGACGTGGCGCACCTGCATCGACCTTGCGGCATATGATTCCGCCGCGCAGGTGGAACAGTAAAAAAGGAGACGCTGCATGGAACGGAATGCATTTCTGAAAATTCTACAAGGTCCGGAGGGGGACGAGCTGCTGGCGACGGTCCTCGAAGGCCCTCGGCAGGGCGAACAGCTTCTTTTGCACGATGGTGTGCCGGTCTGGCCGGAACATCCGGCAGAGTTCTGGACACAAGAGCTTTCGGAGCTGAAAAATATCCCGGCCAGCGGGGTGCAGATGCTGGGTCAGAGCCGCGTCTTTGTGGAGCGGTTCGGTGCAGCGCCGCATCTGGTCGTCTGCGGCGGCGGACATGTGGGGGCGTCGGTCGTTCGGCTGGCAAAGCTGCTGGGGATTCCGGTCTGCGCCTTGGAGGACCGCGCCGAGTACGCCGAAGAACTGCGTTCGGCCGGGGCTGATGAAGTATTCTGTCTGCCGTTCGAAGAGGGACTTTCTCGAATTTCGGGCGGTGCAGAGTGCTATTTTGTGGTCGTGACCCGCGCGCACAGCTTTGATGTTGAGTGCCTGACGTCCATTCTGCGCAAACCGGTGGCCTATGTGGGCATGATGGGAAGCAAGGGCCGCGCGGCGCTGGTCCGGCGTCAGCTGACCGAAGCGGGGCTGGACCCGGTGCGGGTGGAGCAGCTCCATGCGCCCATCGGGCTGGCCATCGGTTCCAAAACGGCGGAGGAGATCGCGCTTTCGATCTTGGCGGAGATCGTGCAGGTCAAGAGCAAGCGCCAGCAGACCGAGGGCTTTTCGCCCGCGCTGCTGGAAGCACTGGCTCAGATGGAAACGCCCGCGGTGCTGGTCACCATTGTGGCGCGGCACGGCTCGACCCCGCGTGAGATCGGCTCGAAAATGCTGGTCCTTCCAGAAGGCCGGACCATCGGCAGCGTGGGCGGCGGCATCATGGAATACCGCATCCAACAGCTTGCCGCCGAGATGCTGGCAGGGGAAAAGGGCGCGTATCAGTTGGCGGCCTACACGACCGATGGCAAAAACGATGACGCCGCCATTGCTGCCTGCGGCGGCTCGATGGAAGTCTTTTTACAGTGCATCCAACCGGAGGAATGAACGATGAAGCGTGATGATCTGATCGTTGTGCGCGGCGGCGGAGACCTTGCGACCGGGACCATCCATCGGCTCTGGTCCGCAGGGCTTCGGGTGCTGGTTCTGGAAGCCGAACACCCGGCGGCCATTCGTCGGCAGGTGTCCCTGTGCGAAGCCGTCTACGAAGGTGAAACGACCGTGGAGGACTTGCGGGCCGTGCGGGTGGAGTCGCTGGAAGCGGCAGAGGCTGTCTGGGCGGAAAACGCGGTCCCGGTGCTCGTGGACCCGAAAGGGTCCTGCTTGAAACAGGCGAGACCGGCGGTCCTCATCGATGCCATCATTGCTAAGAAAAACCTTGGGACCACGCGGGAAATGGCTCCGCTGACCATCGCGCTTGGCCCCGGCTTTGTGGCGGGACAGGATGTGGATGTTGTGGTCGAGACGAAGCGCGGCCATAAATTGGGCTGCATCATCCGGGAAGGAGCCGCTGCGCCCAATTCGGGCGTTCCGGGCATCATCGGCGGCTATGGGGCCGAACGGGTCATCCATGCGCCGGAAGCGGGGATTTTCCGGAATCGTCATGCCATCGCGGATCTTGTGACGGCGGGGGAAACGATCGCGGTCATTGAGACGCCGGATGGAAGCGAAATTCCGGTCACGACCCAGATCGACGGCATCCTGCGCGGCTTGCTGCGGGATGGCTACCCGGTGACGCGCGGCTTCAAGGTGGCGGATGTGGACCCCCGCCGAAGTGAGCTGGAAAACTGCTTCCTCATCTCGGATAAAGCGCGCTGTATCGCTGGAAGTGTGCTGGAACTGGTCGCCGCCGAGCTTTGGAAATAAGCAAGACATGAAAAAATCGCCGTGCTCCGTTTTTGCGGAACAGCGGCGATTTTTTGCTTGAAGAAGGGATTCAGCCTGTCTCTTCGGTCAGTTTGGTAATGAGCATCTGATAAATTTCGTTGCCCTTGAGGATGAACTGCTTTTTCACCAGTTCTGCGCTCAGGCGGTCAGGCGTGCCGATGTCCAGACAAAACAGTTCCTGATCCAGCGCCTTGATGGTGCAGCGGATGGAACAGTGGCCGTCGGCCTTTTCGGTGATGCGGGCGGCATACTGGGCCTCTTTCCGCGCCCACGTCTGGCTGCGGAGCACAGCGGCGACGGCACGTTCCCGCACGCTGCGCGGGAGATCGTAGGCAAGCTCCTGCGCGACCTTGCGTCCTTTTTCGGTGATGGTATAGCGCCCGTCGGTCAGCGTGACCAGTTTCTGCTGGGTGATATCGTCCAAGCAGGAGCCGATCTCAAAATAGTTGACCAGAGCTTCTTCCATCAAAGCATTTTCGATCTCAGTGCGGGTGATCGGTCCTGCGTTTTTCACAAGGTAACACAACAGCAACCGGATCTCGGTGCTGTCGGTCAGTCCGCCGGGACGGACACCGGCGGTAAAAGCATCGTTGGCGGCCATCGTTCTGCACATCCCCCTACAAATTTTCAAATTACCAGAAAGAATTGCTTTCTTATAGTATAAAGGGTTTTACGCCGGATTGCAAGCCGCAACCGCAAAATCCGTCTCGATCCGCTTGCGGCTCTCGGGGGTGGAGTAGAGCCAGTGGTCCAGATGGCCTTCGGTGATGAAATAGTGCAGGTCGAACCGATGGGTCTGGACTAGCCCATGATTGACGATGACGAGCTTGATCTTCATTTTCTCGGGCAGGATGTTCTTGATGTAAACGCTGACGGCCTGACCGGGGTGGAGATCCGAACAGCTCTCAGCCAACCCGGCGAGATTGGGCGCGATCTCGATGAAGGTCCCGTATTCTTCGACGCTTCGCACGATGCCGACGACCGTTTCGCCCACCGTAAAGGCGGCGGCGTTCTCCTCCCATGTGCCCAGCAGCTCCCGGATGGTCAGGACGAACCGGCCCTGTACATCCCGGCTCTTGATGGCGCAGAGGATCTGCTGCCCGACGCTGACCCGGTCTGCCGGCGACGAAATGCGGCTGACCGACATGCAGTCGATGGGCAGCAGCGCGCTGATGCCGCACCCGACGTCACAAAATGCACCGAACGGTTCGATGTGGGTCACGGTGCAGGGGAGAATGTCTCCGGGGCGGAGGGTGTCCAGATACTCGGCCTTGCACATCCGCTGTGCTTCGGCGCGGGAGAGCCGGTAGAAGGGCTGGCCGCTGGCGTCGGTGTCCATCCCCTCGATGACAAAGCAGGTGGGGCGGCCGACCCGCGTTAAAACCGCAATATCGCGGACGCTGCCGTTCTCGGCCCCGTCGGCGCACTGGTCAAACGGCATCACGGCCCGCACGCCGCCAAATTCAAACCGCAGCTGGCGGGAAGTATCGAACGCCAGCGCAGTACTCTGCAAAATTTCATGGCTGGCAATGGCGGCTCGCAGTTCCGCAGCCGAAAGCCGGTCGGTACTGCGGTAATTTCCTTCGGTACGAAATGTCTGCATCATCTTTCATTCCTCTTTCTGTATTGTTTTGTCTTGCGCCGCCGCTCGGAAGAACGGCACTAAAACCATATGCGCTGACATTTGCATTTTATACGAGTTTGGTTTATACTATATCTGTATGCGGCGGCATCACCGGCCGCACGAGCGCCGGCCTCCTTACGTTGGGCTGGCAGGAGGGAGACACCTATGGATATCGCAGTTGGAGATACCATCCTCACCCGCAAAAAGCATCCCTGCGGAGCGTCCAGCTTCGAGGTGCTTCGTGTGGGAATGGATTTCAAGATCCGCTGCACAGGCTGCGGCCGCGAGGTCATGCTGCCCCGTGCAAAGATCGAGAAAAACATCAAAAAAGTGGTCAAACCCGGGACCGTCTAGCAAAACGCTGTCCGCCCATTCAGAACGATAAGGAGAACTGCACGAATGTCAAAACTGTTTTCCCAAATGGAAGCGGTCTGCCACCGGTTCGAAGAACTTTCGGTCCGCTTGAACCAGCCCGAAACGGCGGCGGACCCGGCGCTGTTTCGCCGCCTGATGCAGGAATACCATGAGGCCGAGCCAGTGGTGCAGGCGTTCAAAGCCTTGACAACGGCACAGGATCATCTGGATCAGGCAAAGGCCCTGCTCGAGGGAGAGACCCTCGACCCGGACTTCAAGGAGATGGTACAGCAGGAGCTCAGCGAAAAAAGTCAAGATGTGGAAGAGCTGGAAAATAATCTCAAAATTTTGCTGCTGCCGAAGGACGTGAACGACGGCAAAAGCGTCATCATGGAGATCCGCGGCGGTGCGGGCGGCGAAGAAGCCGCACTGTTTGCACACAGCCTGATGCGGATGTACACGATGTACGTCCAGAGCAAAGGCTGGGAGATGGAACTGCTCAACCTCAACGAGACGGAGCTGGGCGGCGTCAAGGAAGCGATCTTCGCGGTCAACGGCGCGGGCGCATATAACCGCCTGAAATATGAAAGCGGTGTCCACCGGGTCCAGCGCGTTCCGGAAACGGAAACACAGGGCCGCATCCATACGTCCACGGCGACCGTGGCGGTCATGCCGCAGGCTGAAGAAGTGGATTTTGAACTGGACCCGAAAGACCTGCGCATCGATACGTTCCGCTCCTCGGGCGCGGGCGGCCAGCACATCAACAAGACGTCCAGCGCCATCCGTGTGACACATCTCCCCACGGGGACCGTAGTAGAATGCCAGAACGAGCGCAGCCAGTTCCAGAATAAGGACAAAGCGCTGGAAATTCTGCGCAGCCGTCTGCTGGCCCAAAAGCAGAAGGAGCAGCAGGACGCCATCAACGCCAACCGTCAGGGGCAGGTGGGGACCGGCGACCGAAGCGAAAAAATTCGCACCTATAACTTCCCACAGGACCGCTGCACGGACCACCGCATTGGGCTGACGGTCCACAATCTGGATAAGATCATGGACGGCAACCTTGACGAGATCATTGATGCGCTTGCGACCCACGAACAGGCGGAAAAACTCCGCCAGTTGAATGCACAAAACAGCTGATGCGGCATCTGGATACGATGCAAAGCAAAATCACTTTACAAATAGAAAGAACGATGAATCGTATGGAAATGAAAACTGAGATCCTACCTGCCGAGGCGGAGGGTATCGCGAAAGCGGCAGACCTTCTGCGGAACGGTGAACTGGTGGCTCTGCCGACCGAGACGGTCTACGGCATCGCTGCCGATGCGCGGAACGGCGAAGCTGTGGCAAAAATCTTTGTGGCAAAGGGACGTCCGCAGGATAACCCCCTGATCGTCCATGTCACCGGTCCGGAAATGCTGCATGGTCTGGTCAGCGAAGTGCCCGAGCGTGCCCAGCTGTTGATGGCGGCATTCTGCCCCGGCCCGCTGACCATCATCATGCCGCGCGGCCCCGAAGTGGCAGCCGAGTGTTGTGCGGGTCTGGATACCGTCGGCATCCGGATGCCCAGCCATCCGGTGGCCCGCGCCGTCATCGAGCAGAGCGGCTGTGCCTTTGCGGCCCCTTCGGCGAACCTGTCCGGCAAGCCCAGCCCCACGAACGCACAGGATGTGTTCACCGATATGGATGGCCGTCTGCCGCTGATCTTGGACGGCGGCGAGTGCGACGTGGGCGTGGAGTCCACGGTCATCTCGGTCGTGGGCGAAAAGCCGACGCTCTTCCGTCCTGGCCACATCACGCTGGAGGACTTGGAGCGCGCCCTCGGCGAGGAAGTGGAAGTCTCCAAGGCTATCCTCGAAAAGCTGCCGGAAGGTGCAGTCGTCCGCAGCCCGGGCATGAAGTATAAGCACTACGCCCCCAAAGCAGACGTCACGCTGCTGGACGGTACATTTGAGCAGTTCAAGGCCTATGTGGATGCCCACATGGACCAGAACCCCAGCTGCCTCTGCTTCACAGGTGAGGCCGAAAAACTCGGCGTTCCCTGCGTGGAGTATGGCCGCGAAGGCGATGGAGCCGATCAGGCAAAGCACATTTTCCGCAGTCTGCGGGCGCTGGATGAGCAGGGCGACGGCATCGTTTATGCCCGCTGCCCCAAGAAGGACGGCCTGTCGATGGCGGTGTATAACCGCCTGATCCGCGCGGCTGCGTTCCGGGTGATCGCGCTATGATCACGCTGGGGATCACGGGCCGGAGCGGCTGTGGGAAATCTACGGTGACGTCGGTGTTTTCGGCGCACGGCGTCCCGCTGGCGGATGCCGACCAGCTCTCGCGGGAGATCCTGCTTCCCGATTCGCCGCTTCTGCCGCTGCTGGCGGAACGGTTCGGGGCAGATATTCTGAGGGAGGACGGTTCGCTGGACCGCCGCTTGCTGGCAGACCGCGCCTTCGCGACGCCGGAAGGAAAACAGGCACTGGATGCCTTGACCCATCCGGAGATCATCCGCCGCATCCGGCTGGCCAAACAGGCCGCGCTGGATGCCGGTTCGCCGCTTTTTGTGCTGGATGGCGCAGTCATCGTGGGCACGGCGGCGGAAGCTGAGTGCGACCGCCTTGCGGTGGTGACCGCGCCCTTTGAGACGAGCGTGGAACGGATCGCGAAGCGGGACGGCATTTCACCGGAGATGGCCGCCCGCCGCCTGAACGCGCAGACGCCAGAAGCGGTCCTGCTGGAGCACGCGGACTATGTTCTGCGGAACGACGTGGACCTCGCTTCGCTGGAAGCGGCTTCGGCGGCGCTCTGTGAGCAGCTTCTCGCCGAGGGCGGAACGAAAGGTGGTGCAGAACGCTCGATTTGAAAGTGAAGAAACTTTTGAATGGTTTTGTGCTGGTTTTTCTGCTCGTGATGGGCATTTTGTGTCTGCCGCCGGTGCGTGACCGCATCGAAAAGGCGCTGTACCCCTGCAAGTATTCCGCGCTGGTGGAACAGTATGCCGCCGAGTATGACCTCGACCCGCTGTTGGTCTATTCCTTCATCCGAACGGAGAGCGGTTTCGACCCAGCGGCGACTTCTACGGTCGATGCTCGCGGACTGATGCAGATCACAGAGGACACCTTCCTTTGGCTGCGCAGTAAGATCGCGCCCGAAGAAGAGGTCAGCTTTGGCGACCTGTACGACCCGGCGGTCAGTGTGCGGTTCGGGTGCTACTATCTTCATTTGTGCATGGTCCGGTATGGCGGCGACGTTGCCACAGCGGCTGCGGCCTATCACAGCGGATGGGGCACGGTGGACGCTCTTTTGCAGAAAGAGGAGCACTCCGAGGACGGCATCACCCTGAAAGGCTTCCCATACAACCAGATGAACCACTATGTGGAAAAGATCACCGCCTGTTACAAGACCTACACCCGTCTGTATGGCTGAAACAGGCACGAACACGATTGAACCGGCACGTCCGGTTTGAAATATTATAGGAAATCGAAAGAGAAAGGCAGGAGAAATTCTATGGCAGAAAAGACTCCGAACCAGAAGCTGGCTGAAAAGCTGCTTTATACGCCCGCTTACGTCACCGATAAGGACGCAGACGTCAAGCAGAAGGCACACGACTTTGCCGAGGGCTACAAGAAGTTCCTCGACAACGGCAAGACTGAGCGCGAGGTCGCCGCAGAGAGCGAGCAGATGCTCAAGGATGCCGGCTATCAGGAATTTGACCCGAAAAAGACCTACAAGCCCGGTGACAAGGTCTATTTTGTTCAGTGCAAGAAGGCGGTCGTGGCTTCGACCATCGGCACGCGCAGCTTTGAGGATGGCTTCCATCTGGTCATTGCGCACACCGACAGCCCTCGTCTGGACCTGCGCCCCACCCCGCTGTATGAGTCTGATCACCTGAGCTACTTCAAGACCCACTACTACGGCGGCATCCGCAAGTATCAGTGGGGGACCATGCCGCTGTCCATCCACGGCGTGTTCACCCGTGAGGATGGCTCCACGGTCACCGTCCGCGTCGGCGAGGACGAGAACGATCCTGTTTTCTGCATCACCGACCTGCTGCCCCATCTGGGTGCAGAGCAGAATGCCCGCTCCCTGAAGGACGGCATTAAGGCCGAAGAGCTGAACATCCTGATCGGCTCTGACGCAGTGAACGATGAAGAGATCAAGGAAGCTGTCAAGCTGAACACCATGATCCTTCTCAACGAGAAGTACGGCATCACCGAGAAGGAGTTCATGCGCGCCGAGATCGAGATCACCCCGGCTTACAAGTCCCGTGATGTCGGCTTCGACCGCTCTATGGTCGGCGGCTACGGCCACGATGACCGTGTGGACGCTTATCCCGCACTGGTGGCTGAGATCGAGACGAAAGATCCCGCCTACACCACCGTCTGCGTCCTGACCGATAAGGAAGAGATCGGCTCGGACGGCGTGACCGGTATGCAGAGCATGTATGCTTTCCACTTCATGCAGGAGCTGTGCCGTGCGGCAGGTCAGGATGATATCATTGCTTTCCGCAACAGCGTCTGCCTGTCTGCGGACGTGACCGCTGCTTACGACCCGTCTTGGGCAAGCGCATTTGAGCCGATGAACGGCACTTATGCGGGCCGCGGCGTTGCCATCTTCAAGTACACCGGCGGCGGCAGCAAGGGTTCTGCAAGCGATGCCTGCGCAGAGCTGGTCAGCGATGTGACCCGGATGCTCGACAAGGGCAATGTCGCATGGCAGATCGGTGAGCTGGGCCGTCTGGATCTGGGCGGCGGCGGCACGATCGCCAAGTATGTCGCAAACCGCGGCATCCCCGTGCTGGACATCGGCGTGCCCGTGCTGTCCATGCACTCTCCGTTCGAGGTCATCCACAAGAGCGACCTGTACATGGCTTACCGTGCCTTTACCCTGTTCAACAACGCACAGTAAGCGTTTCAAAAACAAATGCCCCGAAGAGTTTTGTGCTCTTCGGGGCATTTTTGCGTGGCGTAGGGGACAGGTCATAAAACACGGGCACGGCAGCGGTCTTTTTGCATGACAAAGATGCTGTGCCCGGTAAAATTGTGGAGTACCACGATGTGATTGTGGACAAGTGACCATGTTTTGACCATACGATGCACGCGAGAAAACGTTAGTGTGCGTTAGTATACGTTAGTACGCGCAACTCAAAAAACAAACAAAAACCCGCATGAACACTAACTTTTTCAGCATTCATGCGGGTTTTTGCTTGGTGCGAGTAGTGATACAGCATTTTTTGAAAACCATCGTAGTACAATTTGTTTTTGAGTTCGTCGAATAGCAACTTGCTTGTATCGCACCCCGATGGGCGGCTGTATTGAAAAAACAGTTGCCTTTTATATACCACACAACCTAAAAATTATCAAGTACGCGCAGCGTTCA
>URVW01000036.1 GCA_900551435.1 uncultured Faecalibacterium sp.
ACCGCTGACCTCTTGCATGCCATGCAAGCGCTCTCCCAGCTGAGCTAATCCCCCATAAAATCCAAGAAGCGAACCTCTTGGATGGAGTTTTTTGTTGGGAATTTGATTGTCGCAGGACTATCTGACTGGGGGTGTGTTTTGATACCAACCGGGCTCCCAGCTGAGCTAATCCCCCACATATTTGGTTCATGTCCTGCGACGTGAGTGATTATAGCAGAGAATGGGGACGTTGTCAACAACTTTTTTGAAAAATGGGCAAAAAAATCCCGGCGGGAAAAACTCCTGCCGGGATCGAATGCCAAACGGGAAAAATCAGGCCTTTGTATACTGACGGTCGAAGATCTGCGGCGCGACCTTGATGAGCAGGACGGCGGCCACGATCGTGATGAGGGTCTCGGGCAGCATGTAGCTTGCGTTATAGACCAGGCTGTAGGTCCAAGCGCTCAGGCCCTCGTTCAGGTTGCCCCAGACGAGCACGCCGGACAGGAAGCTGCACATGAAACGCAGGAAACCGGCCATGAACGTGCCGAAGGCCACGCCGACCATCCGGTTCTTGAAGGGGCGGGCGAACAGCTCGGCCGTGCCCAGCGCCATAAAGGCTACCAGATAGTCCAGCAGGACTTCGCCGAGGAAGTACAGGAAGGTCGGAGTCGGGGGCGCCCAGAAGCCCAGCAGCATCTGCAGACAGCCGTTGACCAGACCGGTGAACAGGCCCCACTTGACGCCGTGGCGGAAGGACACCAGCACAAAGGGCAGCATGCTGAGCAGGGTGACGCTGCCGCCGTTGGGCATGGTGAAGATGCGGATGTTGGACAGCACCGTGCCGATGGCGATCATCAGGGCGCATTCGACCAGAATGCGGGTCTTGGAATAGGTTTTCGACATTTTGGATTCGCTCCTCAATATAAATAGTACACAAAAACAAAATGCGTCTGCATTCGACAGCAGACGCATGGGCTTCGTTTGTGAAAATCAGGGACCTTTCGCAAACTACCTACGCCGGCATTGCCCGGATCAGGTTCAAGGGTACTCCGCAGGGTGCGGATCTCAGCCTTTCGGCGCCCCTGTTTTTATGTCCGTCTCTCAGTATAGCCGTCAAATGCCAAAAGTCAAGCCCTGAGGAGCATATTGCGGCCCTGTGGCTCATAGTTTTTAGCAAGGAATCTTGCGGAGGAGGGGACCGGGTATGAAAGTGGAACCGGAGCAGCGCGCGGCGATCTTGGGCGAGTACATTGCGGAGCACAGCGCGACGGTGCGGGCAGCGGCGCGGGCTTTCGGGTGCAGCAAATCGACGGTGCACAAAGATGTTTCGTCGCGGCTGCGAAGGGTGGACCCAAGCCTGTTCGCGCGGGTCCAAGCGGTAATGGCGCGGAACAAGGCCGAACGTCATCTGCGGGGCGGGGCTGCGACAAAGCGCAAATACAAAGCCAAATAGCAAAAAAGACGGCGCTCCTTCCTTTATTATTAAAGGAAAGGCGTCGTCTTTCTGCGTTCAGCGGCGGTGGCGGAACTGGTCCAGCGCGGCCTTTTCCAAGCGGCTGACCTGCGCCTGACTGATGCCGATCTCCCGCGCGACCTCCATTTGCGTCTCGCCCTTCAGATAGCGAAGCTCCATGATCCGCTTTTCGCGGGGCGTCAGGCTGGCCACCGTCTCGCGGAACTGCAGCCCACTGATCCAGCTGTCCTCGCCGTCCGGGTCCCGCACCTGATCGATGACGTACATCGCATCGCCGCCGTCGGTGTAGAGCGGTTCCTCAAGGCTGAGCGGTTCTACGACCGATTCCAGCGCGGCGGTGACCTCCCGGCGGGCCAGACCGGCCTTCTGCGCGATCTCGTCCACGGTCGGCTCCCGGCCAAATTCCTTTTCGAGGGCTTCCCGGGCCTGCATGGCTTTGTAAGCCGTATCCCGCAGCGAGCGACTGACCCGCAGGGCGTTGTTGTCCCGCAGGAACCGCCGGATCTCCCCGATAATCATCGGAACGCCGTAGGTGGAGAACCGGACGTTCTGGCTGGGGTCGAAGTTATCAATGGCCTTGATGAGTCCGATGCACCCGACTTGAAACAGGTCGTCGAGGTTTTCGCCCCGCTGGGCGAACCGCTGCACGACGCTGAGGACGAGCCGCAGGTTCCCTTCGATCATGCTCTCACGGGCGGCGGCATCTCCTGCGTGCGCCCGGGTCAGAAGCTCATGCTTTTCCTGCTCGGTGAGGACCGGCAGCTGTGCCGTGTCCATCCCGCAAAGCTCTACTTTGTTGTACATCCGCGCCCCTCCGGTTTCGTTTGAACGTTACCGGAAGTATGGGGCGCAGGGGTGCGGATGATGCGTAGAAAAAACAGGAAAGTTTCAGTCCTCCAGCTTTTTCTTCAGCTCCCGGATGATCCGCTTTTCCAGCCGGGAGATGTAGCTCTGGCTGATGCCGAGGGCGTCGGCGGCTTCTTTCTGGGTGCGCTCCACGCCGTCCACCAGCCCGAAGCGCAGCTCCATGATCTGCCGTTCCCGCGGCGAGAGCAGCTCGACCGAGCGGCGGAGCGTGGCCCGCTCAGCGTTTTGTTCCAGCCGCTGGCTGACCAGATTTTCGTCGCTGCCAAGGATGTCGGAGAGCAACAGCTCGTTGCCGTCGCCGTCCACATTCAGCGGCTCGTCGATGCTGGCTTCCTGCCGGCGGTTGGAACTTTTTCGTAAGTACATCAAAATTTCGTTCCCGATACACCGGCTGGCATAGGTGGCAAGCTTGATGTTCCGTTCCGGTGTGAAGGTGTTGACAGCCTTGATGAGTCCAATGGTCCCAATGGAGATCATGTCCTCCGAGGGGACGCCGCTGCTCTCGTATTTTTTGGCGAGGTAGACCACCAGCCGCAGATTGTGGGTGATAAGCTCATCCCGCGCGGCAGGGTCGCCCGCCATCATCTGGGCGAGAAGAGCCTTTTCCTGTTCGGGTGTCAGCGGGGGCGGCAGACTGGGTGCGCCCGCGATGTAATGGGCTGCGCTGGGGCAGACGAGCCGGAGCCAGAGCCGCCGGAAAAATGAGAGGATATTCATGAAGTGCTCCTTTCGAACTGAGAGGGTTCCAGCCGGGAAACGACCGCTTCTCCGGCCAAGATGTCCCAGCCCTCCGGCGGGGGCGGGAGGTCGCAGAACGCGGCATAGACCGCATGACCGGACAGCTTGGCGGGAACGGCGGGCAGGACACAGTGTCCCGCGATGGTCGAGCAGGGAACGAGCCGCACCCGGGCTTCCGGCGGCGGAAGGGACGCTGTACCGGAAAAATGATCGGCAAGATAGTGCTCCAAGGTGGGCGGGAGCTTCCCGCGCACCGCTGCCAATCGCACCAGAACGACGTCCCGCCCGGAAAGCGGCTCCTGCACCGAGAAACCCGTGTCGCAAAAGGCGCGCAGAGGAATGGAGGTTTCCCCTAATGTAAGCTCGGCTGAAAAGCAGGGGCGGTTCTGCCGCCCGAAAACGCGCAGGATGCCCTGCACGGCCAGATACACCCCGCCCGCGCAGAGGAGCAGCAGCCCCGGCGAAAGGGGAAGGTAGACGCTGAAATTGTTCGTCTGCGCCCCGGGAAGGAGCAGCGCGCCGGTCAGCGCAAGGTGGAGCGCCCAGAACCACGCCAGCAGCCGCAGGAAGCACCGCTTTCCCGGCCACGGATACGCCGCCGCGACGATCCCCGCCCCGGTGGCCAGCTGATACACCAGCGAGAGCGGCCATGGCAGCTCCGGGGCCAATAAAATAAAGGAAGCCGCCGCCCCCATAAACGCCCCCGCAAGGATGCGCGGCCCGTGCGCGTCGATGCCGCACAAAAGCCCGCTGCCCAGCAGAAACAGTGCAGAAGTGACAAAGTTGACCAGAAACAGAACATCGAGGTAGACCACCGTTTTGATATGCGCCGCCCCCTTTCTTTCTAGGGTACACCGCCCCGGCGGGGAAGTTTGTGGAAACCGGGGAGATGCTCCGGCGCGAATTTTTTGGGAGGTTTTTCATAAATTTTCAAAAAAGGCTTGCAAATGAAAGGGAAAAGAGGTATAATTCTACTCGCAGCAGCTTTTACCGCTGTAAAGCTCTGAAATGAAGATGCCTTTTTAGCTCAGTCGGTTAGAGCACCTGACTGTTAATCAGGGTGTCGCCTGTTCGAGTCAGGCAAGAGGCGCCATCAAGCGGCGGGCCGTTGGCTCGCCGCTTTTTTCGTAAGCTCGTGTTGTAACCAAACTGTGACTTTTTTCACAAAATCTTCAAAATTAACGCTTTCTTAAAAAATGTCCTCTTGAAGATGCTGTCATAATGTGGTATACTGCACCTAAGCTTTAGGAAAATCGCTCAAGTTTTTCCAAAGCGTAACTAGATCAAAGGGTAGGCGCTCCCTTCTTTTGATAGCAGCTTGACCTCTGCTTTGCCTTGTTTCTCCGCAGGGCAGGGCAAAGCAGAGGGCTATGCGCTGCTTTAAGGGAAAGCAGAAACCTTTTTGATGCGTCAAAATCTGCAAAAATTCTGGTGTTTTTGAGCCGCGCACAAAGATTTCACTTGTGCAAACGGCCTGAGTGTGCTAGAATATGGAAGGCAGTTTTGAATATTTCATAGAATAAAGAGATCGTTTCCTTGGGTTGTCGGTCTCTTGTAAAGGAAACATCGTATGCGTTATACCTATGTGCGGCAGCACGACACGACCGACTGTGCAGCTGCCAGTCTCGCAATGGTGTGCCTCCATTACAAAAAGGAAATCACCATCACGCGGCTGCGCGATATGATGGGGACCGACATGAAGGGCACGAACCTCATTGGCCTTCAGAAAGCGGCCAATGAGCTGGGGTTCAACACGGCAGCTGTCCGTGTGGACCGCGAAAACTTTTTAAGCGATTTCACACTTCCCTGCATTGCGCAGGTCATCACCGATCAGGGTCTGGCCCACTTTGTGGTCATCTTCAAAAAGACGACCATCAAGGACGATGATGCCCGTCGCAAGCATGTGTTGAAAGAAGAAGAACTCAAGGCGGATAAATCGAAAAAGTACAAGTGCAAGGATTACGTCGTCATCGGCGACCCTGCCAAGGACTTGAAGAAGATCTCCATCGACGAGTTCTATAAAAACTTTACCGGCGTTCTGCTCCTGATGAACCCCACGGCGGAGTTCAAAGGCGGTTCAGCGAAAAAGCCCGGGACCAGCGTCAATGGCACAGCCAAAGACGCGAACGGTAAAGACGAAAAGAGCGCCAAGGGCAGCATGTTCAAGCGGTATCTGGACCTGCTTCTGCCGCAGAAAAAGCTCTTTGTCTATGCTATCCTCAGTTCGGTGATCCTCACGGCCATCGGAATCGTCTCTACAGTGTTCAACAAAGCGCTGATGGACGAGGTCCTGCCGTATGGATTGAAGAGCTTATTGGTCTCCCTGATCATCGTATTCAGTGTGGTCAACTTGACCAGCACCCTGCTCGGCACGGTGCGCGAATGGATCCTGATCTTCTTATCAATCAAGATCGATATCCCGCTGATGCTTGGATACTTCGAGCATGTTTACAAACTGCCCATGAAGTTCTTTGCAACACGAAAGACCGGTGAGATCACCACCCGCTACTCGGACGCAAGCACCATCAAGTCCGTGTTCACCAACATTGCATTGAGCATTGTGATGGACATCGTGATGGCGGTGGGTGTCGGCATCGTCCTGTTCCGGATGAATTCTTCGCTGTTCTCCATCACACTGTTCAGCACAGTGCTGAGTCTGCTCCTTGTCATCATCTTCAAGCAGCCGTATAAGCGGATCAATGAAGAGA
Organism: uncultured Faecalibacterium sp.; assembly: GCA_900551435.1. GTDB lineage: Bacteria > Bacillota > Clostridia > Oscillospirales > Ruminococcaceae > Faecalibacterium. The sequence goes on from URVW01000036.1 coordinate 5,770, forward strand.
CGATGCAGCAGTCGGCTGTTCTGAACAGTCAGATGATCGAGAGTCTGCGCGGCATTGAGACGATCAAGTGCAATGCTTGCGAAGACCGTGAACTGGAAGCTCTTGAGCGTGAATACATCAAGAGCCTGAAGATCAGTCTCCGGTCCAGCAAGATCAGCACGGGCCAGTCTCTCGTGTCCGCTGTTATCTCCACGGTCCTGAACATGGTCACAACTTATGTCGGTATCATGCAGGTTCTGAACGGAGAACTGACGCTGGGCGGCTATATGGCGTTCAGCACCCTTTCCAGCTATTTTACCTCCCCGGTGAGCGATCTGATCAGCATGCAGATGTCGATTCAGGAAGCACAGATCTCCATGAAGCGTCTGACTGAGATCATGGACTACGAGTCCGAACAGGCAGACGATGAGGAGCGCACCGAAATGGAGCGGATGGAAGGCGACATCGAGTTCAAAGATGTCACGTTCCGTTACGGCAACCGCACCCCGGCTCTGAACCACATCTCCTTCACCATCCCGCAGGGAAAGAAGGTTGCACTGGTCGGCAGCAGCGGCAGCGGCAAGTCTACCATTACCAAACTCCTGCTCAAATATTACGAGCCGGAGAGCGGTGAGATTGATGTGAATGGTGTCAACCTTGATGAGTACACCAATGCATCCGTCCGCCGTGCCATCTCTTACGTCCCGCAGAATGTCGAGCTGTTCAGCAAGACTCTGTTCGAAAATATCCGGATCTCGCGCCCGGAAGCGACCTTGGATGAAGTCAAGGCCGCAGCGAAAAAGGCAGATGCGCATGAGTTCATCCGCAAGCTGCCCCTGCAGTACAACACCTATCTGGAAGAGGCTGGCAACGGCTTGTCCGGCGGTGAAAAGCAGCGTATCGCGCTGGCGCGTGCATTCCTGAAGGATTCGGACCTCTACATTCTGGACGAATCGACCAGCAGCTTGGACTTTGGCACAGAGAATACCATTTTTGATATGATCTACAACCAGCTGGCTGATAAGTCGATGCTCATTGTGGCCCACCGCCTTTCCACTGTCCGTGATTGTGACCAGATCTTGGTCATGGACCATGGCGAGATCGTGGAGCGCGGTACGCACGATGAATTGCTGGCGAAGCAGGGCAAGTATTACGAGCTTTGGAATCTCCAGCAGGGTATCTTCCGCCGTAAGAAGGAAGCCCCCAAGCCCGTGGCGAATGCCGCAGTTGTCGAAGAGGATGACGACGGCGAGGCCATTACTTATTAAGTTGCAATCGAGTGCGCACTCGATTACATAAAAATGACTTTTGGATGGTTGCGCAGCCAGAAAAAAGTCTCAAATTCGATTCAATCATTTGAAGGGAGTAATTCATTATGATGATGCCTGCAAACTACTCTGTTATCGCAGAGAACGAGATGACCTATGTTGTTGGTGGTGGCGTGATCGAGGCTATCGGCGCTGTTACCGCTCCGATCTGGACCCTGGACAACGTCAAGACCTTCAACACCAACATTGTTACCCTGGTGGGCAACTGGAAGCTGGACAACATTGTCAACAATGTTATCGGCTACACCTTCAGCGGCAATGCTTCCTGGAAGGGCATCGGCTCTGCTGTGAAGAGCCTGTTCGTTGCTGAGAACAAGCAGATCGGCGACTCCGTTGCTACCACTCTGGGCACCATTGCTGCTCTGTACAACCTGGGCAACGCTACCGTCGCTAACAACGCTGGCAGCGCAAAGATCACCTACGGTGCTAAGAAAAAAGAGTACGACTACACCGTTAAGGTTGTCACCGTCAAGGGCTAATTTAGACTAAAATCTAAATAGTTAGAGTGTTTCATTCGCACCGCCCTACTTTGTAGGCGGGGCAGATGATAATGCCTCGTAATGGTGTGCCAGGAGGCGTAAGCCTTCTGGCACACCTTATTTTTTATCATGTCACTTATTACCACAGCCGGTTGGCTGTGCGCTGGTAATAGGTGATAGCCCTCTCAGTCACCTTCGGTGCCAGCTCCCCCAGAGGGGGAGCCACTGGCGTGCCGGTCAAGTGATTTGCTCATCCGGGAACAGCTGGGCCCTGTCCTCATTGGCAGCGGCATCTGGCTGAAACAGCATGGAGCCGGGGATGATATACAAGTGAAGGAACGTGTTGTAAAAAACGTAAAAATGCTGGGAACAGCACGGGATCTGCGAAGAAAAGTGACCCCGCAGGAACGAAAGCTTTGGTATGCGTTTTTGAAGGATTATCCGGTAAAAATCTATAAACAGAGGATCATCGAATCGTTTGTTGTGGATTTTTACTGTGCATCGGCACATCTGGTGATCGAAGTGGATGGATTGATCCACCTTGACCATACAGAGCGAGATCAATCTCGAAGCATACGTTTGCAGAAGTATGATTTAGAAGTTTTACGCTTTTCAAACGAAGAAATTGAGACATGCTTTCACGAAGTGTGCAGTAAAATCGACCGTGTGATTCAAGAACGGCGTGCTGTCTTTGCCGAAGAGGCAAGATGATGCTGCCAATGAGGACAGGGCGAAGATGCTGACGGGTAAGGAAATGATCTGCCCGACCTGCCAATGGCTCCCCCTTTGGGGGAGCTGGCAATGCGGAGCATTGACTGAGAGGGCTATTGCCTATTACCTCCCGCTTGCGGGAGAAATCTATAAGAAACAGGTGGACAAAACAATGAGAGAGATTCAAGTTGCAGAACACAAGACCCTGAAGCTGACCAACGTGCTGGCCCGCAAGGTGGAGGGCAATGATTTTGCAAATCTGCCGGTCATCCTGACCCAGATGCAGAACTTTATCCGCAGCCACAACGCGATGCCCGTTGGCCCCATCATCCAGTGTGTGAAGCTCAAGGCTGGCCCTACCCCGGATGCAGAAGTTTACTTCATGCAGCAGGTCAACCAGCTCATTCCCCGCATGGACCCCGGCTATGAGATGGACGCGGTGCTTCGTGTGCGCAACTGCCTGTATGCCCACTATGCCGGCCCCATGAGCCACAGCAACCTCGCCAGCCAGAAGCTGGACATTTATGCGTTCGAGCATGAGCTGGAGCTGACCGGCAATGTTTACAGCATCTATGTCAATCAGGATGAGGATGACGGTGTCCTCGATGTCTTTATGGAGACGAAGTAATTATGACAACGACCATCCAAAACCTTTCCGATCTGCAGGATCGCCGCATCATGATGGAGAAGAAGCTGCCGCCGTTTGGCTATGCGCTGATCCTCCTCGTGGCTGCATTGATGGTGTTCCTGACGGTTTGGAGCACCCAGAATTACCGCACCTACGTCAGCCAGTCCGCTGGCTCGGTACAGGCAAGCAACAAGACCTATATCATGTCCAGCTACTCCGGCTCCATCACCGAGCTGAACATCTCTGAGGGCAGCTATGTCAACGAGGGCGACCTCATTGCACACATCAAAAGTACAGACCTCGATATGCAGCTGGACAGCTATCAGAGCCAGCTGGATATCTACCAGAAGCAGAAGTCTCAGTATGAAAAGCTGCTGAAGTCCATTCAGGACGACAAGAACTATTTCAGCGAAACGGATGTGGACGACCAGCCGTACTATTATCAGTACGAGACGTATAAGAGTCAGGTGGAGCAGAAAACCTTCGACGCATCGCCATATCAGGCCGCTGGCTACTCGGATGAGCAGATCAAGAACCTGATGGAGCAGAACCAGAAGGAAGTGGAAGCGCTGTATTATTCCACGCTGCAGAGCATTTCCGCCAACCTGACCAGCGTGCAGAGCAACATCGACAACATCCAGGCCCAGATGGATACCCTGAGCAGCGGCGCGAACGATTACTACATCTACGCGCCCACCTCCGGCGTCATCCACATGGACACCCCCTATAAGGAAGGCATGGTCCTCAGCGCCGGTGCGGCACTGGCCACCGTCGCCAGCGAGAACAGCGACCTTGAAGTGGTCGCGGCCCTGAGCGTCAGCGACCGGCCCCTCGTCAGCGTCGGCGACTCCTGCAAGATCGCGATCACCGGCCTGTCGGAGTATTCCTACGGCAATCTGACCGGCACGGTGACCTCCATCGACAGCGACGTGAACAGCACCGAGTCTGGCTCCTACTACAAAATGACCATCAAGCCCGACAGCACTTATGTGGTGAGCAACAGCGGCGACAAGGTCGATCTGTCCAATGGCATGAGCGTTACCGCCCGTGTCGAGTACGATGAGCTGACCTACTTCGAGTATGTCATGGAAGCTCTGGGCGTTTTGTTCCGTTAAACAGCGTCCGCACATTGAACGCCCAAAGAGGTACGAAAGTATGAAACTGAACCCGAAACAGCTGGCCGTAAGCGCCGCCCTGCTCAGCTTGCTGGCGGCAGGTGCTGCGCTGCCCGCAGCCGCCGCCAGCCCCATTTCCGCAACGGCTGCAATTTCCATCGACTGGCCGTGGAGCGCCGTTGCGACCGAGAGCGTGGAGACGGGCGACTATGCCGCCGCGATGACCGTGGGCACGGCGCAGCAGCTTTCGCCGGTGGTCCTGCCGGAAAAAGCGGCCAAGCGCAACGCGGTGAGCTACGTTTCCGATAACCCGAACGTTGTGTCGGTGTCGGAGGATGGCGTAGCGCAGGCCGTCGGCCTTGGCACGGCGCAGATCACCGCCACCAGCGGCAATGTCAGCTGCACCTATGTCATCACGACCCAGCCGGACAGCTCGATGGTCGCCACCGAAATGGATATCACGCTGGCATCCAGCACCATTGCGGTGGGCGATACCACTTCGCTGTCGCTGGCGGTCCTGCCGACGTCTGCAGCGAATTATATCGATGTGACGCTGAGTTCTTCGGACCCCAGCGTAGCAACGGTCAATAACTTCGGCAAGGTGACCGGTGTTGCCCCGGGCAAGGCTACCATTACCGCCACCAGCGGCGATGTCAGCTGCTCGGCGACCATCACGGTCGTCGCGGCGGCCAGCTCGACCACGGGCGCGACCCAGTCCATCTCTCTGAACACCAACTATGTGGTGCTCAAGCCGGGTTCTTCCAAGACCATCACCGGCACGGTGTCGCCCTCCTCGTCGTCTCAGGCACTGACCTTTACCAGTCAGGATAAGAGCATCGCGACGGTCAGCGCCAATGGCGTGATCACGGGCGTGTCCACCGGCGCAACGGCGGTCATCGTCTCCAACGGAACGGTATCCTCGTCGGTGACGGTCATTGTCAACCGTACGGCATCCGCTTCGGGCGATGATACCAACAACAGCGGCGACGGTGACACCACCGAGACGGACCCCATCGCTGCCGCCATTGAGAATGCGGCTTCGGATACCATTTCCTATCCGCAGAGTCAGGTCCCGGTCGTCACCAGCGAGATGCTGAACGTCCTGCGCAAGACCGGCCGCACCCTCGTGCTCAACGCCAATGACTATGTGATGACCATTGACGGAACGACGATTCGGAATACGAACGGCGAAGTATACACAACGTTGAACTTTACCGAGGACGAATACGGTCTGCGCTTCTCGCTGAACGACGGCGAGGCCCTGCCTTGTGGGGTGAAGATCACCATGACCGGTGAAAATGCATCCTACGGCCGCCTGTATCTGCACAACACGGTGACCGAAAAGTGGCAGTTCCTGAATAGCTACAAGGACGGCGAAGCGAGCGTGGACGTTGCGGGTGAGTACCTGCTGACCAATCAGAATCTGCGCTTCACCAGCATCAACTGGACCTTCTTCATCGGCGCGGGCATTCTGGTGGTTGTCTGCCTGATCGCCTATATCGCGGTCAAAAAGCGGTATTGGTTCTGGTAAAATCAAATTTGAATGGGCTGTTGGATAATGGAACCTCTCAGTCTCGCGATCGCTCGACAACTCCCCTAACAAAGGGGAGCCTCTGGCGAAGAGAGAAGGCTTTCCGCTATGCCAAAGCCTCTCCTATTAGGAGAGGTGGCGCGGCGAAGCCGTGACGGAGAGGTTGAACCCATTGTCCAGCGGCTCATTTTTTCTGGAAAAAGTGGATTTCGGCGGAGGCGCGGTATCCTCAAAGAAAAAATGATATTACGAAATGTTGATAAAATCTTGAAAAATACAGATGAGATGCGATACATTTGGGATAGAGCATGAGAAACTTGACGAACCGGACAGGCATATCACCGGTAGGATGGCAGTGTGCTCATGCACCACGGCAATGAGAACGCCCTATCATAGCGCAGAGCAGGCGAGCTTCTGGGCAAGCGCTGCCAGAAGCGGCCAGAGAGTGTTTGAAAAACAGACGAAGCTCCCTATTATAAGGACTGGCATGGCATCCTTTGTGGCGAAGAGAACCGCCCTAAATACAAAAATATCCGCAGTAAATTCTCGGACGTTCAGGAAGCGAGAAAATACTGCGGATATTTTTTACTTTTTGGAAACTGCCTTACGGTATACTACAAACGCGATGACGGCAGAGCAGACTTCAGTGACCCAGAAGGCGTGCCAGACGCCGGTGGGGCCCATCTGGCGGCAGAGCACCCACGCCAGCGGCATGATGAAGATGACATACCGACACAGCGAGATGACCAGCGAGGGAACACCCTTGCCCAACCCTTCCAGCGCACCGGAAGAGGTCGTGGACACCGCCGACACCACAAAGCCAAGGCAGATGGTCTGCAGGGCGGTCTGGCCGATGCTGATCGTCTCCGGCGAAGAGCTGAACAGGCCGATGAGCTGGCCGGACAGGGTCAGGCAGAGCACCGTGCCGACGGCCATGATGGCGGCGCTCAGGCCCAGCGTCAGGTTGTACAGCTTGGCCACGCGGTCGTGCTCCTTGGCGCCGTAGTTGTAGCCCACCAGCGGGCGCATTCCCTGCACGATGCCGTTCGCGGGCAGATACAGGAAGGTCTGCAGCTTGTAGTAGATGCCAAGGACCGTGACATAGCTCTGCGAGAAAGCCGCCAGCAGTCCGTTCAGGAAGGTGACCAGCAGCGACGGCAGGGCCAGATTCAGGATGGCCGGGATGCCGATGGCGTAAAGCTTGCCATCCAGTGCGGCGTTCGGGCGCAGGTGGTTGCGGGCGAACCGGACCGGCATATCTCCGGTGGTGTAGCAGTACAGGTAGATGCAGAGGGTGACGAACTGGCCGAGGTTGGTGGCCAGCGCCGCACCGGCAATGCCCAGCGCCGGGACCGGGCCAAGGCCGAAGATCAGGACGGGGTCGAGCACGATGTTGCAGACACAGCCTGCGACCAGCGCGATCATGGTGGTGTTCATCTTGCCGACGGCCTGAAAGAGCTTCTCAAAGGTCAGGTTCGCCATGTTGACCGTGGCGAACAGGAACACGATGGTCGCATAGAGCACGCCCATCGACACCAGCCCTTCGTCCGCGGTGAAGCGGCGCAGGAATCCGGGCATGATGGCGATGCCGACCACCGAACACAGGATGCCGTGCAGCAGGGACAGCGCCATGCCGTGGGTCGCGGAGACATTCGCCTTTTCGCGGTCGCCCGCGCCGAGGTAGAGCGCGATCTGTGCGTTGATGCCGATGCCAAAACCAATGGCGATGGCATTGATGAAGTTCTGGATCGGGTAGACCAGCGAAAGGGCCGTCATGGCGTCCTCGCTAATGCGGGCGACGAACAGGCTGTCCACGATGTTGTACAGCGAGTTGACCAGCATCGAGATGACGTTGGGCAGGGCCATGGAGACCAGCAGCGGGAACACCGGCCGGGTTTTCATAAAGGTATCGTTCATTTTTTGTGCTTCCTTTCTGAGGATATCAAACGGACACGGCCCGCGACACCCAAAAAGGCGCAAAAAAACGCCACACAATGGCGCTTTCGCGGACCACTGTGTGGCGAAAAATAGCTCTGAAATGAATGCTGTAAAAATCCACACGATATTTTAGGAACCTAAGGATACCACGGTTTGCACCGCTTGTCAAGCCTTAGCCCAGCAGTTTGCTCTTCAAAGAAGCGTAGGTGGATTCTTTTTGCGCTTCGTAGGAAGCCAGCGCCTGATCGGCCAGCGCGGTGCTCTGACCGTTGGCCCGCAGGACCTTGCGCATCTGCTCGACGATGCGGTTCACTTCGGCGTCGCAGGTGGACTGCAGGTTCTGCAGCTCGGATGCCTTGCCCATGACGATGGAGATCTTCTTCGCCTGAGACTTCTGCTCGTCAGGCAGGGCGTAGTATTCGTTCTTGGCCGACTGGATGGCACTGTTCAGGCCGCTCTCGGCCTTGGCCTTGACGGCATACAGCTGGTTCAGCAGGTTCTGGATCTCATCTTCATAGGAAGCAGAAGCCGTGGTGGTCGTGGTCTTGGAGCTGCTCGTGCTACTATTTTTTTTGCTGCTTGCCGCAGACGAAGTGGTGGTCGGGGAGGAAGCGGCAGCGGACGGCGTTTCGGTGACGCCAATACGTTCTTTTTCGAGCTGGGCGAGGGTCACATCACCGGAGACGAGCTCTTCCAGCTCTTTGGTGGTCAGGGAAGAGAGCAGTTCCGTGCTTTGGGAGCTGGCCTGTGCGGCAGACGAAGCAGCGGTCGTTTCGGAACCGGCGGCGGGGGCCGTGGAGCTGCTGGCGGCCTCGTCGGCACAGCCGGAGAAGAGCACCACCGCCGAAGCAGCCAGAGCGGTCAGCGAAAGGAGCGCTTTTTTGGAATGTTTCATCATATCAAAAACCTCATAGGAACAAATCATTTTGGATTCAGAATACTCTTACTGTACCATATTTCACAGAATTTGGCAAGAGACGTTTTTTCGTGATGACTGCAAGCGCTTGACAGCAGGGGGATGGAAGCCTAAAATGAAAGCATCCTACACAGAAAAGGACGTGGAACGATGAAATGGATGATCGCATCTGACCTGCACGGGTCAGCGTACTATTGCCGCCAGATGGTCGCCGCCTTTGAGCGGGAGGGGGCGGACCGTCTGCTCCTTCTGGGCGACCTGCTCTATCACGGCCCCCGCAACGACCTGCCCCGCGAATATGCCCCGAAAGAGGTCATTCCGCTGCTGAACGGCCTGAAGCCGAAGCTCTGCTGCGTGCGGGGCAACTGCGAAGCCGAGGTGGACCAGATGGTGCTGGATTTCCCGGTGATAGCGGATTACTGTATCCTGCCGGTCGGCCAGCGGCTCGTCTATGCGACGCACGGGCATGTCTACAATCTGAAAAATCTCCCGCCGCTGGCTCCCGGGGACGTCCTCCTGCACGGGCACACCCATGTTCCGGCGTGGAAGGACTTCGGAGACGGGAATTGGTATCTGAACCCCGGCTCCCTGAGCATCCCGAAGGAAAACAGCTGCCACAGTTATATGACGCTGGAAGGGGAGACATTCCAGTGGAAAGACGTGGAGACGGGCGAGGTTTATCATGAAGTGAGCTTATTATAAGGTATGGGGTTGGGTGAAATGCAGCTTGCCGGTAGTAACCCTCTCCGTCAGCGCTGACGCGCTGCCACCTCTCCCAAAGGGCGAGGCACTGGCGTGTCGGTGTTGGTCCTGCTGGATGAATTGGGTTTCTCGAAACTTAAAAATAGAGTGCTCCGCTGTCTAGGCGCACAGCATCTAAACGAATGCTCTTGATTAGAGCATAGTTTTGATGCCGTTGGCCTAGGCCGCGGAGCACTCTTGTTTACGCAAAATAAAACTTTCATCGTCCAGCAGGGGTTGGCCGACCTGCCAATGGCTCGCCCTTTGGGAGAGCTGTCACCGAAGGTGACTGAGAGGGTCACTGTTCCTCATCCTTAGGGTTATCCAGCTCCTTACGGCGCTTTCTCACGATGCTCGAAGAGATTTGCAGCGCGGCAAAGCAGAGGATGCCGGTGGTGACGCCCGTGAAGAGCGCGCCCAGCCAGTAACCGTTGGCCAGGCCCATAATTACCGTAACGACTGCACCGGCCAGCAGGGAAATCAGCGCATTGGTGAGAGGATTATCGTTCAGACGCCGGTCCCACAGGCCGTTGCGCAGACATTCCACGGTGGCATAGAAGCATCCGGCCATGAACACGACCCACTCGCCAGACATCTGGCGGGCCGGTGCACCGGAGATCATCTGCACCACCATGGCGATCAGCAGCCCGCTCCACAGCAGCCAGAAGCCGCGGCTCTCGATCTTGCGCATGGTCTGCTCCTGCATTTCGTCCAGTTGATTTTTCTTGCTAAACAGTGAAATTTTCATGATTCATTCCTCCCAGAAGAGATCGTCCAGTGTCTTGTCCAGCGTCTTGCAGATGCTGCGGCAGAGATTGATGGTCGGGTTATATTCGCCCTTTTCGATGGCGTTGATGGTTTGGCGGGACACGCCCACCGCTTCGGCCAGTGCGCTTTGGGTCATGTCCTTTTCGGCGCGGGCCGCTTTGAGTTTCAGGTTCTTCGGCATAGATCCACCTCATAAAATTGGATTGGAGAGGGAACGTTCTCACTGAACTCAGAATAGCATACGCCTGACAAAATGTCAAGTATAATTTACAAAATGTCGGACATAAAACTTGCTTTTTTCCTATCGGTGTGGTATGATAAAATCGTGATCAGATAGTGGCAGAGCTTTGCGCAGAACAAGGTGCAGGGCCGATGCCGTTTTGTTTCGTTTGAAAGTTAGCGTAAACTAATAAAATGACGAAAATTCAGGGCTGAAATTGTAAAGACTGCCCAAAACGTCTGAAAATCTAGTTGGAGGGAAACGAAGATGGTTGAAACGATTTTGAAAGTGAACGGGATGATGTGCGGCATGTGCGAGAGCCATATCAACGATGTGGTGCGCAAAAATGCCGATGTGAATAAAGTGTCGTCCTCGCACACCAAGGGCGAGACAGTCATCCTGTCCGAGAAGCCGGTGGATGTGGAAAAGCTGAAACAGGCCATCGCAGAGACGGGCTACACCGTCGTCGGCGCAGAAACAAAGCCGTATGAGAAGAAGGGGTTCTTCTCGTTTTTCAAAAAATAAATCAAAAAGTTCGGAGGTGCGCAGAAGATGCGGATTTTGGTTTACGGTGCAGGAGTTCAGGGCTGTGAGCTGGCTCACCGGCTGCTCCAGAACAAAAAGAACGTCGTAACGCTGCTGGCACGGGGCGAGTGGAAGGACCAGATCGACCAAAAGGGTCTTGTCATCCGCCACTGGGCGCAGATGCGCACGACGACGGACCGTGTGGACACCATCAGCAAGCTGGAACCGGACGATATCTACGACCTCGTTTTCGTCACGATACAGGCCAGCCAGCTGCCGAATGTGCTGCCTATCCTCAAGCAGAACAAGAGCGAGTATTTCGTGTTCGTGGGCAACGACCCCCACGCAAAGGAAGTCGTACAGGCCATGCAGCGCCCCGCGGATAAGATCGCGTTCGGTTTCCAGAGCAACGGCGGCCGCCGCGAAAACGGCATCGTGATCAGCGCCCACATGGGTGTCCATATGACCATTGGCGGGGCGACCACACCGCTTTCGGGCGTGTTCCGCCAGCGGCTGAAAACGGCATTTGACGGTGTGAAGTATCAGCTGAATTTCTACAGCGATATGGACGAATGGCTCAAGTGCCACCTCGCGTTCATCCTGCCGGTGGTCTACGTCTGCTATGCCGTGGACTGCGATCTGACCCGCACGACGCCGGAACAGCGCAAAGCGCTCATCGATGCCGCGTGGGAATGCTGCGAGATGCTCAAAGCGGCAGGCGTTCCGGTCAACGACGCCGACAACACCGACTGCTACCGCGAAGGCTCCAAAAAGCGGAAGTCCACCGAACGGATGGTCCTTTTGATGTGCAAGACGCCGCTGGGCCGGGTCTGCGCGTCGGACCACGCCAAGCACGCCGTGACCGAGATGCAGTATCTGGACGAATCGTTCGCCGCCCTGCGCGCCACGACCCAGACTCCCATGCCCGCATGGGACGAACTGCGCCGTGCGATGCCGAAAAAGTAAAAAAGCAGGAGCTGAATGCGCTCTGAAAAACAAAAACACATCTGTATCATGTACAATAACGATGCAGATGTGTTTCTTTTTATGTGTTTGTGCTCCAGAACGCTTCCAGCGCACGGCGAAGCTGTTCGGTGTTGCGCAGATAGCGCAGGTGCTGCCAGTGCTTGGGGAATAGGCGGGCGTATTCCGGGCGGGAAAAACGGTCGTCCAGAAGCAGCACAACGCCCTTGTCCTCCTGCGTCCGGATGACCCGCCCTGCGGCCTGCAGGACCTTGTTCATCCCCGGATAGCGGTAGGCGTAGTCAAAGCCGGAACCGCTCTGTTCGTCGTAGTAGCGCCGTAAAATTTCCTGCCGGGGGTTGACCTGCGGCAAGCCGACCCCCACGATGGCACAGCCGATGAGCCGGTCGCCCACCAGATCGACGCCCTCCCCGAAAATGCCGCCCAGCACGCCAAAGCCCAGCAGCGTCTGGGTGGGCGAAGTCGAGAAGCGTTCCAGAAAGGCGGTGCGTGCGGCATCGTCCAGCCCGCTTTCCTGCGCAAGAGTGTCAATTTCCGGATAACGGGCCGTGAAGTCCTCGTGGACTTTGCGAAGGTAAGCATAGCTGGGGAAGAACGCAAGATAATTCCCGATCTTTCCGCGTGCCAGCGCGGCCAAAGCGTCCGAAACCGCCGGAATGCTGGCGTCCCGGTCCCTGTAGCGGGTGGAGATGCTGGGCAGACAGTACAGCCCGAAATGCTGGGCCGGGAACGGGCTTTCGAGCGCTACGGCCCGGGCATCCGGACAGCCCAGCACCGTGCGGTAATAGCTGGGCGGCGTCAGAGTGGCACTGAACAGCGCGGCGGCCCGCCCTGCAGCGAGGCTGGCGTCCACGAAGGGCGCAGGGTCCAGACAGAGCAGGTGCAGTTCCAGATCGCTCCCGCGTGCCGTCAGCTGGGAGACAAAATGGGCGTCGTAGCGTTCCGAAGCGCGGGTGATGTCCTGCACGGAAAAATAGAGGTCCAGCAGCTGGGCGTGGGCCGGGTGGTCCGGATTCTGCTCAAGCCAATCCTGCAAAGGCGCTTGCAGGGCGTGCAGCGGCTTGAGCAGGACCGTGGGCAGCTCTTTGGTGAAAAGCGTCCCTTCCTGCGCCAAAAGCGGTTCCGGCAGGGTGAGAACGGATTCGGAAGCGTCTGCGGCCAGAAGGCTGGTCTGTTCGGCAGTCTCTTCGGCGGGGCCGTCTGGGGTGAGCGTGCGCCGGGGAGCCAGCGCGGCGACCTGCTTCCGGGCTTCCAAAAAGGCTTTGTCGGCCCGGAAAAGTGCCGTTTTCAGCGCGCTTTTGCCCTTTCCGAGGGCGCGCTTGGCGTCGGTCAGGCTGCTTTTGGAAAACTGCGCCGAGTACATGGCCCGGGCGCGGTCTGGAAGATTGTGCGCTTCATCGATGAGAAAAAGCCAATCTCCGGCGGAATCGAAAAATCGGTGCAGTCGGACCACCGGGTCGAACAGGTAGTTGTAATCTCCGATGACGACATCACACCACTCGCTGAGGTCCAGCCCCAGCTCGAACGGGCAGACCCGGAACTGCTGGGCAGTCTGGGCCAGCACGGCCCGGTCAAACTGCGGTGCACCGTCCAAAAGGGAAGAGAGCGCATCCTTGATGCGGTCATAGTAGCCGTTTGCGTAGGGACAGGCTTCGGGCAGACAGGACGGGTGGCCGTCGGCGTCCTTGCACAGACAGACCTTTTCCTTGGCGGTCAGGGTGACGCTGCGCAGGGACAGTCCCGGCGCAGAGCGGTGCAGCCGCAGAAGGGCGTCCTCGGCGGCGGCCTGTGTGGTGTTGCGGGCGGTCAGATAAAACAGCTTTTCGCCCCGACCCTCGCCGATGGATTTCAGGGCGGGGAAGAGGGCGCTCATCGTTTTGCCGATGCCGGTCGGGGCCTGACAGAACAGGCGGGTCCCGGTCTTGCGCTCAGATTTTCCCGCCGCACAGGCACGGTAGATTTCCCCGGCCAGTGCCCGCTGGCCCGGACGATATTCCGGAAATGGAAATTTCAGCGCCGAAAGGCTGGCGCGGCGGGCGTCGGCCCAAGCGAGCTGGCGCTTGGCCCATGGGGCATACTGGCGCAGAAGATCCAGCAGGAAGGCATCCAGTTCGCCGCAGGAAAACGAACGGCGGTAGCGGGTGATCTCGTCGGTGTCGATCTGGTAGTAAGTCAGCTGGACATCCAGCCGGTCCAGTGCGTTCTGCTGAGAATAGATGGCCCCGTAGACCATCCCCTGCGCCCAGTGGCAGGGATTCATGTCCTCCCGCATCTCGTCGGTGGGGATGGCCGTCGTTTTGATCTCGTCGATGACGGTGACGCCACTTTCGTCGGTAAAAATGCCGTCGGCACGTCCTTCAATGGCAAATGAAATGCCTTCGATCTCCCGCGCTGCCGAAAGGAACACTTCGGCGGCGTAGCCCTCTCCGGCAGCTTTTTGCAGCTTGCGGTGGATGCGTGCCCCTTCATTGGCGCGGTCGAAGCCGGTGAAACGGCTGTCGATGCTGCCGGTGCGGAGCAGAAATTCCACCAGCTGCCGGACGGACAGTTGAATGACGGGATTCGAAGGCATGTTCTCATTTCCTCACTTTGAACGATCGGGTGGTTCAGCGGGGCGTCAGAGGCCCAGCTGTTTGGCGCATTCCTGCGTGATGCGCTCCACCTCTTTGAAATCGACGGACGCGCGGTAGTACGTTTCCAGCTCGTCGTGGCAGTTCTTGGCCTGAGCCATCAGCGCGACGGCCTGATCGAGCAGTTCCGACGCGGCCCGCTCGTTGAAGCGCAGCCGAGCGCGGAACCCGGCAAGATTTTCACGGTCAAGGAAGCGGGTGCACCGCACCGCCTGAACGCCCGGGATCTGGACCGGATGCCAGTGGTTGTCGGTCAGGAAGGCCAGCCGCAGTTCCGGCAGGAAGATGTGGTCGATCTGGTCCTCCGGATGCATCGCGCAGGGGCAGGTGATGATGTGGTAGCCGCGGGCCAGCGCCTCAGCGCGGATCAGCTCGAGCAGCAGCCGGGACACGGCCCCGTAATCGTCCCGGAACACAACGTATCGGTCGGCCAGCGCCGGGATCGTGCCACGGAAAAAGACCATCCCCTTCGGCGTGATGGCCGAGAGCAGCCGCAGTTCCTCGCGGGCGTGGGCCGTTTCCGGGAGCCGGGGCAGCAGCCGGGTGCAGAGACGTTTCGCGTACCGGCGCACTTTTTCAAAGTTGGCGCTGCACGCTTCGGCACGGCGGCTGTCCAGCATGAGACTGCCCGCCGACGCGATATACCGTGCGGCCCGGGCGCGCAGGGCGGCGTTCCGGGCGAACAATTCCTTGACCTCTTCCCGGTGGGACGCAAGCTTTTCGGCGTCGATGGTGTGATACAGGCTGACAACGATCTCGTCTGCACCGGGAGCGTCCGGCTCCACCGTGTGGGGCGCGGTCGCGTCGATGATGGCAGCATTTCGCTGCTGGAAGATCACGCCGTCCAGACTGTCCGGGTCGCTGGCACAGTGGATGCGCTGGATGGGTTCACCCTGCTGTTCGGCGGTCTGGGCCAGCCGCTTCATCAGGGTGGATTTCCCGCAGCCGGGGCCGCTTTTGATGAGATACATCTGCATTCCCGGCTCCCGGCGGAGCGGTTCAAAATAGCCCTTGAACCCGGCAGGGGTCGTGGCGCCAAGGAAGAAATCGGCGGGCGCGTTTTGCGTGGTCATCATGAAAGAACACCTCACTTTTGCTTTAGAATATGCAAAAGTAAGGGAAAGTGCCACGGTAGAGCGGCGGCAGCCGGGGCCGGGAGTTTTTCCAAGCAAGTGGTCCGACGGGTGGGACCCTGTTGCCGTAGGCAATAGGGCGGGGTATGGAATCCCC
>URVW01000037.1 GCA_900551435.1 uncultured Faecalibacterium sp.
CCGACCTGCGCCACTACTTCGATAAGAACGGCGGCAATCTGGGCGCTATGGGCTGCGTGGGCTTCCTGTTCAGCCAGAAGGGCGTCATCGACATCTCCCTCGAGGACAAGGATGCCGACGAGGCGATGATGGACGCTCTGGATGCCGGTGCTGAGGACTTTGATGCCGGCGAAGAGGCCGCGGAGATCACCACCGATCCCGAAAACTACTCTGCTGTCGTCAAGGCGCTGGAGGAGAAGGGCTACGAGATCCTGAGCGATGACCTCGCCATGGTCCCCATGACCACCACCCGCCTGACCGACCCCGATCAGCTCAAGCTGATGGGCAAGCTGCTCGACGCCCTCGAGGACAACGACGATGTCCAGAACGTCTGGCACAGCCTCGAGAACGAAGAGGATCTGCCGGAATAATTTCGATTATTTAGGATAGCGGATAGGACCACCCACGGTTTCTGCCAAGCGGCAGGGACGTGGGTGTTTTTTTGCGCCTTTTTGCAGAAGAAGAGCTGGATGCATTGAATGCAGCGCCCTTTTATGGTACAATAAGCTGTAAAAATGTGAACTGTGGGCGCATGATTAGGGAGGAAAAACAATGCTGAACTTTACAGTCGGTCCGGTCATGTCGGACGAAGAAGTGCGAAAGATTGGCGGGGAACAGGTCCCGTATTTCCGGACGCCGGAGTTCTCGGCGGTCATGCTGGAAAATGAGAAATTGATGAAGAAATTCGCCAAGGCAGGGGAGGACGCCCGCGTGGTGTTCATTACCGGCTCCGGCACGGCCTCGATGGAAGCCGCCGTCATGAACGTGTTCGATGAAACGGACAAGGTCCTTGTGGTCAACGGCGGCAGCTTCGGCCACCGCTTTGTGGAGCTGTGCCAGATCCACGATGTCCCCTACGAGGAGATCACGCTCGAGACGGGCAAGGCGCTGACGAAAGAGCAGCTCGATGCCTATGATGGAAAGGGCTTTACCGGTTTTCTGGTCAATGTTCACGAGACGTCCACCGGCGTCCATTATGACATCAACATGATCAGCGAATTCTGCAAGAGGAACGGCATCTTCCTCGTGGTCGATGCCATCAGCTCCTTCCTCGCGGATGAGTTCGATATGGCAGAGCTGGGCGTACAGGTGATGATCACCGGCTCCCAGAAGGCGCTGGCATGTCCTCCGGGCGTGTCGGTCATCGTTCTGTCGGGCGAAGCCGTCCAGCGGGTCGAGAGCCGGAACGTCAAGTGCATGTACCTCAACCTGAAGTCTGCCCTGAAGAACGGCGAGCGCGGCCAGACGCCCTTCACCCCGGCGGTGGGCACGCTGCGCCAGATCAACGCGCGCCTGAAGGAAATTGAAGCTGCAGGCGGCGTCGAGAGCGAAACGCAGAAGATCGCCGCACTGGCGCAGGATTTCCGTGAGAAGATCAAGGACCTGCCCTTTGAGATCGTGTCGGACTCCATGTCCAACGCGGTCACGCCGCTGCATCCGCTCAACGTCTCGGCCTATCAGGTCTTTACGACCCTCAAGGACGAGTACGGCATCTGGGTCTGCCCCAACGGCGGCGAGCTGGCGGACAAAATTTTCCGCGTCGGCCACATCGGTGCGCTGACGAAAGAGGACAACACCACCCTCGTCAACGCCCTGCGCGATATGCAGAAGCGCGGGCTGTTATAAAAGGTACGGTGGTATGACAAAAGTAATTACCTACGGGACCTACGATCTGCTCCACTACGGTCATATCCGGCTGTTGGAACGTGCCAAAGCGCTGGGCGATTACCTCATCGTCGGCGTCACGGCGGACGACTTCGATATGACCCGCGGCAAGATCAACGTTCAGCAGACGTTGATGGAGCGCATCGAGGCCGTGCGGGCCACGGGCCTTGCCGATAAGATCATCGTCGAGGAATATGAGGGCCAGAAAATCGATGATATCCGACGCTATGACGTCGATATCTTCACGGTCGGCTCGGACTGGAAGGGCAAATTCGATTACCTGAACGAATACTGTAAAGTAGTCTACCTTGACAGGACCGAGGGCGTTTCCAGCTCGGAGATTCGGGCGCAGGAACGCAAAGTCCGGATGGGTGTGGTGGGGGATTCGCCCATCGCGAAGAAGTACATCCGGGAAGCCCAGTACGTCAACGGCTTGGAAGTCGTTGGGGCCTATTCCAAGGACCCCTGCTTCTTTGAGGGGCTGTCCTTCGTCACCGACGATTACGATACCTTATTAAAACAGGTGGACGCCGTGTATCTGGTGTCGGTCCCGGAAGAGCACGCGGGGCAGATCCGCCGCGCGCTGGAACAGGGAAAGCATGTCCTCTGCGAGTCGCCCATCGCGCTCCATGAGGAAGAAAGCCGCCAGCTGTTCGAGCTGGCCCGCGAGAAGGGCTGTATCCTGATGGACGCGGTGAAAACGGCCTACGCGACGGCCTATTCGCGGCTGCTCCTGCTGGCCAAGGAAGGGAAAATCGGCCAAATTTATTCCATTGACGCGACCTGTACCAGTCTGCGCTCGACCTCGGAGGACCCATGGGACAGCATCTGCAACTGGGGTCCCACGGCGATGCTGCCGGTGCTGAACCTTCTGGGCACGAACTACAAGTCCAAGCAGATCATCTCGCATCTGGACGAGGACGGCCACGACCAGTTCACCAAGATCAACTTCCTCTACGACCACGCTGTCGCGGCGGCAAAGGTCGCAAAGGGTGTCAAATCCGAGGGCGAACTGGTGATCTCGGGCACAAAGGGCTATATTTATGTCCCGGCCCCGTGGTGGAAAACGGATTACTTTGAAATTCGCTACGAGGATTCCACCCAGAACAAACGCTATTTCTACCAGCTCGACGGCGAAGGCATCCGGTACGAGCTGGTGGCATTTACACGCGCCATCGAGCAGAAAAAGAATCGTTCCTACGTCGATGAAAAAACATCCGAAGCGATCTGCCGTCTCATTGAGAGCTTCTACAAACAGGAGGACTTCGTCGCCATCTGACGAAGCGCCTCCGGCGGGCCGGTCTGGCCCGGGGGAATGGAGAACCTGTGTCCTGGGCGCAGGTTGGAGGAAACAATGTCGAAACTGAAACATGATATTTCACTGCACATCGTGAAAATGCTGGATGTTGTCCTGATCACGATCCCGTTTGCGCTGTGTTGGTTTGGGTATTACGCCGACCAGCGGAGCGTGGTTTTTTACTGGAAGGGACATACGCTGCTGCTGGCGACCTACATGCTGCTGTTCATCCTGATGGGCAAGGTGTACGACGCCTTTCACATGTCGCTGCAGCGCATTTCGGAGCTGATCTACGCACAAATTCTGGCGGCAATGGCGACGGATGCATTTTTGTATGTCGTCATCTGCCTGATGGCCGGAAAGCTGTGCAATCTGTGGCCGGGAATCGCGGCCATCGGCGGACAGCTGGTCATGGTCAGTCTGTGGAGCTTGCTGGCGCATAAGTGGTACTTCCGGACCTTCCCGCCGAAGCGGACGGCGGTGGTCTACGATGTCCGTCAGGGGATGGAAAAGCTCATCAACGAGTACGGCATGGACCTGAAATACAAGGTCGAGCAGACCATGGGCGTTGCGGAGTGCCTGAGTGATCTGAGCCGTCTGGATGGGATGCAGACCGTGTTCATCAGCGGCGTGCACAGCCACGAGCGCAATGTGATCTTGAAATACTGCATCGGGCAGGGCATCGATGTCATCGTCATCCCCCGCGTGGGCGACGTCATCATGAGCGGCGCACATGCGATGCACATGTTCCATCTGCCGATGCTGCGGGTGGGCCGCTACATGGCCAGCCCGGAATATCTGCTGGTCAAGCGGGTGCTCGATATCGTTATTTCGCTGGTGGCGCTGGTCGTGCTCAGTCCCATCTTTCTCGTCACCGCCATCGCTATCAAGGCGACCGACGGCGGCCCGGTGTTCTACAAGCAGATCCGCCTCACCAAGGATGGAAAGCAGTTCGGTATCCTGAAGTTCCGCTCCATGCGGGTGGACGCTGAAAAAGACGGTGTTGCGCGCCTTTCCACCGGCGATAAGGACGACCGCATCACCCCTGTGGGCCGTGTCATCCGCGCCATCCGCGTGGACGAGCTGCCCCAGCTCATCAATATCCTCAAGGGCGATCTGTCCATCGTCGGCCCGCGCCCCGAGCGCCCCGAGATCGCGGCCCAGTACTGCGAGGAGATGCCCGAGTTCGCCCTGCGCCTTCAGGCCAAGGCGGGCCTGACCGGTTATGCGCAGGTCTACGGCAAGTACAACACCACCCCCTACGACAAACTGCAGATGGACCTGATGTACATTGCCCATCCCAGCATCGTGGAAGACCTCAAGATCATGCTCGCCACCGTGAAAATTTTGTTCCTGCCCGAGAGCACCGAGGGCGTGGCGGAAGGTCAGACGACGGCAAGCACGGAGAGCAAGTAAGATGCAGAATTACAGCGTATTGATGTCGGTTTATCACAAGGAAAAGCCGGAATTTCTCCGTCAGGCTATCGACAGCATCCGGGCGCAGACCGTCCCCACGGACGACTTTGTACTGGTCTGCGACGGCCCTTTGACGCCGGAACTGGACGCCGTCCTCGCGCAGGAACAGCAGGAGATGGGGCCGGTGCTCCATCTGGTCCGTCTGAAAATGAACGGCGGGCTGGGCAACGCCCTGAACGAGGGCATCCGCCACTGTAAAAATGAACTGGTGGCCCGGATGGACAGCGACGATATCTCCTGTCCGGACCGCTGCGAGCGCCAGCTGGCCGTTTTCGCGGCCCACCCGGAACTGAGCATCTGCTCCGGCACGGTGGAGGAGTTCTCCACCGACCCCGCGCAGGTCGAGTCCCGCCGGGTCCTGCCTGAAACCAACGCCGAGATCATCCGGTTCGCGCAGTCGCGCAATCCGTTCAATCACCCCTGCGTGATGTACAAGCGCTCAGCGGTGGAAGCGGCTGGCTCCTATCAGGATTTCTACCTTTTGGAGGATTACTACCTCTGGCTCCGGATGCTGATGGCCGGGGCACAGGGCTATAACATCCCCGAGACGCTGCTGCACATGCGCGCTGGAGCCGAGATGTACAAGCGCCGCGCGGGCTGGAAGTATGCGGCTTCGCAGCGGAAATTGTTCGGCTTCATGAAGGAAAATGGCTTTATCAGCGGGGGACAATGGCTGAAGAGCTGCATCATCCGCACCGGGTCGGCGCTCGCGCCCAACGGTCTGCGCAAGCTGTTGTTCGAAAAAGTTCTTCGCAAGTGAGAGAGGAAAAACTATGAGCGTTACGATCAAAGAGCTTCAGATGGCGCTGCTGGATGAGCTGGTGGACATCGATGCCATCTGCAAAAAGCACGACATCCACTATGTGCTTTCGGCGGGCACGGCGCTGGGCGCGGTCCGGCATAAAGGCTTCATCCCGTGGGATGACGACCTCGACATTATGATGATGCGCAGCGATTACGAGCGCTTCCTCGCCGTTGCGCCCGAGGAGTTCAGGTCCCGGAAGCTGACCCTGCAAAAAGAGTTCAGCGCTGAGTGGCCGATGACCTATTCCAAGGTGCGCCGGGACGGCACGACCTATCTCGAAAACTATGTGCCCAAGGTCTGCGGTGCGCATCAGGGCATCTTCATCGATATTTTTGCCATCGACAACCTTTACGATAACCCTCTGCTGGGCCGTCTGCAGTGGGTGGCATTCCGCATTCTGGCAGCCAAGTGCCTGAGCAAGCGCGGTTACACCACGGATTCGCTGCTGAAAAAGGTCGTCATGGTCCTTTCCCAGCCGTTCCCGGAAGCACCGCTCATCAAGTTCTGCAAGGCAGAAAACTGCGGTACATCGAAGATGCTGCAGACCTATCTGGGCGCAGCCACCAACCGCAAGGAGACGACCTTCCCCCGCACCATCATGGCGGAACGCATCGAGGTCCCCTTTGAGGGCAAACAGGTCCCCTTGATGAAGGATTGGGACGAATACCTGCGCATTTCGTATGGTGATTACATGCAGCTGCCCTCGGAAGAGGAGCGGGTCGCCCGCCTTCACGCGCGGGTCGTGGATCTGAACAAATCCTACACGGAATATGTGAAGTCCTGAGGGATAGCGGAGGAGAACCATGAAAGTATTGCTGGTCAGCCATACCGTTCTGAGCAAGACCGGAAACATGGGCAAGACTCTGCGGGGCTATCTGGCGGATTTTGCGCCGGAGGACATCGCGCAGTTCTACATCCATTCCGAGGTCCCGACGGATGATACCCGCTGCACGAATTATTATCGCTTCACCGATGTGGACGCGCTGAAATCCCTTTGGCCATTCCAGCAGCGCGGCGTGCATTTTGGTCCGCAGGACATCCAGCCGGAGCGGACCACCACCCGCACGGACAGCGGCGCGGTCGGCGAAATTTACCAGTTTGGCCGGAAGCGGAGCGGCGGCATCTACCTGATGCGGAATCTGCTCTGGAAGCTGGGCCATTGGAAGACCCCAAAGCTGAAAGCATGGCTGAGAGAAGTGGACCCGGACGTCATCCTGTTTGCGTCGGGCGACTATTCCTTCATGTATGACATCGCGCGGTGGATGGCGGAGTTCCTGAACAAACCGCTCGTGGTGTCCTGTATGGACGACTACTACATTTATAATGCGAATCAGGATACGGCCATCGGCCGCTTCCAGCACAAGCTGTATCTGAACACGGTCCGCCGCACGATGGACCGTGCATCCTGCATCCTCGCCATCTGCGATTCCATGCGGGATGCCTACGCCGAGCTGTTCCAGAAACCCTGCTATGTGCTGCACACTTCAGCGGAGGAAAAAACGCTCACACTGAACCCGAATGCCCAGCAGCTGTCCTATCTGGGCAATCTGGGCTTCGACCGCAACCTTCAACTGTGCAAGATCGGCCGTGCCGCCAAGAAGATCGGGCGCTGGGTCGATGTTTATTCCGGCGAAAAGAACCCGGAGATCCTCTCGGTGCTGACCGAGGAGAACGGTATCCGCTACCATGGCAGCATTCCGGCCAGCGAGGTGCTCAAGGTGATGGAGCAGTCGCTGGCGGTCATCCACACCGAAGCCTTTGACGAAAAGAACAAGCAGGAGGTCCGCTTCTCCGTCTCGACCAAGATCGCCGAGTCGCTGATGTATGGGCCGTGTCTGCTGGCGTTCGGCCCGGAGGGCATCGCATCCATCGATTACCTGAAGCAGAACCGTGCCGCGTACGTCATCACGCGGGAAGAGGACCTGACCGCCGGACTGCAGGATCTGACGACAAATGCGGCGCTGCGGCAGGAACTGCTTCAGAACGCGCGTGCGCTGGCCCGGAAGAACCACAGCAGCAGCGTGAACCCCCAAAAGGTCCGCGCGTGGCTGCAGGCGGCGGCAGAGGGAAAGGGACTGGAATGAAAATCGTTCAGATCAACTGTGTCTATAACTACGGCAGCACCGGAAAGATCACGCGGGACATCCATCAGGGCCTTCTTGCCCAAGGGTACGAGAGCGTGGTCCTCTACGGGCGGCGGCAGAAAACGAAGGAGCAGGGCATCCACAAGACCTGCACCGAGTTCGAAGCCAAGGTGTGCAATGTCCTCTCGCGGGTGACGGGCCGTCCCTATGCGGCGGCTCCGCTGGGCACGGCAGAGCTTCTGCGCCAGCTGGACCGCGAAAAGCCGGACATCGTGCATCTGCAGTGCATCAACGGCTACTTCGTCAACATCTACCGGCTGCTGGACTACCTGAAAAACCACCACATTCCGACGATTTTGACCCTTCACGCCGAGTTCATGTACACCGGAAACTGCAGCTATGCCTACGACTGCGACGGCTGGAAAACCGGCTGCACCTGCTGCCCGGACCAGAAGGAAGCCATCAACTCCACCCGGACCGGGGCCACGGAGCAGAACTGGAAACAGATGCAGCGAGCCTTTGCCGGGTTTGAAAACCTGCTGCTCTGCCCGGTGTCAGATTGGGTCGGCAGCCGCGCGGCACAGTCGCCCATCCTGAATCAGTATCCCATCCGCACGGTTCTGAACGGCATCGACACCGGCGTGTTCCATTACCGCAAGGCCGATGCCGACGCCTTGCGGAAAAAGTTGAATATCGGGGACCGCAAGCTGGTCCTGCATGTGACGGCAAGCTATGCAAACCCCATCAAGGGCGGAAAATTCATCACAGAGCTGTCCAAAATGCTGGACCCGGAACAGTATGTGGTCCTCGTGGTGGACGGCGAGAACAACCCCGCCCCGGCAGACTTCCGCGGCATCTATTTTGGCCGTGCCAATGGGCAGGAAGAGCTTGCGGCGCTGTATTCCGCGGCGGATGTGATGGCGCTGACCAGCTACCGCGAGTGTCTGCCTACCACCTGTCTGGAATCCCTCTGCTGCGGCACAGAGATCGTGGGCTTTTATTTCCACGGGAATGAAGGGGAGCGCAGCTTCCCGGAGCAGTACGCGCATTTCTTCCGCCATGGCGACATGGAGCAGCTGGCCCGCCGCGTGCAGGATGTGGCCGCGCATCATGCAGAAAAAGAACGCTGTGCAGCGAAAAACCAAAAGGTCTTTTCCCGGGAAGTCATGCAGCAGAACTACATCGCCATCTACCACGAGCTTCAGAACGAGGAGACGAAATGATCCCTTACTATGGATTGATCCTGTGCATGTTCATCCTCTACGGCATCACGCGGCGTATCCGTCTGCGTGACCAGAACAAGGCCTTCGTCCTGTTGGCCTTTGCGGCTGCGGTCCTGCTCCAGAGCGTGCGTGCACGGACCGTCGGCAGCGACCTGCAGGAATATCTGCGGGTCTACGGCGTGTTGAAGCGCGTTCCGGTGGGCCGCCACATCACAACGTTTGAGTTCGGGTTTGAGACGCTGCTCAACATTCTGGCAAAGATCGGGCTTTCGGAGCAGGGGGTCATCACGGTGCTGACGCTGCTGTGTCAGATCCCGGTGTTCTGGTTTCTCGCCAAGCGTGCGAAGGACCCCGCCCTCAGCGTGGTCATCTATCTCACATTCGGCCTGTTCACCTTTTCGTTCTCGGGCATCCGGCAGATGCTGGCCATCGGCATCTTTCTGCTGGCCATTCTCCGGCTGGACGATGACCACCCAATCCAGTTTGTGCTGATGGTCTTGTTTGCAGCATTGTTCCATAAAACGGTGCTCATCTGCCTTGTGGCATGGCCACTGTCCAAGGTGCATATCCGGACCTATACGGCGCGGTTTCTGATGCTGGGGGTCTTTGCGGCCGAGCTGTTGTTCGGTCTGCCGGTCATCCGGTTCGCGGTCAGCCTATTTGGGCGCTATAACACGATCGAACCGACAGGAGCCTACCTCTGCTTTGTGATGTATGCGGGCATCTGGCTGGTCAGTTCCATCTTCCTGCCCGACGAAGCCCCGTGGAACGGCTACGTCAACTATATGTATCTGGCTGCAGTCATCCAGTGTCTGGGTGCGTATCATATGTCCATCGGGCGGCTGGGGTATTACTTCGCGTTTTTCGAGACGCTGCTCCTGCCCGAAGCCATCGAGCGCGCGACCGATTCTGTGCCGTTGAAAACGACCCTGCGCATCGGGCTGGCAGCGTTCTGTCTGCTCTATTTCTATGCGAACACCGGCTGGGGCTATCTGGATGTCAGCCCGTATCTGCCGTTCTGGGCGGCAGCCGTCCCAGCCTGAGGGGAGGAAAAGAAAGAAACCTTATGCAGAAAACCTTCAAACGAAATGTGGGATGGATCTTCATTGGAAATGTGGCCCATGCGGTGCTGCAGTACCTGCTGAACATCTACATCGCCCGTGTCTTTTCCACTGATGACTACGGCCTGATCAACTATGCCGCATCGCTGATCGCATTTTTCACGTCGGTGGGCACGCTGGGCTTTTCCGGCATCATCATCAAGAGCTTTTCAGAGGATGAAAAGAACACCGGCAAGTACCTCGGTTCTGCCATCGGCGCGCGGCTGATGTTCTCGGTCGGTGCGATCGTGCTGCTGCAGGTCATCGTTCGCACAGCCAATTCCGAGGACGCGATGCTGCCGACGATCGTGTTCTACCAGTCCATCTCGATCCTGTTCGGCGCGTTCGACCTGATCGTTTACTGGTTCCGCTATCAATATGAAGCCCAGCGGGTCGCTGTCCTGAAACTGGCGGCGTTCTTTGTGTCGGCGGCGTGGCGCATCGTCGTGGTGGCGGTGTTCCGCAGCCTGACGGGCTATGTGTTCGGCGTCACGTTGGAAACAGTGGTGTTCTCCATCCTGCTGGCGGTCAGCTTCCGCAAGAATTACCCGGAGCACCGCTTCCATTTCTCGGCCCGGACCGTCCGGGACCTGCTGCTGATCTCGTACCCGTTCATCACGTCTGAGATCCTTTCGACCATCTACGGCCAGACGGATAAGATCATGCTGAAATCGATGATGAACAACGAGGCCGTTGCAATGTACTCGGTGGCGCTGACGCTGGCGAGTGCGATCTCCATCATCCCGCAGGCGCTGATCGAAGGCTTCCGCCCGGACATCCTCAAATACCGCGCTACCGACCCGGCCCAGTATCACCGCCGCCTGAAACAGCTGTACGCGAGCGTGTTCTGGATCTGCATCGCCTACTGCATCGCGATCACCGTGCTGGCAAAGTGGATCATCCTGATCCTCTACGGCGAAAAGTATCTGGGAGCAGTCCCGGCGCTGTCGCTGGTGGTCTGGTACACGACCTTCTCGTATTTCGGGTCCATCAACAACATCTATATGGTGGCGGAGAACAAGGCCAAGTGGGTGCAGATCACCACGCTGGTGGGTGCGCTGACGAATGTGTGCCTGAACTTCCTGCTCATCCCGCGGTTCGGCGTCGTGGGTGCGGCGGGCGCTTCGCTGTTGACGCAGTTCATTGCGAATTTTGTCATGGTTTATCTGATCAAACCGCTGCGGGAGGATTTCTTCCTGATCCTACAGGCGATTCGGCTGGATTTTAAGTAATAAAAAAGGAGAGAATCAACATGTCCGCATTTGATAACGCAACTCTGATGATCACCGGCGGAACCGGCTCGTTCGGCTCTACGGTGCTCAAGCACTTTCTGGATTCAGACCTGAAGGAGATCCGCATCTTCTCCCGCGACGAAAAGAAGCAGGACGATATGCGCCACGAACTTCAAGCCAAGCACCCGGAAGCCGCCAAGAAGGTCAAGTTCTACATCGGCGATGTCCGCAACCCGCAGTCCATCCGGGATGCGATGCCGGGAGTGGATTACATTTTCCATGCCGCTGCCCTGAAGCAGGTCCCGTCCTGCGAGTTCTTCCCGATGCAGGCGGTCCAGACTAACATCATCGGCACGGACAATGTCCTTCATGCAGCCATCGACGCCGGTGTCAAGCGGGTCGTCTGCCTGTCCACCGATAAGGCCGCATACCCCATCAACGCTATGGGTATCTCCAAGGCCATGATGGAGCACGTCATCTATGCCAATGCCCGCGTGGCAGCCGAGCGCGGCGGCACGACCATCTGCTGCACCCGGTACGGCAACGTCATGTGCAGCCGCGGCAGTGTTATCCCGCTGTTCATCGATCAGATCCGGTCCGGTGCGCCCATCACTATCACCGACCCCAACATGACCCGCTTCCTGATGAATCTGGACGAGGCCGTGGATCTGGTCATGTTCGCGTTCCAGCACGCCAACCCCGGCGACTTATTCATTCAGAAGGCGGATGCCTCCACCATCGGCGACCTCGCCAAGGCCGTGCAGAAGCTCTTCGGCGATACGGGCACGAACATCATCGGCACGCGCCACGGCGAAAAGCTCTACGAGACGCTGATGACCAGCGAAGAGCGTCTGCGCAGTGAGGATATGGGCCATTACTTCCGCGTTGCCGCCGATAACCGTGACCTGAACTATGATAAGTTCGTGGTCAAGGGTGAGGTGCACACCATGGCCAACGAGTCCTACACCAGCCACAACACCCAGCGTCTGGATGTTGATGGTACGGTGAAAAAGCTGCTGACCACCGAGTATGTGCAGGAGCAGCTGAAGCTTGAACACTGATGCTGGAGGAAACGACAATGGAAAAAGAACTGCTTCGCAGGGTGCAGTTGGCCCAGCTGGAGATCGCCAAGGAGCTGAAGCGCGTCTGCGATGAGAATGGCATCCGGTATTTCATGGATTCAGGCACGCTGCTGGGCGCGGTGCGCCACAAGGGCTTCATCCCGTGGGACGACGATATGGATTTCGGCATGATGCGGGACGAGTACGAAAAGTTCCTCAAAATCGCGCCCGAAAAACTATCGGACGAGTATTTCCTTCAGACTTGGGAAAGCGATCCCTATTATGGGATGCCGTTTGCCAAGCTGCGCAAAAAGGGGACCCGCTATGTCGAGAGGAACAGCGAGCGCTCCAAGGCGCACAATGAACTGTTCATCGATATTTTCCCATACAATTCCTATCCGGACAGCGAAGAGGACCGCAAGCAGCAGGGGTTTGAGATCAAAAAGGATTTCACCTCGCTGCTGGGGCTTTCGGGGGCCACGCCGTGGCTGCAGTACCAAAACCCGGTCAAGCGTGCGAGCAGCCGCCTGAAGTTTCTGGGTGTCACCCTCTACGGAAAGCTGGCGGGCCGGGAGAACCTGATCCGGAAGTACACAGAGGCTGCGACCCGTTTCAACGGCCAGATGACCAAGAACGTTTTTGAGGAAGGCGGCAGTGCGGCTTATGGCTCGTGGGTCGTCTCCCGCAAATGCTTTGACGCCTACCAGACCCTGCTGTTCGAGGGCGTGGAGTTCAGCGCCCCGGCGGATGCGGACACTTATCTGCGGGATGTCTACGGAGACTATATGCAGCTCCCGCCCGTGGAAGAGCGTGAGAATCGGCATCAGGTGCTGGAAGTAAAACTTTGAAAAGGGGGAGAACGCGATGAAAGCTCTGATCCTTGCGGCTGGCTATGGCCGCAGATTGCAGCCCATCACGAATACGATCCCAAAATCCATGGTAGAGGTGCACGGCGCGCCGCTTCTGGTCAATGTGCTGTTTTTGGACGATAAAACCTGAAGATAAAGAGGTGTTTTATCATGAACATTCTTATCACCGGCGCAAAGGGCTTTGTGGGCAAAAACCTTGTCTGCAACCTGCGCAACATCGCAGAGGGCAAAAACCGGACCCGCCCTGCGCTGCACATCGAGGAGATTTTTGAGTACGATCTGGACACCGACCCCGCCCAGCTGGAAGAATTCTGCGCAAAGGCAGACTTCGTGTTCAATCTGGCCGGCGTCAACCGCCCCAAGGAGCAGAGCGAGTTCATGCAGGGCAATTTCGGCTTTGCATCCACGCTTCTGGAAACACTGAAGCGGCACAAAAATGCATGTCCCATCATGCTTTCCAGCTCCATTCAGGCCAGTCTGATCGGCCGCTATGGCCAGAGCGATTACGGCAAAAGCAAGCTGGCCGGAGAGAACCTGTTTCTGGATTATGGCCGCGAGACGGGCGCACGGGTGCTGGTCTACCGCTTCCCGAATCTGTTCGGAAAGTGGTGTCGGCCCAACTATAACAGCGCCGTGGCGACCTTCTGCAATAACATCGCCAACGACCTGCCCATTCAGGTCAACGACCGCTCCACCGAGCTGGAACTCCTCTATATCGACGACCTTGTGGAAGAGATGCTGGACGCACTGGAAGGGAAAGAGCACCGCTGTGAGTTCGACGGCCTGACTGCCGTGCCCACCGCCGAGGGCTGCTACTGTTTCGTACCCACGACCCACAAGGCGACGCTGGGCGAGATCGTGGACCTGCTGGAGGATTTCAAGCAGCAGCCAAAAACGCTGGTGCTGCCGGAGATCCCGGCGGGCAGCTTCGCCAAAAAGCTCTACAGCACCTACCTGTCCTACCTGCCCAAGGAAGCGGTCAGCTTCCCGCTCAAGATGAATGTGGATGACCGCGGCAGCTTTACGGAACTGTTAAAAACCGCGAACTGCGGCCAAATTTCTGTGAATATTTCCAAGCCCGGAATCACGAAGGGCCAGCACTGGCACAACTCCAAGTGGGAGTTTTTCATGGTCGTCAGCGGTCATGGATTGATCCAGGAGCGGAAGATCGGCACGGACGAGGTGCTCGAATTTGAGGTGTCCGGCGAAAAGATCGAAGCGGTGCAGATGCTGCCCGGATACACCCACAACATCATCAACCTGTCCCAGACCGAAAATCTTGTCACCGTGATGTGGGCCAACGAGCCGTTCGACCCCGGCCATCCGGATACGTTTTTCGAGAAGGTGGAAAAATGAGCGCGCGGCTGGTGATCTTGGGTGCGGGCGGATATGGCCGCACCGTGGCCGATGTGGCAGCACAGAGCGGCCGGTTCGCGGAGATCGTGTTTCTGGACGACTATGCCGAGACTCCGGACGTCGTAGGCCGCTGTGCGGACTTTGCAGCTTTCCAAGATGACGATACGACGTTTTATCCGGCTTTTGGAAACAACGAAGGCCGTCTGGGTTGGCTGCGCCGTCTGGAAGAGAGCGGCTGCAAGCTGCTGACCCTGATTCATCCCACCGCCTACGTCAGCCCGACGGTGACGCTCGGCGCGGGCACGGTCGTGCTGCCCAAAGCGGTCATCAACACCGGCACGGTAGTGGAAAAGGGCTGCATCGTGAACTGCGGTGCGCTCGTGGATCACGGCTGTGTGCTGGAAGCGGGCGTCCATGTCTGTCTGGGAGCTATCGTAAAGGCCGAAAACCGCATCCCGTCGTGCAAAAAAATCGAAGCAGGGGAGGTCGTCCAGAACCGGACGTTCCCCGTGGAGGAAAAACAATGAGTGATTACAGCAATGTTTCGTTTCAGAACAATGGCAAACTCAAGCTGCTCATCATCGTGGGCACACGCCCGGAGATCATCCGTCTGGCGGCAGTCATCAATAAGACCCGCAAATATTTCGATGTGATCCTTGCCCACACCGGCCAGAACTACGACTACAACCTGAACGGCGTGTTTTTCCACGACCTCGAGCTGGCCGACCCGGAAGTTTACCTGAATGCTGTCGGAGCAGACCTCGGCGAGACGATGGGCAACATCATCGCAGAAAGTTATAAGCTGATGGCCGCCATCCAGCCGGACGCCGTTCTGGTGCTGGGCGACACCAACAGCTGCCTGAGTGTCATCGGTGCAAAGCGTCTGCATATCCCCATCTTCCACATGGAAGCGGGCAATCGCTGCAAGGATGAGTGTCTGCCCGAGGAGACGAACCGCCGTATTGTGGATATCATCTCGGACGTGAACATGGCATATTCCGAGCACGCCCGCCGCTATCTGGCCGATACAGGTCTGCCGAAAGAGCGCACCTACGTCACCGGCTCGCCGATGGCAGAAGTTCTGCATCAGAATCTTGCGAAGATCGAGGCTTCGGATATCCACGCCCGGCTGGGTCTGGAAAAGGGCAAATACATCCTGCTGTCGGCCCACCGCGAAGAGAACATCGACACCGAGAAGAACTTCGTGTCTCTGTTCACGGCCATCAACAAAATGGCGGAAAAGTACGATATGCCGATCCTCTATTCCTGCCATCCCCGCAGCCGTAAGCGTCTGGAACAGAGTGGCTTCCAGCTGGACAAGCGTGTGATCCAGCATGAGCCGCTGGGCTTCCACGATTACAACTGTCTGCAGATGAACGCATTCTGCGTTGTCAGCGACAGCGGCACGCTGCCCGAGGAGAGCAGCTTCTTCACCAGTGTGGGGCATCCGTTCCCGGCGGTCTGCATCCGCACGTCCACCGAGCGCCCCGAAGCTCTGGATAAGGGCTGCTTCATTCTGGCCGGCATCGACGGCGACCACCTGCTTCAGGCGGTCGATGTGGCCGTTGAGATGAACAAGAACGGAGACCTCGGCATCCCTGTTCCCGACTACACCGACGAGAACGTTTCGGATAAGGTCGTCAAGATCATCCAGAGCTACACCGGCGTCGTTAATAAGATGGTTTGGCGCAAAGGCTGAGCCGGAACCGGAAGAAAATTCAAAACAGAACAGCCCGGATCGCTGCAAAAATGCACAGTCCGGGCTGTTTTCTTTATCGAAAAATGGAATTGACATTCGCTGTCTGGTGGGATATGCTGTTAGGGAAGAGGTTGACACCACGATCTTTTCCAAAGACAGGGAGGAAGAACGATGCAGATTTTTCATGGAGGATATAAACGGAAGAAAAATCAGAAAAATTACATGAACTGTCTCGTACTTCATGATGTCCCTAAAGATGATTCGGGTCTCCATCTTCTGTTTGATTTGGTGTATTATGCAGAGTATTATCAGGAATTTGTAATCGGAACTGTGAAAATCTATCACAGGGATTGTGATGAAAAGTCTTGGAACGGAAAAAAGATTTCGATTTCCAATAAAATTGGGGCAGGAGAGATAAAACTCAATGAGAATGAATTTTGCTCTCTGGGGCAGAGCTTGAACTATTACCGTAGACTGAAAAGCAACCTTCCAGATGACTACCTTCAGGTGCTAAAGGCTTTGAATGATATAGCGGTCTTTGACGATTTGAAAGAACAGTTTCTGGGGAGAGAAGGAGTTCAGAAGTATCTGCTGAGAGATTCCAGCGCTGAAAAAGCGCTGTATGAAGCAAATGACGTCTTGGAGACAGGAAAACTCAATCGAAAGGATTTGTCGTTCTCCTATTTAGTAAGGGTTCCGTATAGTTCGAAGCCCGTTCGGATCGATTTTGATTTTTCAAGGCAAGAATATCTTCCATACCGTATTAACGTCTTGATTGGAAAAAACGGAACAGGAAAAACTCAAATTCTGACGCACTTGGCAAATGAGATCAGTGGTCTTACAGAGATGTCGGAGTCTCATAAAAAAATCTTTTTTGGCCCAAGACCGTTGTTCGATAAAGTTATCTCGATTTCATACAGTGCTTTTGACCGATTTGAAAAGCGCAAAAAATCTCCCTTTTATTTAGATGAATATCGCCGGGAAAATTATGCCTATTGCGGGATCATGACAGAAACCGGAGCAATGACGCTAAAAGAACTTCAGCAGCAGTTTTCTTCTTCGCTTGAAAAAATCCAAAAGAATGGTCGCGTGGACCTTTGGCGGGAAATTGCTCAGGAACTTCTGGGAGCGGAATTTGTAGAAGCGGCAGAAATTTCTCAGTGGCATCAAAGGGGAATCCATCGTAGCTCCGGCCAAAACATCCTTCTCTGTACCATCACCGAGGCGGTGGCAAAAATTGAAGAAGAGTCCCTGATTTTATTCGACGAACCCGAGCTTCATCTGCATCCGAATGCCATCGCAAGCATGATGCGGACCTTCTACAAGCTGCTGAAATCCTTCAACTCCTACGCCATTTTTGCCACCCACTCGCCGCTGGTCGTGCAGGAAACGCCGTCGGAATATGTCCATGTCCTGAACCGCATCGATGATACACTGATGGTCAGCAAGCCGCAGTTGGAATGCTTCGGCGAAAACGTCACCAATATCACGAATGAAATCTTCGATGTCAGCAGCAGCGAGAGCAACTATAAAACGGTGCTGGAACGGCTGAGCCGAAAGATGCCCTATGAAGAGGTGCTGGACCTGTTCGATGGAAAGCTGTCGTTCCACGCGATGATCTATCTGAAAAGCTGTTACGAGTCCAATAAAACGTCGTTCTAACGCAAAGAAGGTGAAACTATGATCCGGCTGCGGCCTGTGAAGGTGAATAATAAGAAGCTTTTTCACGAGATCGCGAAGAAAAAGCAGTTTCGGAATCCGCACTGCCAGACCTGCGAGGAGCCGCAGGATGACTGCGGGAGCTGTCTGCATGGAAATCGCGGGAAAATGCTGAGCCTTGAAGCGTATGTGTTCGGCCGCTACGACTTTTACGAAGCGCACACGAACGACCTGAATGCCATCCAGCCGGAACATACTCTGAATGAAGAGAGTGCAAAACTGATCCGGGATTCCTACGAGCACAGCACAGCGTTTCAGGACGCGCGGAAAAAGATTTTCGACGCAATTCCGCCGGAAATGCAGGGGAAATGTCCGTTCTGCATGATCTCGGAGCCGACGACCCTCGAGCACTATTTTCCGGAGTCGGTCTATCCGGAGTACATCCTGTATGCGCCCAACCTTGTGCCCTGTTGCAGCCATTGCAACGAGCTGAAGGGAACCAGCGTGTTCGACGACCACCACACCCGCCGGATCATCCATTTTTACTTCGATGACCTTCCCGAAGAGACGTTCCTGAAGGCAGCCATCCGGATCGAGGATGGCATTCCCATCGTGCAGTTCACACTGGAATTTGCCCATCCATCGCAGATGACGAAGATCGTGCAGAACCACTTCGAAGCGCTCCAGTTACAGAAGCGGTATCAGAGGCAGGTGGCGGGAGAGCTTTCGACGCTCTGCCGCGAGATTCGAGAGTATACACAAAACGGCTTGCCGATGGAGATGGTGCGCACGATCCTGCGTGCCCGAATGAACTCGTTCCGCCGGACCCACGGCGAAAATTATTGGAAGGCCAGTCTCTACGAAGCCTTGCTGGAAGAGGACGAAGCTCAGCTGCGGCAGATGGTCCAGTCGGCCTGAGATAAAATTTGCTCTTCTCTCGCATTTATGGTACAATAAAAAGAAACTACTCTCAGGAGGTCCCTCCATGTCAAACATCTGTCCTTACTGCATGGGCGCATTGAGCACGCGCACGGCGTCCTGTCCGCATTGCGGCGGGCAGCTGGCCGGAAAAAATCCGCTGGGCAGTCTGCCGGTGGGCACGGTGCTGAATGGCCGGTATACGGTCGGCGAGATCGAGAGCATCGACGGCGAGGGCATTTTGTACCGCGGCGTGGAGAACATCGGGCGGTTCCGGGTGACGATCAAGGAGTATCTGCCGCTGACGCTCTCGGCGGAGCGGGGGATGGACGCCACGCTGCGGCCCAAGCTGGGCAGCGAGGTGCTGTTCAAGACGACGCGGATGGATTTCGCGGACCTCTACCGCTCCATCCAGCGCATCACGCCCGCCAACGGTCTGGAAGCGGTGCTGGATGTGTTCGAAGCGAACAACACGGTCTATGCGGTCATGGAGAACCCCGGCGGCGTGCCGCTGGGCCGCTGGCTGGAAGAGCACCCCGGCACGCTCTCGCCGGAGCTGGTCTGCGCGATGCTGCAGCCGGTGTTCGACGGCGTGGCGGCGATGCATCAGGTGGGTCTGGTGCACAGAGGCATCTGCCCGGAGAACATCCGCGTGCTGGAAAACGGCCGCGCGCGGCTGACCGGCTATGCAACGGTGGGCTTGCGCACGGCGGGCAGCGGGCTGCACGAGCAGCTGTATGAGGGCTATTCGGCCCCCGAGCAGTACTCGACCGCCGAGTTCGAGGGCCGCTACACCGATGAGTACAGCCTTGCTGCTGTGGTGTATCGGATGCTCTGCGGCCAAAGCCCGGTCCCGGCGGCGCAGCGGCTGGTGTCGGACTCCAATCCGCACGCACGCACGTTGAATCCTGCTCTGCCGGAGTACCTGTCCGAGGTGCTCGAGCTGGGCCTGAAGCTCAAGCCCGTGGAGCGCATCCAGACGGTCCCGCAGCTGTTCAAGGCGCTGTCCTCGCAGGAGTACACCTCCGAGCTGACCCGCACCCTGCCCAAACCGGCCCCGCGCACCCTGACGCTTCCGGAAGAGGAGCAGAAAAAGCACCTGCTCAGTCTGCGCAATCTGCTGGCGGCCATTCTGATCCTGCTGGCGATCCTCATTCTGCTGCTGGCGTGGGGGATGGTGTCGCAGGGGCTGCACACGAGCCAGCCGCCCGCGTCCACCGAGACGCAGGAGCCGGAAAGCGTCGTGACCGAAGAGCCGGTCACCCTGACGCCGGACTTCGTGGGCATGGATTATGATGCGCAGGTACGCAATAATCACAACTATGTGGGCGATTATCTCTTTTATGTGACGCTGGAATACAGCGACACGGTGGAGAAGGGCCGCATCATCCGTCAGGAGCCGCTGGCCGGCGAGGTGGTGGAGAAGGGCAGCACGATCAGCCTTGTGGTCAGCAAAGGCCCCCAGATGACCGAGATGCCCAACGTCATCGGTTTCACGCAGGAGGGGGCCGTCAGCGAGCTGGAAGCCCGCGGGCTGACCCCCAGCTGCTTCATGGTGGTCAACGATGGCTCCTATGCATCCGGCTGCGTCGTCTCGTGCAGCGTCGAAGCGGGTGCGTCGGTGGAAGTGGGCAGCGTCATCACGGTGTATATCGCCGCCGACCCCAGCGTGGAGATCACCACCACGCCCGAGCCGCCCGCTGCGTCGTCCAGTTCCAGCAGCGAGAGCAGCTCGTCGTCCTCAGAAGAAACGCTTCCGGACGATACGGTGTACGATACCGATTGATTGAAACAAGCAACGCCTCCCCGGCCGGGGAGGCGTTGCTTTGAAAGAAACAGCAAAGCAGAAGCGGGAGTCTCATGCGAGGCTCCCGCTTCTGCTTGTTTAGGATAGGAAAGAGAATGGCTTAGAAATTGGCTTACAGGTTGGTGTAGCCCATCAGGTAGCGGTCCACCTCAGCGGCGCAGTCGCGGCCTTCGCGCAGACCCCAGACGACCAGGCTCTGGCCCCGGCGCATATCGCCGCAGGAGAACACCTTTTCGACGTTGGTGCGGAAGTTGTCGGTGTCCACACAGCCGCGGCCGGTCAGCTGGACGCCAAAGGCATCCGCCACATAGTTCTCGCAGCCGACGAAGCCCGCCGCGATGAACGCCAGCTGGCAGTCGTAGGTGAACTCCTCGCCGGTGGGGACCATGTTCGTGCGGCCCGTTTCGGGGTCGCGCTCCGGCTTGAGGTAGGAGATGACCGCGCCGGTCAGATTTCCGGCGTCGTCGGTCAAAAACTCTTTCACGGTGGTCTGATAGACGCGGGGGTCCTTGCCGAACTTGGCAAGGCACTCGGTCTGGCCGTAGTCCACCTTGAGGACCTTCGGCCATTCGGGCCACGGGTTGGACGCCGCACGCTCCTTGGGGGGCTGGGGCATCATCTCAAGGGCCACGAGGTCGGTGCAGCCCTGCCGCAGGGCCGTGCCCTGACAGTCGTTGCCGGTGTCGCCGCCGCCGATGACCAGCACGTTTTTGCCCGCTGCATCGATGGCTTTTCCGTCGGCGAACTTGCTGTCCAGCAAGCTCTTGGTCACACTGGTCAGGTAATCGACCGCGAAGTGGACGCCCTTGGCATCCCGGCCCGGAACGTTCAGGTCGCGGGCCTTCTTTGCGCCGCAGCAGAGGACCACAGCGTCGTAGCCGTTCAGGATGTCCTCAGCCGCCACCGCGCCGCCGATGTCCATGTTGGTGCGGAACTCCACGCCCTCGGCCTGCATGATCTGGATGCGCCGCTCGATGACGGATTTGTCCAGCTTCATGTTGGGGATGCCGTACATCAGCAAGCCGCCCACGCGGTCAGCCCGCTCGAACACGGTCACGGCGTGGCCGCGCTTGTTCAGATACTCGGCCACCGACAGGCCGGAC
>URVW01000038.1 GCA_900551435.1 uncultured Faecalibacterium sp.
TTATGGTGGGCGACGGCATCGCCCGGGCCAGCGGTCTGGAAAAGTGCATGGCAGGCGAGCTGCTCCAGTTTGACAACGGCGAATACGGTATGGCCCAGAACCTTGAGGAAAATACCGTTTCCATCGTGCTGCTGGGCTCGGATGCCGGCATCAAAGAAGGCAGCATCGTCAAGCGCACCGGCAAGGTAGTCTCCGTGCCGGTGGGCGATGCCATGATCGGCCGCGTGGTCAACGCACTGGGTCAGCCCATCGATGGCGCAGGCCCCATCGAGACCACCGAGTACCGCGCCATCGAGAGCCGCGCTCCCGGCATCATCGAGCGCCAGCCCGTCAAGGAGCCGCTGCAGACCGGTATCAAGGCCATCGACTCCATGATCCCCATCGGACGCGGTCAGCGCGAGCTGATCATCGGTGACCGCCAGACCGGCAAGACCACCATCGCCTCCGATACCATTATCAACCAGAAGGGCAAGGACG
This sequence comes from uncultured Faecalibacterium sp., assembly GCA_900551435.1. Taxonomy (GTDB): domain Bacteria; phylum Bacillota; class Clostridia; order Oscillospirales; family Ruminococcaceae; genus Faecalibacterium. Next base: position 478 of record URVW01000038.1, read on the forward strand.
TCATCTGCATTTACGTTGCCATCGGTCAGAAGCGCTCTACCGTGGCAAACCTTGTGCAGAGCCTGACCGAAGCCGGTGCCATGGGCTACACCATCGTGGTGTCCGCCACCGCATCTGAGCTGTCCCCCCTGCAGTATATCGCCCCCTACTCCGGCTGCGCCATGGGCGAATATTTCATGCAGCAGGGCAAGCACGTCCTCATCATCTACGATGACCTTTCCAAGCACGCTGTGGCTTACCGCGCCCTGTCCCTGCTGATCCGCCGTCCCCCGGGACGCGAGGCTTACCCCGGCGATGTTTTCTATCTGCACTCCCGTCTGCTGGAGCGCGCTGCCAAGCTTTCCAACGAGCTGGGCGGCGGCAGCCTGACGGCTCTGCCCATCATCGAGACGCAGGCGGGTGACGTTTCCGCCTACATTCCCACCAACGTCATCTCCATCACCGATGGTCAGATCTTCCTTGAGACCGAGCTGTTCCACTCCGGCGTCATGCCGGCAGTCAACCCCGGTATCTCTGTGTCCCGTGTCGGCGGCAACGCCCAGATCAAGGCCATGAAGAAGGTGGCCGGTACCCTGAAGCTGATCTACTCCCAGTACCGCGAGCTGCAATCCTTTGCGCAGTTCGGCTCTGATCTGGACGCCGACACCAAGGCGCGTCTGGCACAGGGCGAGCGCATCGTGGAGGTGCTCAAGCAGAACCGCTCCGCGCCCGTGCCTGTGGAAAAGCAGGTGGCTATTCTGTACGCTACCATTCACGACTACCTTGTCAATGTCAAGGTGCCGGACGTGGCAGAGTACGAGAAGAGCTTGTACGAATATCTGGACAACGATGCCGCCGGGGCTGCCGTGATGGACACCATCCGCACCACCGGCAATCTGGATAAGGACACCGAGGAGCAGCTCAAGACCGTGCTGACCCGGTATACCGAAAGCTTTGTCAAGGCGCATTAAAGGGAAGGAGGCGTAACGCATGGCTGGTTCCATGAAGGACATCAAGCTGCGCATCAAAAGCGTAGAGAGCACCATGCAGATCACCAAGGCCATGGAGCTGGTGGCTTCCTCCAAAATGCGCCGTGCCAAGGAGCGGGTCGAGCACAGCCGACCCTATTTTGAAACGCTGTACAAGACCCTGACCGAGATCGCGGCAGCGGACCCCCGGGCCCGCAACCCCTACCTGCGCCGCAGCGAGATCAAGCGCACGCTGCTGGTGGTCATTGCCGGTGACCGCGGCCTTGCCGGCGGTTACAACGCCAACGTGCTCAAGCTGGCCGCACAGGAAAGCGGCAACGTGGAGGTGCTGCCCATCGGCAAGCGCTCGGCAGAATACTTTGCCCACCACGAAGCCGAACTGTTCACGCAGGAGGTGCTGCTGGCCGCCGATATTTCGGTGGGACAGTGCTTCCAGCTGGCGCGCCAGATCACCGAAGGCTACCGCAAGGGCGAGTTTGACGCCGTAAAGCTCTGCTACACCCGGTTCGATTCCATGATGACCCAGACGGCTGTCTCCATCGAGGTGCTGCCGCTGGCCATGGAGCCCACCGAGCAGCAGAAGGCCGAAGCACGCCGCAGTCAGATCTTGTACAAGCCCAGCAGCGAGGAAGTATTCAGCGCGATCATCCCGGAGTATGTGGCGGGTGTCGTCTACGGTGCCGTGTGCGAGAGCGTAGCCAGTGAGCTGGCTGCCCGCCGCACCGCCATGGACGCTGCCACCAAGAACGCCGGCGAAATGATCGACCATCTCAACCTGTATTATAACCGTGCCCGTCAGGCTGCCATCACGCAGGAGATCACCGAGATCGTGGCCGGCGCGGAGAACTAAGACTATCAAGAAGGAGTTGTAGCCTATGTCCGAAAAACATATCGGCAAGGTGATCCAGGTCATTGGCCCGGTGCTGGACATCCAGTTCAAGGATGGCGAGCTGCCGGAGCTGCTCAACGCCATTGAGATCGACAACCACGGCCAGAAGCTGGTGGTGGAGGTCGCTCAGCTGACCGGCGACAATGTGGCGCGCTGCATTGCCATGAGCAGCACCGATGGTCTGGTGCGCGGCACAGATGCCGTGGACACCGGCGAGTCCATCAAGGTGCCCGTAGGCGACCAGTGTCTGGGGCGCGTGTTCAACCTGCTGGGCGAGCCGGTGGATAACAAGCCCGCCCCTGCCCCGGATGCCTACTGGCCCATCCACCGTCCCGCTCCCAGCTACGAGGAGCAGCAGTCCACCACCGAGATCCTTGAGACCGGCATCAAGGTGGTGGACCTGATCTGCCCCTACGCCAAGGGCGGCAAGATCGGCCTGTTCGGCGGCGCCGGTGTCGGCAAGACCGTCCTGATCCAGGAGCTGATCTATAACATCGCCACCGAGCACAACGGTTACTCGGTGTTTACCGGCGTCGGCGAGCGCACCCGTGAGGGCAACGACCTGTACGGCGAAATGACCGAGAGCGGCGTCATCAACAAGACCGCGCTGGTCTACGGCCAGATGAACGAGCCTCCCGGAGCGCGTATGCGCGTGGCACTGTCCGGCCTGACCATGGCGGAGTATTTCCGCGACGTCAAGAATCAGGACGTGCTGCTCTTCATCGACAACATCTTCCGTTTCACACAGGCTGGCTCGGAAGTCTCGGCTCTGCTGGGCCGTATGCCTTCCGCCGTCGGCTACCAGCCCACGCTGGCCACCGAGATGGGCGCTCTGCAGGAGCGCATCACCTCGACCCGCAAAGGCTCCATCACGTCGGTTCAGGCTGTCTACGTTCCCGCCGACGACCTGACCGACCCGGCCCCTGCCACCACCTTCACCCATCTGGATGCGACCACCGTTCTGAGCCGTGACATCGCCTCGCAGGGCATCTATCCGGCCGTGGACCCGCTGGATTCCACCAGCCGCATCCTCAGCCCTGAAGTCGTGGGTCAGGAGCACTACGAGATCGCCCGCGCCGTCCAGAAGGTGCTGCAGCGCTACAAGGAACTGCAGGACATCATCGCCATCATGGGCATGGACGAACTGAGCGAAGAGGACAAGCGGACCGTCAGCCGCGCCCGCAAGGTGCAGCGCTTCCTGTCCCAGAGCTTCCACGTTGCAGAGCAGTTCACCGGTATGCCCGGTCAGTATGTGCCGCTGAAGGAGACGCTGCGCGGCTTCAAGATGATCCTTGACGGCGAGTGCGACGACCTGCCCGAGAGCGCATTCCTGTTCGCGGGCACGATCGATGACGTGTTCGCCAAGGCGAAGAAGGGGTAAACCATGACGACCTTTCATCTGACGGTGGTCACGCCGGACGGCTGTGCCTTTGACGGACAGGCCGAGCGGGTGGTCTGCCGCGCCATCGACGGCGACCTTGCCATTCTGGCCAAGCACGGCGACTACTGCACCGCGCTGGGCATGGGCGAAGCGCACCTCGTGGACGCCGAAGGCCAGCGCCGCCGTGCTGCCTGTATGGGCGGGATGCTCACCGTGCTGGACGGCGATGTCCGGCTGGTCGCGACCACATGGGAGTGGGCCGAGGAGATCGATCAGGCCCGTGCGGAAGCTTCGAAGAAGCGCGCCGAGGAAATCCTCGCACAGAAGAACCTCGACAAGCGCGACTACGAGCTGGCACAGGCCCGCCTGAAGCGCGCCCTTGTCCGCACCTCCATCCACCAGTAACAACAAAACGCACCTCATCCACGGCGCTGGCCGCAGGTGAGGTGCGTTTTTGCTGTTTTCGCTTTACTTTCTGGCGAACACGATGCCGATCGTTCCCGGGCCGGAATAGCCGCCGATGGTTGTGCCGATGTCCGTCTCTACGACATGCTCAAATCTGCCGTATTGCTTCAGGCCGGCCTTGACGGCCTCCATGCAGCCGGGCCTCGGCTGGCAGGAAGAGATAAACACCATGCTGGTGTCGATGTCGTCCCGGTCCTTGAGCTGGTCGGTGATGTATTTGCCCACGCAGATGGGAAGCTGGCCGCGGTACTTCTTGACCACCTTCAGCTCGCCGTCCAGCACCGCGAGACTGGGCTTGATGCCCAGCAGGTTGGCCCCAAAGGCCAGCACGCCAGAGCAGCGGCCGCTCTTGGCCATGTAGTCCAGCTGGTTGAGCACGAAGCTCAGCTCCACCTTCTTGGCCAGCGTCTGAAGCCGCATACAGATGTTCCGGGGCGTCAGGCCGTCAGCGGCCCATTTGGCGGCCCGCAGGACCAGATAGCCCTGTCCGGTGCAGATGTTCTCGCTGTCCACGACCGAGACGTTCTCAAATTCCTGCGAAGCCAGCCGCGCGTTCTGATAGCAGGACGAGAACTTGGAGCCGACCGTGATGTGGATGACGGCATCATACTCTTTCGCGAACGGCGCAAAGAAATCCGTGTACTCCACGAGATTCGGCGCGGCGGATTTCGGCATCTTGCCGCCGTTCTGGACATGCGCGAACACGTCCGCCGGATGGACGGTGATGCTGTCCAGAAGGCTCTCTTCCCCCATCAGGATGTGCATGGGGATGAGCGAGATATTCCATTGCCGAAGCAGCTCTTCGGACAGATCGCAGGTGCTGTCTGCGGTGATCTTGATCTTCATCGTTGGGACTCCTCTTTTCCTTGCGTGGCGGACATGGCCGCATGATACTTCAAATTATAGAACTATCATACCACAAAAGCTTCAAACTTGTTAGATATTCGCAAAAATGAAATGTAAATCTTTTATGAATCGCTGAATTGGCCGGAAAAAGGCTGTGCTTTCTGTACAGATGTCACAAAGTGAGGGTAGTTTTTATGGTTCTTTTCGAAAATTCGCTCGGAACTGTTTATTTTGTCCGCCAAAAATTATATAATAAGTAGTACCACATCTGGGTTAAAATGAGATCGGTCTGCGCTGCGGCCGTTTATGTTTATTTGGAGGTTGCCTTTTATGATGTTTACTACCGACTATACCAAGCATTTGCTTGATAACGTGAAGAAGATCCACTTCATCGGCTGCGGCGGCAGCGGAATGTACCCGCTGATCCAGATCCTCAACGCCAAGGGCTACGAGATCTCCGGCAGCGATGTGCTGGACGGAAGCATCATCCGCTACGAGCGCGAGATGGGCGTCAAGGTCACGCTGGGCCACAATGCGGATAATGTCGTCGGCGCGGACCTCGTGGTCTACTCTGCTGCCATCGCCAAGGATAACGTCGAGCTGAACGCCGCCGCATCCTATGGCATCCCCACCGTGGAGCGCAGCGTCCTGCTGGGCTATGTCAGCCGCCTGTACAAGAACAGCATCTGCGTTTCCGGCACGCACGGCAAGACTACCACGACTTCGATGATCACCACCGCCCTCGAGCTGGCGGGCCGTGACCCCTCGGCGGTCATCGGCGGCAAGCTGCCCCTCATCGGCGGCTACGGCAAGTCCGGCAAGGGCGACGATATCGTCATCGAAGCCTGTGAGTATTCCGAGACCTTCCTCAAGCTGACCCCGTATCTGTCCGTCGTGCTGAACATCGACAACGATCATCTGGACTATTACGGCAGCATGGGCGAGCTGAAGTTCGCCTTCAAGCGCTTTGCCCTGATGACCCAGTTCATGATCTTCGCCAACGCGGACGACAAGAACACCATGGACGTCATGTACACGCTGGACCGCCGCGTCCGCACCTTCGGCATCGACAACGACGGCGACTACCGCGCCATCAATGTGCAGGAGTACAAGCCGGGCTTCTTTGAGTTCGACCTCAAGGAGTGGAGCAAGGTCACCGGCCATATCCGCCTGTCCGTTCCGGGCCGTCACAATGTCTACAACGCGCTGGCCATGTGCGCTGTCTGCCGCTTTGCGGGCCTGACCGTGGAACAGTGTGCCGAGGCTGCCCTGAACTTCAAGGGCGCTGGCCGCCGCTTTGAGCTGTACGGCGAGTGCAACGGCGCAGTCGTCGTGGACGACTACGCACATCACCCCACCGAAATTCGTGCGACCCTGACCACCGCCCGTGAGATGGGCTACAAGCGCCTGATCGCTGTCCACCAGCCGTTTACATACAGCCGCACCAAGATGCTGTTCAACGACTTTGTGGATGTGTTCCAGATCCCCGATATCACGGTGCTGACCCCCATCATGGGCAGCCGTGAGCCGAACGACCCCACCATCACCAGCGCAAAGCTGGCCGCGAAGATCCCCAACTCGGTCCTCGTGGACAGCCTTGAGGCTGCTGCCCAGTGGGTCAAGGAGAACGCCCGCGAAGGCGATCTCGTCATCACCCTCGGCTGCGGCGATATCTATAAGGCCAGCAAGATGATGGTGGCGAAGGACTGAAGCCGCCGCCCGCGGTAACGCATAAAACGAAAGCCCTCTGTCAAACACGATGGAAAACCATTCGTGTGGACAGAGGGCTTTTTGATGGGTCTATCCTTCCGCTCAGCGGTTCCGCCGCTTCAAGATCTCATCCAGAATAGCATCCGCAACATCGGATTTGCTCATAAGGGGCAGTTCGCGGGAGCCGTCCGGCGTGATGAAGGTGACAACGTTGGTGTCCACACCGAAGCCCGCACCGGCGACCTTCAGATTGTTGGCGACCACCATGTCGAGGTTCTTCTTGGTCAGCTTGACCGAGGAGTTTTCCAGCATATCCCGCGTCTCCATCGAGAAGCCGCAGAGGAACTGCTTGGTCTTTTTGGGGCCGATGGTCCCGAGGATGTCTGCGGTGCGCTCCACCGGAATGGACAGGTCGCCGTCCTTCTTCTTGATCTTGTCGTCGGCGACGGTGGCGGGGCGGTAGTCCGCCACAGCGGCGGCCATGACCAGAACATCCATGTCGTCGAAGCGGCTGGTCACGGCGTCGTACATGTCCTGCGCGGTCGTGATGGGCACATCCTCCACGAACTTGACCGGCGGCAGGGCCGTGGGTCCGTGGATGAGGGTGACCTCAGCGCCCCGCATGGCGGCGGCGCGGGCCACGGCGTAGCCCATCTTGCCGGTGGAGTGGTTGGTCAGATAGCGCACCGGGTCCAGCGGCTCCTGCGTGGGGCCGGCGGTCACAGCGATGTGCAGGCCGGCCAGGTCCTTCGGGCGTGCGATGGTATGCAGGATGTGCTCGATGAGGACATCTTCTTTGGGCAGACGTCCGCTGCCAACGTCTTTACAGGCCAGCACGCCGCTTTCGGACGGGATGACCGTGAAGCCGTAGTGCTCCAGCGTGCGCAGATTGTCCTGCGTGATGGGATTTTCCAGCATCCCGGTGTTCATGGCAGGGGAGACGAGCTTGGGGCACTTGGCCGCGAGGACCACCGTGGTCAGCATGTCGTCGGCGATGCCGTGGGCCATTTTAGCGATGACGTTTGCCGTGGCCGGGGCCACCAGAATGACGTCGGCCTTTTTGGCCAGCGAGATGTGGGTGACCTCGAACTTGAAGTCGCGGTCGAAGGTGTCCACCATGCACTTGTGGCCGGTGAGCGTCTCAAACGTGATCGGGGTGATGAACTGGGTGGCGTTCCGGGTCATGATGACCTCCACATCGGCTCCCAGCTTGCGCAGCGCGCTGGCGACGTTCGCCATTTTATAGGCGGCGATACCGCCGCTGACGCCCAACAGGACGCATTTTCCGTTCAGATCCATCCAAAAACCTCCCAAATGTGTGGTTTGCTCTCCCTAGTATAATGCAAAATTGCCGCCAGCACAATAAAATCTTTTCGCAAGTCTTGTATCGGGCGGCAAAATGAGGTAAAATAACCCTTGACATTTAAGGATTGAACCTCTCAGTCTCGCCTACGGCTCGCCAGCTCCCCTTTGCAGGGGAGCCTCTGGCGTATCCAGCAAGCTGCATCCGACTGCCAAGGCCTCTCCTATCAGGAGAGGTGGCATTGCGAAGCAATGACGGAGAGGTTTACAGGAAAGGTTTCCCAAATATGATCTTAGCCATTGATATAGGCAACACCACCGTCGCCCTCGGCGGCATCAAGGACGGACGTGTATGCTTTGTGGCCCACATGGATACGGTGCGCACCCGGACGGCGGCGGAATACCGCGCCGAGATGGAAAAGGTGTTCTCGCACCGCCGCCACCCCGAAAAACCGATGCGGTTCGAAGGCGCTGTGCTGACCAGCGTTGTGCCCCAGATCACCGGAGCGCTGGCCGAGTGCGCCCGTCATTACACCGGAAAAAAGCCGGTCATCGTGTCGCCCGAGATCCGGACCGGGCTGACGATGGGAGTCCCGGACCCGCACGCGGTCGGTAAGGACCGTCTTGTGGATGCGGCCTATGCGGCAGCGAACTTCCCGCTGCCGGTCATCACGGTGGACCTCGGGACCGCCACCACCTTCAATGTGGTGGACGAGAATCGGGTGTTCCGGGGCGGCGTCATCTGCCCGGGCCTGTCCACCGGACTGCGCGCGCTGGGCGAGCGTTGTGCACAGCTGCCGCAGGTGCGGCTGTCCTCGCCCAAAAGCACCATCGGCGTGAATACCGAGAGCTGTATGCTGTCCGGCTCGGTGCTGGGCACGGCGGTCCTGCTGGACGGCATCACCCAGCGCATCGAAGAGGAACTGGGCCGTCCCGCAACGCTGGTCGTCACCGGCGGTCTGGCAAAGTATGTCACGCCGCTGTGCCGTCATCCGCTGACCTATGACCCCGAACTGCTGATGAAGGGCCTTGCGCTGCTGTATCAGCTCAATGCGCCCCAGCAGCATCACAATGCCGGGGGCAAAAAGCGGAACCCGAACTTCCGCCGCGGCCGCCATCCGCATCCCCAGCGCCGGGAACGCCGGGAGGATGAGGCGAAGGCCGGCTAACGACAGACAGGATGGAGAAGAGAATGAAACTAGGGATTCTGGGCACGGGGATGATCGTGCGGGAATTTTTGCCGTGGCTGGCGGGAGAGGACTCGCCTTTCACGGTCCAGTGCATCTGCAGCACCCAGCGGAGTGCGCCGCTGGCCGCAGAGCTTTGTGCGCAGTACAACGTACCGCAGCACACCACCAACTATTTTGAGCTATTGCAGGACGTCGATGTGGTGTATCTGGCTGTGCCGAACACCCAGCACGCCCGTTATGTCAAAGTGGCCATCGAGGCGGGCAAGCACGTCATCGTGGAAAAGCCCATGAGCATCAATGCGGGCCTGACCGAAGAGCTGGCCAATCTGGCCCGCCGCAAAAAGGTCTTTCTGTTCGAGGCCATGACCACGCAGTATCTGGAAAACTACGGAAAGATCCGGGAGCTTCTGCCCCGCATCGGCGCGGTCAAGCTGGTCCAGTGCAACTTCAGCCAGTATTCCAGCCGCTACGATGCATTCTGCGCGGGCGAAACGCCGGTCTCGTTCGACCCGGCCTGTGCGGGCGGCGCGCTGATGGATCTGAATGTGTATAATATCAGCTACATCGTGGGCCTGTTCGGCGAACCGAATCAGGTGCACTACACCGCCAACATCGAGCGCGGCATCGACACCAGCGGCATCCTGACCATGGACTACAACAGCTTCCGGGCCGTCAGCATCGCCGCCAAGGACTGCAGCTCGCCCGCCCGCTATATCATTCAGGGCACGAAGGGCTACATTTTGCAGAAATCCACCGCCAACTGGTGCGGCGGCGTGAACTTCCACCCCAATCAGGGCAAGGAAGAGCACTACAACCTCAACGGCGGGCGTCCCCGTCAGGCGGCGGAGTTCCATGCGTTCGCCCGCGCCATCGAGAGCGGCGATCAGGAGCTTTGCAGCCGGATGCTGGATACCTCTGTCGCCGTCAGCCGGGTCCTGACCGTGGCAAGACGGTCGGCCGGACTGAAATTTTAAGCATTGCCATTTCCTTTGGACGACGCCCTGACAACTTGCGCTTCCAAAGTTCGAAACAAGAAAAACATCCCGCACAGAGCGGGCAGGTTTGCGCCGTATCCGACAACTAAGGGCGGAACGGCAGCAGGAGGAAAACTGAATTATGAAAAACAACGATCTTCGTACTCTCACCCGGCTGGCATTGCTGGTCGCCATTGAGCTGGTCATGAAGGCCATCGGCCTGGGCAGTGTGCCCGTAGGCCCGCTTTACATGAGCTTTTTGACCCTTCCCATCGCCGTGGGCGCCATCACCATGGGTCCCGCCGCCGGTGCGATCTTGGGCGGCGTGTTCGGCGCGGTGAGCTTCTATGACGCGGTGACCGGCGCTTCCGCCATGACAGGCGCACTGTTTCAGGTCAGCCCGGTCAACACCTTCATCCTCTGCGTGGGAATGCGCGTGCTGATGGGCCTGTGCGTCGGGCTGATCTTCAACGGCATCAAGCACTTCGACAAGCCGGGCACTTGGAGCTACATCGTCAGCGCGATGTGCGCCCCGGCCCTGAACACCTTGTTCTTCATGGGCTATATCGTGCTGGCCTTCTACAACTGCGACTATGTCCAGAACCTCGTGTCTGTCAAGGGTGCGGCCAACCCGTTCATGTTCGTCGTCCTGCTGGTCGGCGTGCAGGGCGTGGCCGAGTTCCTCGTCTCCGGCATTTTGGGCGGCATCGTGGCCCGCGCTGTGCATAAGTTCCTGAAATAACCACGCGCTGCAGGTCAGGGCAGAGCGTCTGAGTTTTGATCGATAGACCTCCTCCGAACATTTCGGGGGAGGTTTTTGTTTTGGGCGAATCTTCCAGATGCAGTCCTCTGAAACTATACAAAAGCACGAAAATAAAATCAGCTGTTGATAAATTTGTGATAAAATGCTAATATTGTGATAACAAGTCGGGCGGGCAGAAGATCTGCCGCCCGCAGGGTGCAGTGTGAAACGATTTTTGGAGGATACGATTATGAAAATGTTCAAAAAGCTCATGGCTGTTGCGCTGGCGGGCGTGATGGCGCTGACCTTGCTGGCCGGCTGTGCAAACAAGATCGTACCGGTAAGCGAGAAGGAGATTCTGGCGTGCATTACGGACAGCAATCCGGCTTCCTATCCGGGGAAAGATGGCGTCGACGTAAAGATTACCCTGAAGGGCGCAGAGGAAACGGATGCTGTCAAGGCTCTGAAGGTCCTGCAGGATTACAAGGAAGCCAACAAGGATACTGAAATTCTGAATCAGCACGGATATATTGATTCGGATGTTTTTATGGCGAATAGCAGTGCATTTGCAGAAGCTTTGGGCGTGACTGCTGAGACGAAAGAAAAGGTCACGATCGGCTGTGTCAAGATCGAGGATTACCAGAGCCAGTACATGCAGGAAGTGCATAACAGCCAGCTGGCAAACAGTCTGTTGTCACGTGCCCGCGCTGTAAATTACGGCTATGCAAAGGCTGGCGAGGGTACGATCAGCCTGAAGATCGATAAGATCGGCGACGAGAACTATGTTGTGGCTGTGGTCCGCCTTCCGATGGAAGAGTAATTTGAAATGGGTTTTGCAATGTAACAAAAACTGCACCGTATCGCGAATTTGAAACACAAAAACGCAGTCTTTTATGCGGAGGATACGATTATGAAATTGTTTAAGAAACTGATGGCAGCTGTCCTCGTGGGCGCAATGGCTCTGACGATGCTGGTCGGCTGCGGTTCGTCGGTCGATAAGAAAGAAATGATCAAGATGATCAATGACAGCTACGGCGGAAGAGTCGAGTTCAAGGATGCCGGCAGCGGTCAGGCAGATAAGGTCATCTCTTTGCTCCAGAAAGCCTATGATGAGACCGAAAACAAGGCGGAGTTCGAGCCGTTCGTAGCACTGTTTGGCAAGGACTACAAAGAGTATGAGTACGATGAGGAGCTTGGAGAAAGCGTCAGCAAGGCAGATACCAAGGCGGTCAAGGAAGCTTTGGGAATCACCAATACGGAAGATGAATATACACTGGCAATCGGCGAAGTGAAAACCTACGACAGCCAGTACAATCAGAATCATGTCACGGTAAATGAGCTGAGCAGCGCGATGAGAAACTCGTTTGAGCTGAACAATGCTAAGAACGCTGGCAACAAGGGTACGGTCAGCATTGATACCGTCAAGCTGGGCGACAAGGAATATCTGGTCATGGTGATCATGCGCGTTGCTTGATCGAGGTTTTGGTGATCGCAGAATCAAAACGATTTGGAGGACACAATTATGAAATTGTATAAAAAGCTGATGGCTGCGGCTCTGGCTGGTGTGATGGCTCTGTCTCTGTTGACAGGCTGTGGCAGCGCGGTCAATAAAAAGGAATTCTTGGATTACCTGAACGACAGCAAGGCATTGAGCCGGAATTCGAACTATGACGAAACTGGTGTCAAGACCATCGAAGAGGGCGACAGCACGCTGGCGAAGGAAGTCCTGAAGAAGGTCAAGACCTACGCAGAAAACCATACCTATGAAAACATGACGACTCCCGCAGCTGCAGCACAGACCGCATTGGCAAGTGTCAGAGATTACGACGAGACGAACGATGATTACGCAAACATCAAGAGCATCGTCCCGAAGGACACGAAGGATGCATACTACATCTCTTACACCCGTGTTGTGAACTATCAGAGCAAGGATGGCAAGAATGCAAGTGACGCCATGACGGCACAGCGGATGTCCACACCGGTCCAGCTGAACAAGATCGAGGACCGCACCACGCTGGGTGACAAGGCAGTTGCAAGCATCGCAAACGAGACGATCGGCGGAGAAGTTTTCCTCGTTGTCGTGTACGTTCAGGCCGCAAAGTAACCCCTGCCGGGTCCGGCATCATCAAAAACTGAATCACGCTCCTGCCCCGGAACGAGCCAAAGGCCCGTTCCGGGGCTTTTTCATTGCACACCTTCCCTTCAACCCGCATAGGCTGGCACAAACCATGGGGAGGAGGAGCCGGGAATGGAAACACAAAAACGCATTGCGGTGATTGGCGAAGATGCGCGGCAGCGAGCGGCGGGCCGTGTGCTGGCGCGGGCAGGGTATGAGGTCGGCGGGCCGGAGCAGACGGCGCTGGCGGACTACATCCTGCTCCCGCTTCCACTGGACGAAGCCCGCACCCCGCTGGCCGAGCTTCTGCGGGCAGCGCAGCCCGGGGCGCTGGCGCTGGGCGGGATGTTGTCGGAACAGGCGAAGCAGATCGCGCAGGAAGCCGGGGTGGAGCTGGTCGATTATTTTGCGCGGGAGGAGCTGACCATCCGGAACGCTATTCCGACGGCCGAAGGCTGCATCGGCATCCTGCTGGCCCAGCGGAAGCGGACGCTTTGGAACAGCGCGGTGCTGCTGGCCGGATTTGGCCCGGTCGGTCAGGCGCTGGGGGTCCGGCTGGCTGCACTGGGGGCGCAGGTGACGGTGGCGGCGCGGCGTCCGGCACAGCGGGCTTTGGCCGAAAGTCTTGGCCTGAACAGCGTTCCGGTGGCGGCGCTCGCCGGGGTGGCCCCGGCGTTTGACACGGTGGTGAACACCATCCCGGCGCGGGTGCTGACGGAACCGGTGCTGGCGGCCCTGCGGCCGGAAAGCCTGATCGTGGACTTGGCATCCCGCCCCGGCGGAACGGATTTTGCGGCGGCGGAGCGTCTGGGGCATCGTGCCCTTCATGCGCTCAGTCTGCCCGCCGCCTGTGCTCCGGAAACGGCGGGCGAGTTCGTGGCGCAGACGGTGTGTGAGATCTTGGCAGAACGGGAGGGAAAAGCATGAACACACGAGCACGCGGGACCATTGCGTTTGCGGTCTGCGGGAGCTTTTGCACCCTGAGCGCGGCGGAAAAACAGGCCGAAGTTCTGGTGCGGCAGGGCTGGGACCTGCTGCCGGTGATGAGCTTTGCGGCGTCCCGGCTGGACACCCGCTTCGGAACGGCATCCGGCTGGCGGGAAAAGCTGGAACAGCTGACCGGACACGAAGTCTTGGACAGCTTACAGGCGGTAGAGCCGCTGGGGCCGCGAAAGCTGGCACAGGCGCTGGTCATTGCGCCCTGTACCGGTACGACGCTGGCGCGGCTGGCGGCGGGCCTGTCCGACACGCCGGTGACGCTGGCGGCAAAAAGTCTGCTGCGGGTGGGATGCCCGGTGGTGGTGGCCGTTTCGACCAACGACGGGCTGGGTGCATCGGGGGAAAATATCGCCCGTCTGCGCCAGCGCAAGCACTACTATTTTGTGCCCTATGGGCAGGATGACCCATCCGAAAAGCCCCAGAGCCTGAAGGCGGACTTTGCCCGGCTCCCGGCGGCGCTGGAAGCAGCCCTGCGGGGCGAGCAGCTCCAGCCCCTTCTGCGGGAGGGGTTCTGACTGCATTTCTCTTTTCAGCGGGGCGAAAGTGTGGTATACTATCAACGATTAAACTTACAATGGAGTAGATGGGATGAAAAAACACTTTGCCGTGCTCTGCGCCGCGCTGCTGTGTCTGCTGGCGGCATTCGCGCCGGCGGCTTCGGCGGCAGCGCCGGCGCTGACAACGACGGAAGCGTACTGCATCATCGATGCCGACACGGGTTTGGTGCTGGCACAGCAGAATATGGACGAAGAACTGCACCCGGCGTCCATCACCAAGGTGATGACGCTGGGTCTTGCCTGTGAAAAGGCGCAGGGCAAGTGGGACGGCGTCAAGCTGACCGTCAGCCACGAGGACGTCTACTCGCTGGCGGGAACGGATTCCAGCCACATCGCCCTGCAAGAAGGGGAGCAGGTCCCCCTGACCGATGCCCTCTATGCCACGATGATGGCCAGCGCCAACGACGGCGCGAATCTGCTGGCGGAATACTTCGGCGGCGGGACCATCGCGGACGGTGTGGCAGAGATGAACGCGCAGGTCAAGGAGCTTGGCCTGAAGCACACCCATTTCGCCAACCCGCACGGCATCAGCGATGACGACCACTATACCAGCTGCTACGACATGGCGCAGATCCTCCGCTGGGCGCTGACCCAGCCGGGGTTCGAGACGCTGTTTACCCGCAACGAGATGTACACGATGGCTTCGACCAATGTTCAGCCCGTGACCCGGTATTTCCATCAGCAGGATAAGATGCGGGTGGGGTCCAGCCGGTACTATATCCCGTCCATCCTCGGCTCCAAGATCGGCTATACCAACATCGCCCGCTACAGCTATGTCTGTCTGGCGGAGCAGAACGGTGTCCGGCTGATCTGCGTGACCATGCAGAGTCAGCTGAAGACCGATAAATACAACGACGTCCGCACCCTGCTGGACTACGCTTTCAGCACCTACACCGGCTACATGGACATCCCTGCGCAGGGGGTCACGCAGGAATTGGAAGTCGTGGGCGGCGGTGCAGCCATGGGAACGGTCACGGTCAGCGACCCGGGCATCCGGCTGCTGCTGGCCGACGGCCTGACCGCTGAGGACGTGTCCGTGACGCTGGAACTGCCCGAACGCTACATTTTGGGGGTTGACCCGGAGGTGTATGCGGTGTATACCATTCAAGGCCGCGGTCTGCAGGAATCCGCCAGCGTCCGGGTCAAGGCCGCGGTGGAAGGGCTGGAAGAGGTCGTGGCGGCCAATGCCAACGTCGAACTTTCCGTCTCCCGCGACCCCAAAAAGACAGCGGGCGGACTGCTGGCCATCTCGCTGGGCGCAACAGTATTGGCGGCGGTCGTGGTGTTCGCTGTCATCCGGGTCCGCACGAACCGCAAAAAGCGGCGCAGGTCCAGAAGCAAGCACTAAATAAAAATCATCGCGCAAAAGCCCGCAAGGACTTTTCCAAATACAACAAAACAACAAAAACGATAAGGAAAAAACAGAGAGGAAACAGAAATATGGGTAAGTTTATTTTTACGCAGACCGAGATCCCCGGTGTTGTTGTGATCGAGCCGCAGGTGTTCGGCGATGACCGTGGTTATTTCATGGAGACCTATCAGAAGGACCAGTTCGCAGAAGCCGGCATCGACAAGGAATTCGTGCAGGACAACCAGAGCCGCTCCACCCGCGGCGTTCTGCGCGGTCTGCACTTCCAGAAGAACCACACGCAGGGCAAGCTGGTGCGCGTGACCAAGGGCGAAGTCTATGACGTCGCTGTGGACTGCCGTCCCCACAGCGCTACCTTCGGCAAGTGGGTGGGCGTCACCCTATCCGAGGAGAACAAGAAGATGTTCTATATCCCCGAGGGCTTTGCACACGGCTTCCTCGTCCTGAGCGACGTGGCCGAGTTCTGCTATAAGTGCACCGATGTCTACGACCCCACCAGCGAGGGCGGCATCCCCTACGACGATCCTACCGTCAATGTCCAGTGGCCGGACTGCGGCTGCGAGCACAAGACCAGCGCAAAGGACAAGCTGCATGAGCCGTTTGCGGCCCAGAAGTTCGAGTTCTTTGAAAAGTGGTGATCGCCCGTGGCAAAACTGAAAGGAATGTTCAACGGCTTCTGGCGCTACCGCTATCTGCTGTGGAATCTCGTCAGCCGTGACTTCAAGCTGAAATACCGCCGCAGCGTGCTGGGCGTGGTGTGGAGCGTGCTGAACCCGCTGCTCATGTGCCTTGTGTACTGGGCCGTGTTCAGCAGCCTGATGGATATGCGCGGCAGCGGCATCGATAACTTCCCGGTGTTCCTGATGTGCGGCCAGCTGCTGTTCAACTTCTTCAATGAAGCGACCTCTTCCAGCATGTCCAGCGTGCTCAGCGCCGCGCCGTTGCTGAAAAAGGTCTATATCCCGAAATATATCTTCCCGCTGGAAAAGTGCTGCTTCGCCATGGTGAACTGCGTGTTCAGCTTTGTGGCGCTGCTGCTGGTCATGATCTTTACCGGCGCACCGTTCCACCTGACCCTGATCGAAGCGCTCTATCCGCTGGTGACGCTCTTCTTCTTCAGCTTGGGCATGGGCCTGTTCCTCGCGGCGGCCACCGTGTTCTTCCGGGACATCATGCACATCTGGAGCGTGTTCATCACGGCGCTGCTCTACTTCTCGGCCATCTTCTACGATCCGACCCAGATGACCTTCTCCATCGGCGGCTTCAACATGCAGCAGATCATCAAGCTGAACCCGATGTACTGGTATATCACCGGCTTCCGCCGCACCCTGATGTGGGGCATCCCGCTGGACTTCAACATGTTCGCGGTCTGCGGCATCTGCGCGGTGCTGTCGATGGCGGTGGGCGTCTGGATGTTCCGCAAAACGCAGGACCGCTTCGTGCTGCATATTTAAGGAGGGGAGAAAATGGAACCGATCATCAAAGTGGACAATGTTTCCATGTGCTTCAACCTCTCCACCGAAAAGCACGAGAGTCTGAAGGAATATCTTCTGGCCATGGTGCAGGGCCGGCTGCAGTACGATGAGTTTTATGCCCTGAAGGACGTCAGTCTGGACATCATGCCGGGGGATTTTTACGGCCTTGTGGGCCTGAACGGCTCGGGCAAATCCACCCTGCTCAAGACCATTGCGGGCGTGTACAAGCCCACCAAGGGCAAAGTGACCGTCAACGGGACCATCGCGCCCCTGATCGAGCTGGGCGCGGGCTTCGATATGGACCTGACCGCCCGCGAGAACATCTACCTGAACGGCACGGTGCTGGGCTTTTCGCCCAAGTACCTCGATGAAAAATTCGACGAGATCGTGGAGTTCAGCGAACTGCAGAACTTCCTCGATGTCCCGCTGAAAAATTACTCTTCCGGCATGGTGGCCCGCATCGGCTTTGCCATCGCGACCATCACCAAGCCCGATATCCTCATCGCGGACGAGGTGCTGTCGGTGGGCGACTTCCTCTTCCAGCAGAAGTGCGAAAAGCGGATGCAGGAGCTGATGGCGGGCGGCACGACGGTCATTCTGGTGTCCCACTCCATCGAGCAGATCGAGCGGATGTGCAGCAAGGTGGCATGGCTGAGCCACGGCCATCTGAAGATGAACGGCGACACCGAGACGGTCTGCAACGCCTACAAGGCGACCCAGCGCGGCGAGGCTTGACATGAATGTACGACTGAAACGCGCCAAAGAGCTGATGGGCTATGCGGTGCAGCTGACCAAAGACGAGGGCCTTGGCACGATGGTGGCGCGGGGCGCGGGCTTCGTCAAGCGCCGCTTCTTCGGCAAAAAGGCCCGCTATCTGCCCGCCAAAAAGGTGCTGGAAGCCCAGCGCGCCGAGATGCAGGGCAAGACCGCCGAGACCTGCGGCCTTCCGACCATTTCCATCCTGACCCCGCTGTATAATACCCCGGAACGCTACCTGCGGGACTTTCTGGATTCCTTTGTCGATCAGACGGCCCCGAACGGCCAGCTCTGCCTTGCCGACGCTTCCGACAGCGAACACGGCAATGTGGAGCAGATCGTAAAGGAATATCAGGCGAAAGATCAACGCATCGTATACAAAAAAGTTGAAAACAAGGGCATCGCCGCGAACACCAATGCGGCGGAAGCCCTTGCGACCGGCGAATACCTCGCGCTGGCGGACCACGACGACATTCTGGCTCCGCACGCGCTGTACACGATGGGAAAAGCTATCTTGCAGCTGCGGGAGCGGGGAGAGCCGGACGGCTTTTTGTACAGCGACGAAGCGCTGTTTGCCAAGAGCATCCAGCGCCCGCTCGTGGGTCATTTCAAGCCCGATTACGCACCGGATTATCTGCTCTGCTGCAACTACATCTGCCATTTGGCGGTGTTCCGCCGCAGCTTGTATGAGCAGCTGGGCGGGGAGCGCCCGGAGTGCGATGGCAGTCAGGACCACGACCTGTTCCTCCGGCTCATCGAGCAGGTGGGCGGTGCGGCCCATGTGCCTCAGGTGCTCTATTACTGGCGGGTGCACGCGGGTTCCACTTCGGGCGGAACGGACGCGAAGCCCTATGTGGCCGAAGCGGCCAAAAAGGCGCTGGCAGACCACCTGACCCGCACCGGCCGGACCGGTACGGTGGAAGAGGGGCTGTTCCCCAGCACCTACCGGGTCAAATGGGACATCGAGGGTGACCCGAAAGTGAGCATCCTCATCCCGAATAAGGACCACACCGACGACCTTGAAAAGTGTCTGCACAGCATCTGGACCAAGACGACATGGGACAACTATGAGGTGGTGGTCATCGAGAACAACTCCACCGACCCGGCGACCTTTGCCTACTATGAACAGGCAAAAAAGCGCTACGAGGGCCTGAAGGTGGTCACCTATCCGAAGCAGGGCTTCAACTTTTCG
Organism: uncultured Faecalibacterium sp.; assembly: GCA_900551435.1. GTDB lineage: Bacteria > Bacillota > Clostridia > Oscillospirales > Ruminococcaceae > Faecalibacterium. Next base: position 19,409 of record URVW01000038.1, read on the forward strand.
GGCATCAATAACTTTGGCCGGAAAGCGGCTTCGGGCGAGTATCTGCTGCTGCTCAACAACGATGTGGAAGTCATCAATGGTGATTGGCTGACCGAGCTGCTGCGCCAGTGCGCCCACAAGGGCGGTGCGGCCATCTGCGGTGCGATGCTCTACTATCCGGACGACACGCTCCAGCACGCGGGCGTCGTGACGGGACTGGGCGGCTATGCGGGCCACAGCCATAAATATAAGGAGCGCGGCGGCAGCGGCTACATGTTCCGCGTGGCAACGGTGCAGGACTTCTCCGCCGTGACCGGCGCTTGTCTGCTGGTTCGGGCGGAGGTCTACGATGCCGTCGGCGGGCTGGACGAAAATTTTGCAGTCGCGTTCAACGACGTGGACTTCTGTCTGCGGGTGCGGGATGCGGGCTATCGCATTGCGTGGACCCCCTACGCCCAGCTGACCCACTACGAGAGCAAGAGCCGCGGCGGCGACGAAAAAGACCCGGCCAAGGCGGCGCGGTTCGCGGCGGAACAGCAGCGGCTGTATGACATCCACGGCAAAGAAAACATTCTGGACGACCCCTATTACAATCCCAATCTGACCCGCGACCGGGAAGATTTTTCCGAGAGCGACGATCTGCGGAAGCTGAAAGAGGGCCGTGTGACAGTGCGGTTTCGCGGAGGCAAGGAATGAACATCAAAGGCCATTTCGAGACGATCACCCGGCATAAGCTGCTGGTGATGAAATACTGCTTTGCCTGCGGCCTGTACGAACAGGGCTTGGCCCACGACCTGAGCAAATACAGCCCCACGGAGTTCATCCCCGGCTGTATCTACTATCAGGGCGACCACAGCCCCAACGAAGCGGAGCGCGAAGCCAAGGGCTACACCTCGGCGTGGCTCCACCACAAGGGCCGGAACAAGCACCATCTGGAATACTGGATCGACTACAGCACCACCAAGGCGGGCCTGACCGGCATGAAGATCCCTCTGCGCTATGTCTGCGAGATGGTCTGTGACCGCGTGGCGGCCAGCCAGATCTATCTGGGCGACAAGTACACCGACGCTTCGGCGTGGGAATACTACGAGCGCAGCAAGGACCACTATCTGCTCCACCCGGAGACGCGCGCGCTGCTGGAAAAGCTGCTCAAAATGGTGCGCGACCTCGGGCAGGACCGCACCTTTGCGTACATGAAATTCCTGCTCGGCTGCGAGAAGGACTATTAAAAAGAAAAAATAAGGGGCTGCTGCACCATTGCTCAACCTCTCCGTCACGGCTGCGCCGTGCCACCTCTCCTGATAGGAGAGGCCT